>DATJMR010000069.1:0-6249 GCA_035508595.1 Dyella sp.
GATCGAGTACTGCGCCAGCTGTCCAAAACCGTCGCGCGCATCAACGCGCTAGAGCCTGAGTTGGAAAAGCTCAGCGACGAGGCCCTGCGTGGCAAGACCGACGAATTCAAGCAGCGCATCGCCAAGGGCGAGGCGCTGGACAAAGTGCTGCCCGAAGCCTTCGCCGTGGTGCGCGAGGGTGCCAAGCGTGTGCTCGGCATGCGCCACTACGACGTACAGCTCATCGGCGGCATGGTGCTGCATATGGGCAAGATCGCCGAAATGCGCACGGGCGAAGGCAAAACGCTCGTGGCGACGGCGCCGGTGTATCTCAATGCGCTCGAAGGCAAAGGCACGCACGTCGTTACCGTCAACGACTACCTCGCCAAGCGCGACGCAGCCCAGATGGGCAAGCTCTACAACTTCCTCGGCATGAGCGTGGGCGTGGTGTATCCGGGCATGGATCACGCCGACAAGTTCGCCGCCTACGCCGCCGACATCACCTACGGCACCAACAACGAGTTCGGCTTCGATTACCTGCGCGACAACATGGCGCTGTCCAAAGAGCAGCGCGCGCAACGCGGCCTGCATTACGCCATCGTCGACGAAGTGGACTCGATTCTGATCGACGAAGCGCGCACGCCGCTGATCATTTCCGGCCCGGCGGAAGATTCGCCGCAGCTCTATATCGCGGTCAACAAGCTCGTGCCGCGGATGAAGCGCCAGGAAGTGGAAGACGGTCCGGGCGATTACTGGGTCGATGAAAAGCAAAAGCAGGTGCATCTCTCCGAAGAGGGCATGCAGCACGCCGAGGAGCTGCTGCAGCACGCGAAGGTCATCGAGGAAGACGGCAGCCTGTACGATGCGCGCAACCTCGCCGTAGTCCATCATCTCAACGCGGCGCTGCGTGCCAATGCGATCTACCAGCGCGACGTCGATTACATCGTGCGCGACGGCGAAGTCATCATCGTCGACGAATTCACGGGTCGCACCTTGCAGGGCCGTCGTTGGTCCGACGGGTTGCATCAGGCCGTGGAAGCGAAGGAAGGCGTGCCGATTCAGCGCGAGAATCAGACGCTGGCAACGGTGACGTTCCAGAACCTTTTCCGCATGTACAAGAAGCTGGCCGGCATGACCGGCACAGCCGACACCGAAGCGTACGAATTCCAAACCATCTATGGCCTGGAAGTGGTGGTGATCCCCACCCACAAGCCCATGATCCGCAAAGACAACTCGGACATGGTGTTTCTCAGCCAGGATGTGAAATACAAGGCGGTGATCGAGGACATCCGGGATTGCCACAAGCGCGGTCAGCCAGTGCTGGTCGGTACGGCATCGATCGATGTCTCCGAGCTTTTGTCCAACCTGCTTAACAAAGAAAAGATTCCGCACGAAGTGCTCAACGCCAAGCAGCACGAGCGCGAGGCGCACATCGTGGCGCAAGCGGGCACGCCGGGCGCCGTGACCATCGCCACCAACATGGCCGGTCGCGGCACCGACATCGTCCTCGGTGGCAGCCTTGAAGCGGCGCTGGCGGCGCTGCCGGAAGATGCCAGCGAAACCGACCGCGCGCGCGTCAAGTCGGAATGGAAGAAGCGCCACGAGCAAGTGGTGGCTGCTGGCGGGCTGCACATTGTCGGTACCGAGCGTCACGAATCGCGCCGCATCGACAACCAGCTGCGCGGCCGTTCCGGTCGCCAGGGCGACCCGGGCTCGTCGCGTTTCTATCTGTCGTTGCAGGACAACCTGCTGCGCATCTTCGGCGGTGAAGGTCTGGTGCGCTGGATGAAGCGCTTCGGCATGAAAGAAGACGAAGCGTTGGAAGATCGCATGATCAGCCGCCAGATCGAAAAAGCGCAGCGCAAAGTCGAACAGCACAACTTCGACATCCGCAAGAATCTGCTCGAATACGACGACGTTGCCAACGATCAGCGCAAAGTTATCTATCGCCAGCGCGACGAGTTGCTGGAAGAGGACGACGTTTCCGCCACCGTCATCGATATCCGCGAAGACGTGGTGCAGGATGTGGTGCAACGTTACGTGGCCGCCGACAGCATCGACGAGCAATGGGATATCGCGGGCCTGGAGCGCGAACTCGAAAGCGATTTCGGCCTGTCCGCCCAACTCAAGCCGTGGCTGGAACAACAATCGGAAGCCGATGCCGAAACCGTGAAGAAGCATGTGCACGGTTTGGTCGAGAGCCTGTTCCAGGCCAAGGAGAAGCAGATCACTTCCGAAACCATGCGTCAGCTTGAGAAGCACATCATGCTGAGCGTGGTGGACAACGCGTGGAAGGAACATTTGGCCAGCATGGATTACATGCGTCAGGGCATCTATTTGCGCGGTTATGCGCAGCAGGACCCGAAGCAGGCCTTCAAGCAAGAGTCCTTTGCGCTGTTCTCGCAAATGCTGGCACGCATCAAGACCGAAGTGATTCAGATGCTCGCACGCATCCGCATTCGTAGCGAAGAAGAAGTCGCTGCGATGGAAGCCGAGCAACAGCGCCTCGCCGAACGCATGCAGCGCCAGATGCAAGCCAGCGGCGGTGGCGCGCCGGCAGGCGGCGCCCTGGGCATGGATGCACCGCAGGCCGCCGTAACCGCCGAGCCGGCTGCGTCCGGCCCGAAGGTAGGGCGCAACGATCCTTGCCCGTGCGGTTCGGGCAAAAAGTACAAGCACTGTCACGGGCAGTTGAGCTGATCCAACCGAAAACCAAAAAAGGCCGGAAGCGATACGCAAGCTCGCTTCCGGCCTTTTTCATGATGGCAACGCTACCGCGACGAGACTTGCGGCAATCAATCTCCGCCGGGTACGCGTTTGCGATGCGGCTCGGCATCCACCGTGATGTACTGCGGTTCTTCGCTATCCAAACGCAGCGCTGTGAGTTTGCCGCCCCATACGCAACCGGTGTCGATACCGTAAACGCCCATGCCGACAAATCGGCCCAACGCCGACCAATGTCCGCACACGATGCGCGTATCGCGCTTGCGCACGCCCGGCACTTCGAACCACGGATACATGCCGGGTTTTTGCGTGCCGGGCGCACCTTTGCTCTCGAAATCGATACGGCCGTTGACATCGCAAAATCGCATGCGAGTCAAGGTATTGATCGATGCGCGCATCCGTTCGATACCTTGCAGCCGACTCGCCCACGCGGCCGGTCGATTGCCGAAAAGATTTTTCAGCAATCGTGGGTGACGCGGACTGGAAAGTTCGCGCTCGATTTCCACGGCGCAGCGTTGTGCCTGCTTTAACGTCCAGCTCGGGGCGAGGCCGGCATGCACCATGGTCCAGCCGATCGACTCATCGTGATGCAGCAACTTCTGGCAACGCAGCCAATCGAGCAATACCGGCGAGTCGTCGGCGAACAACACCTCGCGCAACTCTGGATTGACCCGGGCTTGCGCGTCCTGCTTGCGCTGCGCGATGGCGAGCAAGCTGAGGTCATGATTGCCCAGCGTCACCACCGTGTTTTCGCGCAGCGAATGCACCAGCCGTAATGTTTCCAGCGATTGACCCCCGCGGTTGACGAGATCGCCGCACAACCACAGTCGATCGCCGGCCGGATCGAAGCGCAGCTTGTCGAGCAAGCGCTGCAATTCCGGATAGCAACCCTGGATATCGCCGATTGCGTAAATGGCCATCAGCGAATCGCCTCGAAGGTCTGCGGCGCGCATGTCATGAGCGGTTCCTCAATCAATGCAGCGTACGGGGGATGGAAAGCGTGAATGCGGGAATAGGGGTTTCGAACCGCGTACCGTCGTCAGCCATCATTTGATAGCTGCCTTGCATGGTGCCCACCGCGGTTTCCAGCACGGCACCGGAGGTGTATTCGTAGTCATCGCCCGGACGCATCCACGGCTGCTCGCCCACCACGCCCTCGCCAAACACCTCTTCCACTTTGCCGTTGGCATCCGTGATGACCCAGTGACGTGTGAGTAAACGCGCGGGGACGCCCCCGGCGTTGTGCAATTTGATCGTGTACGCAAAGACGTAGCGATTCTCGTTCGGGGCGGATTGATCGGGGACGAAGCGGGTGTGCACCTGCACGTCGATCGTATACGTGGATTTCTCATTCATGACGTGATTGTACCGTTGTCATGGGCGCAGGGAATCGGCAGTCCAAGCAGGGGTGCGTATGCTCCTGTCCTGCATATTGACAACACGACGTGTGGAATCCGGCATGGCGGCCAAGACGGGCCATGCGATGGCCGAACTACCGGTCGCCGGCGTCCTGCACTTTTGCCAGCCGTACGAAGTCCAAGGGTGCCAGCGTTTCTGCGCGGGCCTTGGGATCGACGTCGGCGGCACGAATGGCGTCGGCATCCATGAGCTGGCGCAAGGCATTGGAGAGCGTCTTGCGGCGTTGCGCGAAGGCGGCTTTCACGACGGCGTGCAAGCGCGCGGGGTCGGCGTTATGTCGTTCATCGGCTGCGAGGGGGATGAGCCGCACCACGGACGAATCCACTTTCGGGGGCGGCCGGAAGGCGCCTGGAGGGACGTCGAACAACGGCTCGACGCGGCAAGCAAGCTGCAACATCACTGACAACCGCCCGTATACCTTGCTGCCTGGTTCCGCGGCCATGCGGTCGACCACTTCTTTTTGCAACATGAAGTGCATGTCGGCGATGGCTGCGGCATGGTCGACGCAATGAAACAGAATGGGGCTTGAAATGTAATACGGCAGATTGCCGGCAATGCGCAGCCGCGACACGCCTTCGCGTTGCGCCATGGCCGTGAAGTCCACCTTCAGCACATCGGCGTGTACGATGCTCAACGGACCGATATTCGCGGCGCGCGCCTGCAGGTCCGGGATCAAATCCGTATCGAGTTCCACGGCGGTGAGCTTGCCGGCGGCCGCCAGCAGCGGAAACGTCAGTGCACCTTCGCCAGGGCCGATCTCCACCAGAAAATCGTCTGGACGGGGCGATATGGCCGCGACGATACGTTCGATATAACGGCGCTCGTGCAAAAAATGCTGGCCGAAACTTTTCTTGGGGCGGGCGCTCATGCGATTACTTATCCAGGGCGTTGCAGCGTGCGACCAAATCCAAGGCCATGTGCGCGGCGGCGATCAGGCTGGAAGGATCGGCCTTGCCCGTGCCGGCTAGATCCAGCGCGGTGCCGTGATCGACCGATGTGCGAATGAAGGGCAAGCCAAGCGTGACATTCACGGTACGGTCGAACGCTTCGCTTTTGAGCACCGGCAACGCCTGGTCGTGATACATCGCAAGCACGGCGTCGTAGCGTTGGCGTTGTGCAGGTACGAAAGCGGTATCGGCGGGCAGCGGACCCAGCAAAACCATCCCTTGCTCGCGCAGCGTCTCCATCGTCGGAATGATCGTATCGATTTCCTCGCGCCCGAGGTGGCCGCTTTCGCCCGCATGCGGATTGAGACCCAACACGGCAATACGTGGCTGTGCGAACCCGAATTTCGCGCGCAGTTCGTGGTGCACGATTCGCAGCGTGCGTTCCAGCGAAGCGGCGTCGATGGCGGACGATACGTCACGCAACGGCAAGTGGGTGGTCGCCAGGGCCACACGCAGTTGCGGGCTGGCGAGCATCATCACCACGTCGGCGCGGCTGCGCTCGGCAAAAAACTCGGTGTGGCCGCTAAAGGGAATGCCAGCGTCGTTGATCGAGGACTTTTGCAGCGGCGCGGTCACGACGGCCGCGTAGCCTCCGGCGAGACACCCGTCTGCCGCCTCGGTCAGCGTCGCCAGTACGTGTTGGGCGTTCTGCGGATCGGGAGAGCCGGGCACTTCATCGCTTATCAGCGGAACGTGTCGCACGCGCAACGTACCGGGTGGACGATGATCGATCTGTGCCCCGTCGTCGTCGATGAGTTGAATCGCCACGCCGCAACGCGACGCCGCACGCTCAAGCAGCGCGCGATCGGTAATCGCAACGAAATTGGCCGCCATGGAAGTGGCGGCCAATCGAATAAGCAACTCGGGACCGACGCCGGCCGGCTCGCCTGCTGTGAGAGCGAGCCGTGGGAGTGCGCGGTTGCTCACGGCGTACCGGGTCGAGGCGTCATTACGACGATGCCTTGGTGTCCGGGTTGTTGGGATCTTGCAGCTCGGGCGCAAGAATCTTCACGTACGAGCTGGAGCGCAGGCCACGCAGGAAGTCGTCATACGCCTGATCGGCTTTACGGTTGCCGATGGCTTGGCGCGCCTGATCGCGTGCGATCTGGCTGGTCATGTCGCTGCTGCGGGTGCCAAGACGTTGCAGAATATGCCAGCCCGCTTCGCTCTGGAACGGCTG
>DATJMR010000070.1:0-8916 GCA_035508595.1 Dyella sp.
GCCGCCTTAAATCAAGGTTGAGTGCGCGAATATTCGCCTCGGAACGCCATCGACCAAGTCATGCCGCGGTCGGTGGATTTTTCCCATGTCTGTTCGACTTTGTCGGCGCTGACACGAACGATCTTTACGCGGTTGAGCACGGTGGCGCCATCCGGTCCGGTGCTGGGGCCGATGAATTGCGCCGCTCCCGGCGATGCCTTTCCATCCGAGAACACATGCACGCGTCCTTCGTTATCGACAAACAGACCGTGCCAGCTCTTGTCGTCGACGCTATAGGCGAACATGTTTTCGCCGCGGTGACCGCGTCCGCCGTCCCAGCTTTCGATCACCATGCATTGGTCGAGCGCCAGGTACACCTTGCTATGCGCCGTGGGTGCGGAACCGACCGCGCCAACGGACCAATTGCCCAGCCAAAAATCCAGCTGGCGGCTGGCGACGTCGTCCGCGCAGGAAGCGCCGGATGTCGCGGCGAATGCATGCGGTGCCGAGCAAAACATCAGCGCCGCCATGGCGGCCGATACGTAGTGGCGTGCTGGATTTGTCATGAGGTTCCGCCCCCGGGCGTGTTCGCCGATGCGGGGCCAGCATAGTCATTGCCGGGTATTCGGTAGTTCGATAGCATGCCAACAAATGTCGAAAAAACGACAACCTGCCGCGTTCGATCGTCTCGCAGGAAACCGCGATGCGATCGTGACGCATACGCGCAATTACGCCGCCCATTGCGTTATTCCGCTGCACTACCACGATCGCGACCAGCTGGTTTACGCCACGCATGGCGTCATGACCGTGCAAACCGACGAAGGCAGCTGGGTCGTGCCGACGCATCGCGGCGTTTGGATACCCAAGGGCGTAGCGCACACCATCGCCATGTCGGGCGCTGTCGCCATGCGTACGCTTTACCTCAAGCCACGCATGGCGAAGTTGTTGCCGCGATCGTGCTGCGTGATAAACATTTCGCCGTTGTTGAAAGAGCTGATTGTCGAAGCATGCGCCACGGGTGCGCTTAAGAACCGCGTGCTTGCAGAGCGGCATCTGGCCGATGTCATCGTCGATCAACTGCGGATAGTGCAAGCCGTTCCGCTGCAACTTCCCGGTGTGGTCGACCCGCGGGCAAAGCGTGTCGCAGAGGCGTTGCTGGCCGATCCCGGCAATCGTCAGTCGTTGACGCAACTATGCAAAACGAGCGGAGCGAGCTGCCGAACGATCGAGCGGATTTTCCTCGACGAAACGGCGATGACAATCGGCAAATGGCGACAGCAGCTTCGTTTGATGCATGCCATGCGATTGCTGGGCGAAGGGGCGAAAGTCACCTACGCCGCGCAGGAGGCCGGTTATAGCGCGCCAAGCGCGTTTATCGCCGCCTTCCGAAAAATGCTGGGCACGACGCCGACGCTGCACTTTGGAAGGACGGCGGATGGGCCTCCGTCTCCCGTCCGCCGCTCCCGTGCCTTGCATCACGCCTGATTTCAATTCGCTCAGCCGTTTTGCACGGCGGTGTGTTGCGAATACATGGCATGCCAGTGTCCGTCGATGTAGACAAAAATATCCGACGACTTCACACCCTTCTGCGGGCCCAGCGTCGGATCGTAGAACGATACGATGGCGGTATCGCCGTGGATGACCACCGCGCTGCCGTAGGGATGTTCTTTCTCGTACGCCGCCATTTTTTGCTGCGCCGTGGCAAGGTCCGTGCCTTTGCGCTTGGCGGCGCCGGCAACGATGTCGGCCTTCGGATGTGCGACGCCGGTGTTGCCCACGGAGCGGTATTCGGGCAGCAGCATCTGGTCGAGCCAAGCCGTGTCGCCGGTCAGCTCGGCGATGCTCCAATGTTTGTCCACGGCCATCACGGACGCTTCCGTTTGCTGGGTTTCGTCGGCAGCACCGGACATCGAATCCTGTGCGTGGACATTGAGCGCGTGCGGCTCCAAGACCACAAAAGCGAGCATGGCAACGGCGGCGAGGGCGCCAACCAGTGAGCGGCGGTTATCGGTGATAGCCATATGCGTTCCCGTAGGGCGAAAAGGTAGGTGCAGCATCGTCAACACGCGCGCAGACGGCACGCGCTTTGTGATGAAAGCCTGCACGGTGGGGTGAGCGGTCGATTCGGGCGGGTAAGCGGCAGCGTGGCGAGGCGCACTTCCCAAGCGGCCTGAGAGTTCGCACACTAACCGCTACTTACGACGCATCGACGCACATCAAAGGCATGAGTGAAACCGATCGCACGCGCAAGCTGAAAATAGCGAGTCTGGCGTTCGCGTTCTGGACGGTGCTGGCGTTGTCGTACGCGGCCAGTTCCGTGCTCGGCAGCATCAGCGAAGGCCGTCCCGAGTCGTGGTTTCGCCCGTTGTCGTGGAACCTGATCGATTTTTATCTCTGGATGGCGCTGACGCCGCTGGTGAGCCGGTTGGGTCGTGCGGGTGCGCAAAGCTGGGCCCGTTTCTGCGCGGTGCATATCCCGTGCAGCGTCTTGACGGCCGCCGCGCAAAGCGCCGTGATGCTGATGCTGTTCTTTTGGTGGTGCGGCCCCAATCCCAGGGGAAACGTGTTTACGCTGACGGATTTGCTGCACAACGAAGGCGTCTACAAATTCCATCTTGCGCTGCTTACGTATTGGATCATGCTGGCGGTGCTGCGGGGCATGGCGTCGTGGCGTTCGCTGCGCGACGAGCGGGTTCGCAATGCGCAGCTCGAAACGCGCTTGGCGCAGTCGCAATTGCAGGTGCTGCGCATGCAGCTGCAACCCCATTTTCTGTTCAATACGCTCAATGCGATTTCGGCACTCACGGTGGCCGATCCGGTGCAGGCGAAATTGATGATCGCGCGCCTCAGCGATTTCCTGCGGCTGACGCTGGAAGAGCGTCACGCCCAGCAAGTGCCGCTGTCGCGCGAAATGCAGTTTCTGGAATCCTATCTAGGCATTCAGAAAGTGCGTTTTCAGGATCGCCTTATCACGCGCGTCGAGGTGGGCGATACCGGCCATGCGATGGTGCCGAGCCTGATCCTGCAGCCGCTGGTGGAGAACGCGTTGCGGCACGGCCTGCTCGCCAAGACGGATGGCGGCGCGCTGCATATCGTCGCGCGGCGCATCGACGACGATCTCCATCTGTGCGTGGAAGACGACGGCCTCGGCCTGCCGCCGGCCGGACCGGTGGAAGGCGTTGGTTTGAGCAATACGCGCGCGCGATTGCAGGCGATGTTCGGCGATAAGGCCAGCATGGATCTGTCGCGCCGGACCAACGGCGGCACGCGCGTGGAGTTGCGCTTTCCTTTTGTGGAAGGCAACCCATGACAACCTCGCGCCTGCGTGCCTTGCTGGTGGATGATGAAATGCTTGCGCGCGTGGCGCTGCGCCAGGCGTTGGCCTCGCATACGGACGTCGACGTGATAGGGGAGTGCGGCAACGTGCAAGAGGCCATGCAAGCGATGGCTGCGTTGTCGCCGGACCTGCTGTTTCTCGATATTCAGATGCCCGGCGGCGACGGTTTCAGTTTGCTGCGCGAGCACGATGCCGGCGAATGGCCGCTGGTCGTCTTCACCACCGCGTTTGCCGATCACGCGCTGGAAGCCTTCGATGTCAACGCGATCGATTACGTGTTGAAACCGATCGATCAGGCGCGCTTCGATCAGGCGATGGATCGGGTCAAAAAGCATTGGCGCGGGTTGGCGCGCGACCACCGTCCCGTATCGGCGGATGGCAACGGTCATTACATCAAGCGTATCAGCGTGCAAACGGATGAGCGTAGCGTGGTGATTCCGGTGTCGGATATCGACTGGATTCGCGCAGACGACAACTATGTGCGCATTCACGTGGGCAGCCACGCGTATCTGCACCGCGAGACCTTGCGTCATTTGTGCGAATCGCTGGATCCGAATCACTTCCTGCGCATTCATCGAAGTATCGTCGTCAATATGAATCGCATCCGCGAAGTCCACACCCTTTTCCAAGGGCACGCCGAAGTGGTGCTTCACGATGGCACGCGGCTGGATCTGAGCCGCCGGTTCCGGCATGCAGCGCGCGCCACATTGGGGATTCGCTGACCGCTCGCCGCGTTCGGCCAACCGCTCGCCCCCATTCGTCGGCCGATCGTCACAAATAGCGTGCGCACGTTCCAGCGCCGCCGCATGGTGGCGCCTGCGGCCGATTCGCGCCCTCGAAGGCGCGCGGCTTATCGAGGAGCGCATGACGCATGTTCGGCTATTACCTTCAGCTTGCGCTGCACAGCTTTCGTCGAAGTCCGGGCTTGACGGCGTTGATGGTGGTCATCATGGGTGTAGGGGTGGCGGCGTCCATGACTACTTACGCCGTGTTTCGCGCGGTATCGGGCAATCCGCTGCCGGACAAGTCGTTGCAACTGTTCGTGCCGCAGATCGATAACCTGGGGCCGCAAAACGGCTCGACGCGCAATCATCTTTCCGATGCGCTGACCTACACCGACGCCATGGCGTTGATGCAGGCGCAAGCCGCCGCGCACCAGACCGCTATTTACCCGATCGTGGGAAACGTCGTGCCGCAGGACGGTACGCATCGGCCTTTTGCGGCGAACGGGTATGCGGCGTATGCGGATTTCTTTTCGATGTTCGAGGCGCGATTCGAATACGGCAGCGGCTGGAACGAAAGCGACGATCAGCATCATGCGGGCGTGATCGTGATCAGCAGCCAGATCAACCGACAGCTGTTCGGCGGTGCCAACAGCGTCGGTCGAACGCTCGATGTGGACGGCCACGATTATCGTGTCGTGGGCGTGGTCGATAACTGGAATCCGCAGCCACGGTTCTACGACGTCAATAACGGCTACAGCTTTGGCGATGCGCCGGATTACTACGTGCCGTTTACGCGCGCCGTGGACCTTCAGATCGGCAGCAACGGCAACAACAACTGCGCCGGTTCGCTCAAACCCTTGGTTCCCGGCTGGACCGGCTGGTTGCAATCGGAATGCGTGTGGGTATCGATGTGGGTGGAGTTGCCCAACGCGACAGCGGTGCAGCGCTACCGGCAATTCTTGAGCGGCTACGCGTCGGATCAGCAACGGCACGGCCGGTTTCATTGGGCAAGCAACGTCAGATTGTTCAACCTGATGGATTGGCTTGACCATGAAGGCGTCGTGCCGCCGGAAACCGCGGTGTCGCTGCTGGTTGCGGCGGGTTTTCTGCTGGTGTGCTTGGTCAATACCGTCGGGCTGCTGCTGGCCAAGATCATGCGGCGCGCGGGCGAGATTGGCGTGCGCCGCGCGCTGGGTGCGTCGCGTGGCGAGATCTACCGGCAGTTTGTCGCCGAGGCGTCCGTGATCGGCCTGTCGGGCGGTTTGTTGGGGTTGCTGCTGATGGCGCTGGGCATGCACGGCACCGATCTGTTGTTCGAACCGGATATCGCCAAGCTGGCGCATCTTTCGTTTGGCCTGGTCGGATCGACGGTGTTGCTGGCGGTGCTCGCAACGGTGATCGCAGGACTTTATCCGGCATGGCGGGCGGCGCATGTGCAGCCTTCATGGCAACTGAAATCTCAATAGGGCGAACATCATGCAGATAAGGCCTATTTTGTCCGCGCTATGGCATCACAAAGCCGGCACCGCCTTGATCGTGCTGCAGATCGCGCTCACGTTGGCGATCATCTGCAACGCCTTGTTTATCATCCGTCAGCGCGTCGTGCGTCTGTCGCGGCCCAGCGGTGTCGACGAAGCGAATGTACTGGTGATTCAGAATCAGTGGATCGGCGAACCTGCAAAGGCGCCGTTGCAGGCGCTGATGTCGTCCGATCTTCAAACCCTGCGTCGCGTGCCCGGCGTCGCCGATGTCTACGCGACCAATGCCTATCCGCTGGGCAACGGCGGATGGTCCAAGGGTGTGCGTTACACCATGGATCAGAAAAACGCCACGTCGCCGACCGCGATCTATTTCGCGGACGACCATACATTAGCCACGCTTGGTTTGACGCTGATCGCGGGGCGCAATTTTCATGCGGACGAAGTGGGCGACATGGGTGCGCGCGATACCTTGGCGCCACGCGTCATCATTGTTACCAAGGCGCTTGCCGACAAACTTTTCCCAGGCGGCAACGCCGTGGGTAAACAGCTATGCGTCGGCAGCGCACCGCCGAGCATCATTATCGGCGTAGTCGATCGCATGCAGACTTGGATCGGCAGCTTTTCCGAAGCGTGGGTCGAACGCTCCACCCTCGTTCCTTTCCGTCTACTTGCCAGCGGCACGACTTATCTTGTGCGCGTGCAGCCTGGCGCCATGGATCGCGTGCTGCACGCCGCGCCGCAGGCGTTGATCGCCGCGAACCCCCTGCGCGTGATCGGTCCGAAAGACGTGATGACGTATCGCCGCATCCGAGCCGTTGCTTACCGAAGCGATCGCGGCATCGCCATCTTGATGGGTGTGATTTGCGTGGTGCTGTTGGCGACCACGGCGGCCGGCATCGTCGGCCTGACCAGTTTCTGGGTGAGCCAGCGGCGCAAGCACATCGGCGTGCGCCGGGCGCTCGGTGCGACGCAAGGGGACATTCTTAGTTATTTCTGCACCGAAAATCTATTGATCAGCGTGGGCGGCGTGACGGTTGGCGCCGTGCTGACCGTGTTGCTGAACATGTTGCTGATCGACCGGTTCGAAATGCAGCGTTTGTCGCTTGCCTACGTCGTCGTTGGGGTGGTCGCGGTGCTTTTGCTGGGTCAGTCCGCGGTGTTGGTACCCGCCTGGCGCGCGTCGCGCGTGTCGCCGGTGGAGGCGTCGCGCTCGGTGTAGCTGGCGCTGGTCATTTGCAGCGCATCGGCGACGCGTGTCGCGGCTTGATAGGCGTCGCCGACGGGTTGATCGGCGTAGCGCTGCGTACCGTGGTTCCAGGCGTCGCCCATGGCGAACCAATCGATGGGCTTGGGCGGCGCGCCGGTGCGTAGCGATTCGTCCAGCGACTGAAAATAGGTTTGCCAGCGCTGGCGGTAGTAGTCGTGCGTCAGGCCGGCCCAATCCTTGTTGCCGTAATCGTGCAGACTCGCGCCTTCGCTGGCTTTGCGATCGCCCCAGGTGGTGAGGAGGGAGCGCACGTCGTCGTTCAGCCGCACAAGTTCATCCGGCGTCGATGCCCACGGTTGCACCTGATTGAGCCAGCTGCCGACGAGAAAGAAACGGTTGGTCGCCAGCACTTGATCCTGCAGATCCATGAATTGCAGCCAGCGTTGCGTCAGCGTATGGAAACGCGACGCGTTCTTGGCCTCGTAGGCGGCCTTGATCTGCGGCAGCAGCATGCGGCTTTCGTTGGCAAGCGTTTGCCGGGCGATATCCACCAGATCGTATTGATAGGTTTCGGTGGCGCGCAGTTCCGGCGCAACCTGCAACATGGCGGGCAGCGCCTGCTTGAAAACGTCGCCGCTGTAGCGCAACGCCTCCGGCGACCAGTTCGAGGCGCGATTGACGGTAAGGCTGGGTTGCGCATCGAACAGCGACTCCTGCGCGGCGTCGCGCTCGCTGTTGAAAGGCACGTCCGTGATGCGCAGGTCATACGCCGTGTGCAGCAACACGTTCCACGCCGCCAGCGCGTGCGGATCGGCGGCGCCATAGCGGCGTTGCACGTAGTCGGCCGCCCAGGCGGCGACGTCGACCGGTTCGCTGCGCCACGCCATTTCCGTGAACAGATCGAAGGCGAAAGGATTGGTATCCATGCCTTCCGTGAATAGCGCGGTGCCGACCATGTTGCCATTGGTGCGGCCAAGACGTTGCAGGCGCTCGGTGATGTTCTGGATGTTGGCGCCCAGCGTCGTGCGGCCGCCGAATTCCCAGATGCCGCCGAACAGGAACGGCGCATCCTGAAAATCTTTCTGGCGATCGTCGCGCGGCACGCGGTCGTGATCGATATCGATGATCAGCAGATGCTGCCGATCCACCCCCGAAAGCAGGTCCTGCCGAGGATTGCCTTGCCAGGCCAGCATCATCCAGCGCGCGCCGGGATGCGCGGTGAGCAGGGCGTTTTGCACGTCGCGCGCGGCCTCCGGCACGGGCACGTCGCCGGAATGGCCGCCTTCCTGGAACACTTCCATGTCGTAGATGGTGCTGTCGCCGTACAGTTCGCGCTGATGGCGGTAAAACGCGGCAGCCAGTTTCGCGAACATCGGATCGCGCGGATCGAGCCAGCCGGGACGCGTGAAGCCGGCCCATTCGCCCTGCGGCACGACATGCGCCTTCGGAAATCGGGTTGCGAAGTCCGCGGGCACCACGCCGTAGAAACCGGGGAGCACCGGCGTGATGCCCAGTTCGCGCAGGCGCGCAATGATTTTCTGTGCGGAAGTCACGCGCTTTTGCATCAGCATGCTGCTGATCGGCCCGTCGAAGCAGCAGAGGTTGCCCATCAACTGCCAGTTCTGATGCGCGGGTTGCGTGATCCAGGCGCGGATATCGCTATCGGAATAGCCGAAGTCGCGGAAAGTTTGATAGAGCACATAATCCGTGCCGCGCTCGATCAGCATCGCATTGATGCCCGACAACGCCAGCACGTCGATCTCGCGTTGCCAGCGCGCCCAATCCCAATAAGGCGAGGTGTAACCGTCGGTGTTTTCGTTCAGCGCATAGCGATACGCATACGGTGTTTCTTTTTCGATCGTCGTGGTCGGCAACGGAAACAGAGCGGTGCCGACGCGATCGCCGTTCGGCGAGATCTGCACATGCGCGACATATTTCAGATACCAGTTCACGCCGAACAGCAGCGCGCTGGGCGTGCTGCCTTGCACTTCGATGCGGCCGTTGTCGCTGGAAATGCGAAAACGCTCGTGGCCGTTGGGCGAGCCGAGCGTGCCCAGTTCGAACTGCTGTGCCTGATGCGGCAGCAGGCGCGCGAGCACCGCTTGTTCGGGCTGCGTATTGAAGGCGGGCATGGCAGGCGTCGCTTGTGCGCGGATGCCCGAATTTGCGAGCGTCAGGACAACGACG
>DATJMR010000071.1:0-4830 GCA_035508595.1 Dyella sp.
GGAGGTGTTCACATACACATGCGCGAATTCGGATTTGCCAGGTAGCTTGCCGGGTGGGAAATTCGGTTCGATCGCGTACAGTGCCTTTTCGAACGAAAGTTGATGCGCGATCTCGCGCGTCATCAGGAAGCCGAGCGCTTCCTTGACGCCGGGGTCGTCGGTGACATTGATGAGCCGCTCATAGATGATCTTCGCGCGCGCTTCGGCGGCGATGTTCGAGCGCAGGTCGCAGGTGGGGTCGCCGATGGAGTCGACGTACGCCGCGGTCCATGGCATGCCGCCGGAGTTGGTCAGGGCAGGGCCGCCGCCGTAGAGCAACTGGGTGACGTGCGAATCGTTGCCTGCACCTTGCAGCGAGCGATACAGCTCTCCCGTTTCGGCCACGGCTTCGGCCAGTTCGCCCTTCGCGCCGCGGTTGAGCATGGCGACGATCGAGCCGATCACTTCCAGATGGCTCAATTCTTCCGTGGCGATGTCCATCAGCATGTCCTTGCGGCCGGGGTCTTCTTCAGCCAGCGCCTGCGTGAAATAGCGCATGGCCGCGGCCAGTTCGCCTTGCGGGCCGCCGAATTGCTCCAGCATCAGGTTGGCAAGGCCAGGATTGGATTCGGAAACGTGGACGGAATATTGCAACCGCTTGTTATGGGCAAACATGGCTTGGCTCTCCGTGGTCGGTGTGGTGCGGCAGGCGGGCAGCCAATGTGGACGCACGTGGGTCGACATGCGGTCAAACCACTGTCAATACATGAGCAACAGCAGCGTGTTGAGCGCGAGGATGAAAAGCGCCGAAGCGGCCGTGGCCAACAGCGTGGGCAGGCGGATGCGATGGACGCCCATGATGCGTTCGCTGGATACGAACCAGATCAGCGCAAGCATCGGCACCGGCAAAGCGATGCTCAGCACCACCTGGCTGAACACCAGCGCTTGCGTGGCGTTCACCCCGGCATAGATCACTGCGACGCTAGGCAGCATGGTGATCAAGCGGCGCAGCCACAGCGGTATGGTGAAACCGACGAAGCCTTGCATCACCATTTGGCCTGCCATGGTGCCAACCGCCGAACTGGACAGGCCCGAGGCAATCAGCGACACCAGGAAGATGATTGCCGCGGCCGAACCAAGCAAGGGCGTGAGGCTGTGGTAAGCGCTCTGGATTTCGGCAACGTGCGGATGGCCGGCGTGAAATGCGCCGGCTGCCATCAGCACCATGGCGAGGTTGATCAAACCGGCGATGCCGAGTGCAATCGTCACTTCGATGCGCGAATAACGCAGCACCTGCCGGCATTCCGTTGGCGAGGCCGATGGAAAGCGATATTGGGTGAGCCCGGAATGCAGGAACAGCGCGTGCGGCATCACAGTGGCGCCAATGATGCCGGCAGCGAGCACGAAGGCCTGCGAATCCTCAAGATGCGGCATCAGCAGCTGCCGCCCGGCGCTGGCCCAGTCGACCGGCGCGATGAACATTTCCAGCAAGTAGGGCAAACCCACCACCCCCACCAGTGCGCCGATGGCCACTTCCACTTTGCGGAATCCGCTGCGTTCGAACATCAGCAGTGCGTAGGTGACGATGGCGGTGATCGCCATGCCGATCCATAGCGGCCATTTGAAAATCAGGCTCACGCCGATCGCGCCGCCGAGAAACTCGGCCAGGTCGGTGGCCATCGCGGCGATCTCGCTGATGCCCCACATCAGCCAGACCAGCGGGGCAGGGAAATGATCGCGGCACAACTCCGCCAGGTTCCTGCCGGTGACGATGCCGAGTTTTGCCGACAGCGACTGGAACAGCATCGCCACCACGTTCGCCACCAGCACCACCCACAGTAGCCCGTAGCCATAGCGCGCGCCGGCCTGGATGTTGGTGGCGAAATTGCCGGGGTCCATGTACGCCACCGACACCACGATCGCCGGCCCCGCGAACGGCAGCAGCGCACGCGGCCCGTGCCGCTTGCCGGCGAGCACCGCGCGCATGTCGCGTAGCGCGATCTCGTTGGCGTAGCTTCGGGTGGGATCGTGCCTGGCGTCCAAGTAAGCGCTTCCATCGGTGGCGTGCGAGGGATGCTAGGCAGCATGGCGTGCAGGCGATGCGTAAACCGACGCTGTCGATGAGCTCGTTCATGCGGCGAAGACAAGGGCTTGTACCGCAGCAGCGCATGCTTGCCATCCAAAGCGACACATACGAGGTTCGCCATGGAATCCATCGAAGACGAAAGCGTTTCACTGGCTGGTACCACCTGTGCCTTGGTCACCGTGCTGCGCGCCCTGCTGGATGCGCAGCCGGACCAGCAAGCGGTGTGGGAACGGCTGCGCACGGAGTACGCGCGGGCCGCGAAGCAGTACGACGCCAACCCCGCCCTGGCCGGCGAGCACCGTTCGTTTGAAGAAGTGTTTGACATGCTCGGTCTGCACGTGCGCGAAGATGCGGTAGTCGCCGAGGAGATTCGTCGCCATGGCCGGTTGCCGGATGCCGTGTCCGCCAACCCTGGCGATGGCGTGGACGACGCTTCCATGTATTGATGCGGTTGTCGCAGTGGAAGCGTTGCGTGGTTCGTCACCCCCCTCCGCAGCCACGCACGCTTCCGCTGCATCCTTTCGCAGCAGCGTTCGCAACAGACAGGCGCCTGTATGGCGCCTTTTTTTGCGGACTTTTTCGTTGAAATCTTTTTCACCGCGCACTGACCTCCGCTACAGATGAGGCTCGCCATGATCGATGCGTACGACACGCAGGTGTGTCGTACGTAGTAATGAACAGGAGTAGAGAAAATGGCCAATGCAAATAGCGGTAATCGAGGGGGACGCGGGTTCGCCGGCATGGACGAACAGCGGCAGCGTGAAATCGCCAGCCAGGGTGGGCGTGCCGCGCATGAAAGCGGGCACGCGCACGAGTTCAGCTCTGAAGAAGCCCGCGAAGCGGGCCGCAAGGGCGGCGAAACAGTAAGCCAGGATCGCGAACACATGTCCGCGATCGGCCAGAAGGGTGGCGAGGCCGTCAGCGAGAATCGTGAGCACATGGCGGATATCGGCCGCAAGGGCGGCGAAAACAGCCATGGTGGTTCGCGTGCCAGTGGTGCAAGCTCGCGTGGCGGTACCAGCGAGCAACATGCACAAGCCGGCAGGCAAAGTCACAAGGACACGTGACGCTGGTGGTTGGCCTCCCCCGCGTCACGCGGGGGAGGTGCGTTTCGTCGCCAGCGGCGAAACGCCAAGGCCAGCTCACGCCAGCTTCGACACCAGCAAGTCTTCGATCTTGATCGGCAAGTCCCGCACCCGCACGCCGGTGGCGTGATACACCGCATTGGCAATCGCCGCCGCGATCCCGGCCAGGCCGATCTCGCCAATGCCCCTGGCGCCCATCGCATTGAACTTGGTATCCGGATAATCGAGGAAGCTCACGTCGACCTGTTCGGGCATGTCCGCGTGGCTGGTCATCAGGTAATCGGCCAGGTTGCTGTTCACCGCCTTGCCGGTGCGTGTGTCGTAGCGTGTTTCCTCGAACATCGCCATGCCGATGCCCATCACCACCGCGCCTTCGATCTGGTTGCGGCCGGTGAGCGGATTGATGATGCGGCCGGCGTCGATCACCGTGACGGTGCGTTTGACCTGCAAGCGCGCCAGGCGTGGCTGCCAGGCCACTTCGACGAAGTGCGCACCGAAGGAATGCGTGGAGTACGGCTTGTTCTTCTGGCCGAAGGTGCTCTGCGCCTTGCCGTGGCCTTCCACTTGCGCAACGCGCGCCGCCTCGAGAATGTCGCGGAAGTGGCGGCCGCCATCGGGGCTTTCGCCGTTGCGGTGGATCCTGCCTTGCGTGAAAACCAGTTGCTTGGCATCGACGCCTTTGAAGTGTTTGTCCTCGCTGGCGAGGGTTTTCAGCTGTTCGCCGGCCTGCTCGATGGCTTCCACCAGGACTGGCACCATCGAGCCCGTCGCCATCGAGCCGCCTGACCAGGGACCGGGCGGAAGATCGCTGTCGCCGATCACCACCTTCACCGCATCGACATCCACGCCCGCCAAGCCGGCCGCCATCTGCGCGATCACGGTATAGGTGCCGGTACCGATGTCCTGGGTGCCGCTGGCGACCCGTACCGTCCCGTCGTTGAACAGCGTCACCGTGGCTTGGGCATTGAAGCGTTCGGCCATCCAGGTACAGGCGGCCACGCCCCAGCCGAGAATCGCATCGCCGTCGCGCATGGAACCCACGGCGGGATTGCGGCGCGACCAGCCGAACCGTTGCGCGCCTTGGGTAAGGCATTCCTTCAGATGGCGCGACGAGAACGGGATGTTCTTCATCTCGTCGATGTCGGGTTCGTTTTTCAGGCGCAATTCGACCGGGTCCAGATCGAGCGCAATGGCCAGCTCGTCCATCGCCGATTCCAGCGCGAACAAACCGGGCACCTTGCCCGGTCCGCGCATGGACGTGCCGGTGCCCACGTCGCGCTCGGCATAGGCGCCGGTAACGCGCAGGTTGGGCGTGCTGTACAGAAAGCCGGTGGCTTCGCCGCAGTCTTCCTGGTAGTCCGATAGCGCGCCGCGCATGTCGATATAGTCGTGGCGCACCGAAAGCAGGCGGCCGTCCTTGTCGGCGGCCAGGCGCAGGCGCTGTTGCGTATGCGGACGGTGGCCCACGTTGTGGAACATCATCTCGCGCGACACCACCAGCTTCACCGCGCGATGCAGGTCGCGCGCCGCCGCCGCCGCAAGCAGGGCTTGCGGCCACGGCCACAGCTTGCCGCCGAAACCGGTGCCGAGGTATTCGGTGATCACGCGCACGTGGTCGGTCGGCACGCCCAGCATCTGCGCCATCACCGCGCGGTAATTCATGATCGCCTGCGTGGTTTC
>DATJMR010000072.1:0-2359 GCA_035508595.1 Dyella sp.
ATGAGGACCGCTGGTATCGGTGGCACCCAGGCGTCAATCCGTACGGCTTGATGCGTGGTGCGTGGATCACCTACGTCCGGCATGGCGCTCCACAAGGCGGTTCCACCATCACGATGCAGCTTGCCCGATTGCTATGGGGCCTCAACACGCGCACGCCGTTGGGCAAGTTGCGTCAGATCGCACGCGCGGTGCAACTGGAGTTGTTCTATTCCAAGCGCGACATCCTGGAGGCGTATCTCAACCTCGCTCCCTACGGCTCCAATGTTCAAGGCGTAGCCACCGCAAGTCTGGTGTATTTTGGCAAACCGGCCAGCCAGCTATCCTTGCCCGAAGCGTTGACGCTGGCGGTCATTCCGCAGAATCCATCGCGCCGTCTGCTCGCCGGAAAGGGCGTGAGCGGTACGCTGATCAGCAGTAGTTTGATCGACGCGCGCAATCGTTTGTATGCGGCGTGGTTGCCAACGCACCCACAAGATGCTGGCCTGAAACCGCTGTTTGCGTTGCCGCTTACGCTCAGGCCGCTCAGTCGTCTGCCGTTTGAGGCGCCACATGCCGTCGAACAACTCTTGGCCGCCCAGGCGCTGAATGGCGAAACAAGGAACGCGGTGGTGACCACCACGCTCGATCTGGATCTTCAGCACATGCTGGAGCGCCAGGTCGCGCTATATGTGAAACGCAGGGCATCCAGCGGTATCGTCAATGCCGCCGCGATTCTGGTCGACACGCGCGACATGGGCATCAAAGGGATGGTGGGGTCGGCCGACTATCACGACGCTGCGATCCAAGGCCAAGTAAACGGTACGCTGGCAAAACGCTCGCCGGGTTCGGCGTTGAAGCCCTTCATCTACGCATTGGGCTTCGATCAGGGCGTGTTGCATCCGCAGACCGTGCTGCGCGATGTGCCCACCGCGTTCGGCCCCTACACGCCCGAAAACTTCGACGGCCACTTTCTCGGACCCATCACCGCCACCCAGGCTTTGATCCGCAGCCGCAATATTCCCGCCGTATGGGTGGCCTCGCAGCTGCATCAACCGAGCCTGTACGATTTTCTGCAACAAGCCGGCGTCAGCCGCATGGCGAGCGAGCAGCATTACGGCTTATCGCTGGTGCTCGGTGGCGGCGAAGTGACGATGCAGGAATTGGCCGGCCTTTACGCCATGCTCGCCAATCGCGGCGTGCTGCGTCCCTTGCGCCTGCGCGCGGATGATCCTGAGACCGATGGAACGCGCTTGCTCAGCGACGAAGCCAGTTACATGACCATGGACATTCTCCGGCAGAATCCGCGACCTGACGATGCGGTAGACATGCAGGGAACGCGCTTGCCCGTGTACTGGAAAACGGGGACGTCCTGGGCATTCCGCGATGCGTGGACGGCGGGCAGCTTCGGCCCGTATGTGCTGGTGGTATGGATCGGCAATTTTGATGGCACCGGCAATCCGGCCTTCGTCGGCGTCGACGCGGCGGCGCCGTTGTTTTTCCAGATCATCGATGCGATGCGTGCCGAGCACGTGCCGTTGAACGAGCCCATCCGCGCCATGCCGGCAAACCTGCGGCGCGTGCAGATCTGCCTGGCCAGCGGCAACCTGCCTACCGAGTGGTGTCCGCAACGCGGCATGACGTGGTTCATCCCAGGCAAGTCGCCGATTCGCGTCGATACGATCTATCGCCCGGTGGTGATCGACGATGCGACGGGCAAGGCTGCCTGTCCGCCGTTCGACGACAAGACCACACATGTAGAAGTGTACGAGTTCTGGCCCTCGGACTTGCAACGCGTGTTCGACCAGGCTGGCATGCCGCGCCGGAAGCCTCCCGTCAACGAACAATGCAACGACAACGAGCGCATAAGCGGGGCTCCGCCGCGCATTACCTCGCCCCTACGAGGAAGCACCTATACCCTGCGCCTGAAGCAATTGGCCCAGGAGCGCATTCCTTTCACGGCCACCAACGATGCCAACGTGCGTACGCTGTACTGGTTTGTCGACGATGCCTATATCGGCCGCAGCGCACCCGGCGAATTGCTGTACTGGCAACCCCATGGCGCGGGACGCTATACGGTGCGCGTGGTCGACGACCATGGGCTTGCCGACCAACGCATCCTGGACGTGACGTTGGTCGAGTAAGAACCGCTTGCCAATCTGCGCTATGCTCGGTCGCTGAAACCGCCCGGTTTTCCCATTCATGAAGCAACCTCCGGTTCCTTCCTACTACCGCGCCACCGCGAATCCGTACGAGCCCTATGCGCCGCTGCAGGGGCGCCAGCAAGCGCGCGTGGCTATCGTCGGAGGAGGTTTCGCCGGGTTGAATACCGCGCTCGGGCTTGCGGAGCGAGGTGAGCGCGATGTCGTGGTACTGGAGCGTG
>DATJMR010000073.1:0-10351 GCA_035508595.1 Dyella sp.
GGGCACGCCTCATTTATGTGCCGGTTTACGCGCTCGGCATTCCGTATCTGCGCACCGCGATCTGGGCTGTGAGCATGGTGGGCATCGTGATGTTGCTGGTACCGCTGTTCTAGGCATCTTCCATATCGGTCGCGTCGACGACGCGGCCGATGCCCTCGTGCTCGATAGCCATCATCGCATCGCTCAGCAAGGCCACATGGCAGTTTCTGTCCACGCCGATGCGGAACAGCAACTCCCCTTCCGCACTGCGCGATGAGTGGATGGAATCCAGATTGATGCTGCGTTGTTCGAACACGGACAACAGCGCACGCAACGAACCGGGTCGATCCAACGGCAAAAACACGCTGATGTAGCGCGGCTCGCGCAGATCAGCCAGCAGATAGCCGAGACGTTCAAAGGCGTAGCTGCCTTCGGTCAATGCCGATTCGCCGACATAGGCACGGCTTGCGTCGAGCAGCTTCGCGCGCAGTTGCTCGCGTGCCGTATCGTCACCAATGCTCACCAGCCGGCACAGCGCTCCCATATGCGAGGCCAATCGCTCCAGCATGGGCTCGACGTAAGGGTTCTCGAACTGGATGTCCTGATAGATGGTCGGATTGCCGGCGAGAATGCGGCGCGTCACGGCGCTATCCAATGCGTAGCCGACCGAGCTGAAAGGACGAACGCCATCCAGGCCTCCGACGGCGGGCGCCAGATCACGCAGTACCGCGCCTTGCACCATATGCGTCGCGTGCACCATGCCTTGCACGAGGGCCATGACGCGATCGTGCCGATCGGCATCGGCGCGCACGCAGTCGGCCTCGGTCGCGGCAAGAAAACGTTCCAGCCATGGTCGCCATGCATCCAGGCGTGCCTCGCACACCGCCATGGCGCGTCCGCGCAGTGTCGGCGATTTGGGTGCGGCGCTCATCGGATGCAGGCCCACGACTTCGGCATGCGATGTCAGCATGGCCGCCACCGGCGCAACTTTGATGGACGTGATATCCATCCAAAGCTGTTCGTGCTCGATACCGGCCGCCTGCTTCGCGTAATGGCGAATAACGGTGGGTGTTTGACGAATCGGTGCGCAAAAAATAAGTACGTCGACCGCGGCGATCAATGCAGGCTCGGTAAGCGCGGTGTCGCCGCCTGGATCACGCCCTACGACCTCAAGCCCCATGCGCTCTTCAAAAAAACGGCGCAGCCAGCGTCCGTAGGAGCCTTGGCTGCCGACCAGCCCAATCCTTGGCTTTTCGCGATTCATGAATCAGAGGCGCTGTATGCCGGCTTCGCGGCATTCACCGACGCCTTTGCTCGCCTCTGCCACGCCGGCGGAGTCGTTGGCGCGCGTGCGGATCTCCAGAATGGTTTGCCAATTGCGCGCGCACAGCGGACCTTGCTTGGAACCCAGCGTCCACGACTGGTGCGCCAACTTTTCGGCCAGCGAGTAGTCGCCCATGTAGATCGCCACTTCCGCGCGATCCTGCAGCACATCCGGTGCATCGGGATCGCGCTTCAACGCCGTGTCCAGTTTCGCCGCAGCAGCGGGGTATTGGCCGTTTCGAATGTCGGCACGTGCGGCGTCCTGCAGCGAAGTGACGCCCGGGTCGCTCAGCGGATGCACGTTGATCACCGATTTATCGCGTTCCCCGGCAGCCTGGATGTCGGCCACCATCGCTGCATTGGATTTGATCGGCGACGGCTTGGGCGCTTCCGGCGAAGGTTGCGCACAGGCGGCCAGCAGCAAGGCGGAAACGAGCGGCGCGATGAGGCGTAGCGGGCGACGGGACGGCATGGTCATTGTTGGGTACTGACGTTAGTGGGAGCAGTGTCGGAGGGCGTCTGGGCACTCTGGCCAGAGCCGAAGAGATTACCGATTTTTTGCCAGAAACACCCTTCCGAATCGGTGGAAAGGGTACCGGCAATCACGGGCACCTGCTTGGCTCCCGAACATTGCGGATCGCTGCGCTTGCCGTCCGCCGGGTTGATCCACGCCATTTCCAAGCCCTCGCCGGGAGCCGCCGACAACGGCACGGTCGGCAGCTTGCGGAACAGCTCCTGCCAAGCGCGCAAAGCACCGGTGGCGCCAAACAGATGGCTGGGCTTGTTGTCGTCGCGCCCCATCCAGAACACGCCCAGGCGATCGCCGGTAAAGCCGGCGAACCAGCTGTCGCGAAGGTCGTTGCTGGTGCCGGTTTTGCCGGCCGCATGCAGGTAAGCCAGGCTGGAATCGGCCAGGGCGTGCGCGGTGCCGTAGGTCGCCACTTGCTGCATCGCCCAGGTCACCAGGCGCACGGCGGGCTGATATTCGCCCTTCCCGCTTTCCACTTCGTAACGCTTGATGGTGTGGCCATTGCCGTCGACCACGCCACTGACCGACAGCAGCGGCAGCGCGTGGCCATCGGAAGCCAGGTACTGGTAAAGCTGCGCTACCTGGATCGGCGCAAAATCGACCGCGCCAATCAGCAACGAGGGACCGGGCTGGATGGGTTGCAGGCCGAACGAATCCAAGAACGCCTTGATCCGCGGCACACCCACTTCCAGGCCCATGTGAATGGTGGCCAGATTCCACGAGTACGCCAGCGCATCCACCATCGGCACCATGCCGTGGCTTTGGTTGTCGTCGTTGTGCGGCGTCCACGGCGTGCCGTCGGGCTGGCGCATGCTGATCGGAGAGTCGTCAAGCGCGGTGGCGAGATTCCAGCGGTCGGGCCGAGTCAGCGCGACGAGATACACGAACGGTTTGATCGTGGAGCCGATCGGCCGACGCTCGTCCAACGCACGATTGAACCCTTGCTCATCCGCAAACTTGCTGCCCACCACCGCGAGCACGCTACCCGTCTTGGAGTCGGTAATGACCCCAGCGGCCTGCGTATCGTCGCCGCGCTTGCCCAGACTCTTGATCGCGGCATCGATCGCCTGCTCGGTGTAGAGCTGCGTCGCCGGATCGAGCGTGGTGAAGATCGACAGGTTGCCTTGCTTGAGCGTGTCTTCGTCGAAATCGTTGGTGATCTGCTGCCGCACCAGTTCCATAAATGCCGGGAAACGATCGTGCGGCAGCTGGCCATCGGCGATCACACCGAGCGGCGTGGCTTGCGCCGCGCGTGCCTGCTGCGGTGTAAGCAGTCCCGTGCTCGCAAACTGATCCAGCACCAAATTGCGGCGCGCCAACGCGCGGTCCGGATATCGACGCGGATCGAGCTGGCTCGGTCCTTTCACCAAGCCGACCAGCATGGCGATTTCTTGCGGGCGCAGATATTCCAAGCGACGACCGAAGTAAAACTCGGACGCCGCGGCAAATCCGTGCACCGCCTGGCTGCCTTGCTGACCGAGAAACACTTCGTTGATATACGCCTCGAGAATGCGCGATTTGCTGTAGTGCATCTCCAGCAGAACCGACATCAACGCTTCGTTCAACTTGCGTCCCATCGTTTGTTCGCGATTGAGAAACAGGTTGCGCACCAATTGCTGCGTGAGCGTGGACGCGCCTTGCACCGTGTGCCCGGCACGCAGATCGGCAAACGCCGCGCGGAGGATCGCCGTGAAATCCACGCCGATGTGATGCTTGAAATCGCGATCCTCGACCGCCTGCAACCCCCCGATCAGCAAGGGCGGCACATCGTTCAATTGCACGAAGCGACGATCTTCCTGTTTGGCGCCGTACACCGTGGCGATGCGGCCCGGGTCCAGATGCGTTTCGTTGATGGATTTACCGACACCCAGATCCGTCACCGATTGCACCACGCCGCTGCCCAGTACAACGCGAACGTGCTTTGGCAATTCGCCGCCGTCCGGGCCGGCATAACCTCGCGACGAAATGAAATAGACATTGCCCTTCTTCGTCCAGCTGCCCGGCACCTCGCCGCGACCGTCGGCGACATAGCCGGAGAACGTGAGTTCGATCTCCAACGCGGCGGGTGTCATGGGCACATCGGGCGCAAGCCGCACGGGTTGCGAATAGACGCGCGTGGGTACGGCAAAGACCAGGTCGTTGAAACGATCCTGCACGCGCTTATTGAGAATGAGCGAATACGGGAGCAGAAACCCGAAAAACAGACCCGTTGAGACCCAGAACGGAATGCGCACCCATGGCCAGCATGCGCTTGCGATCGATCGAATTCGGCTCAGAAAGTCCAACGTGGGGTATCCAATGAGAGGAAGGGCGGTCAGGCAATGCCCGGATCATAGGGCCCGCCACCCGGCGCCCGGATGAACGCAACCCTGCTGCAAATGGCTCAGCGCGGCCATTGACGGGCCTTTCCACGGGCATTTCCACGGGCATTTCACGTAAGGGGTTGCCAGCAATCGGCGTCCGGTCGAAACGGGCGCGGCTCAATACCCAGGATGCGCGCGACTTCCGTATTGTCGGCGACGAGATCCGTTTCCAGGCGGCTCAACGGACCGCGCAAAGGTCCTGCGGTGCGGCGCGCCACGTGCAGCAACCATCCCGGTACAGGCACAAGCACGGTGTCGACCGGCAAGCTCTGGCGCACGCGCGCAAACATGTCGCGTACCGGCAACCGCTCGCCACCGCCGATAGGCAGGATTTTCCCCGCTGAGGCTGCGATATCCAACGCCGCCAATGCAGCGTACGCGAGATCCTGCGCGTGCACGGGCTGGCGCATGCCCCGCCCTGCCGGCAACGGAAAAATCCGCGTGCGCATCGCACGACGGGCGATTGGCGTAAGGCTTTTATCCAAACCCGCGCCGTAGATCAGCGTAGGACGAAGCACCGTCCACTCGCTGCCGTGTGTCGCGCATGCATCGGCTACTGCGGTTTCGCCATCGCGAAGTCGCTGCGAAAGATCGCGCTCGGCAGGTACCTCGGAGTCGCGCTTGCTCTGCGCACTCATCGAACTGGTCACCACGACGCGCGGTGCGTGCGGTAGTTCCGCTCGGTTCAACCAGCTCGCAAACGCATGCAATGGGCCGAAACTGAAAATGGCGGAAATGTCCTCGACGACCGGCACGGCATCGGGGAGACGGCCCGCCAGCCATGTCACCTCGTTGGTCGACGTTCGCGCAGAGCGGCTTACCGCAACGACCGGCTCGCCGCGTGCGGCAAGCAATGGCAGCAGGTAGCGCCCGATCTGACTGCTCGCGCCAAACACCAATACGGTCATCGACCGCCCTGCATGCGAGCTAGAAGCTGCTGCACACGCTGATCGTTGGGCGACAACCGGCGTCCTTGTTCGAGAGAGCTGGCGGCGTTGTTCCGATCGCCGCTGTCGAGCTGCTGCTCGGCTTGATCAAACCACGCCGAAGCCAAGCGTTGGCTGGATATCGCCAACACCGTATCGCCCGGGGCGAGGTTATCCAATGCATCGAGCAGACTGCCGGCCTTGGCGAGATTGCCGCCGCGCAGCGCGTCGTTGAACTGCCGCTGCACCAAACCGGGCAAGGCTTGCAGCCCGGACAAAGCCTCCGGGTTGTTGCCGTCGATCGACAGCGCGCCGCGATAAAGATCGTATGCGCAATTGCCCGGAGGCGACATGATGTCGCCGCGCGCCGCGGCTTGCCGCGCACGTTGCACCATGTCGGCGACTTGTATTTGCTGCTGCCCCGTCAATGCCACGGGCGGCGTCGTGTCGCCTTCGTCATCCGCCCCTTGATCCGACTTCGCGACGGCATGGGTCTTCGCAATCGTATTGGTTGGGAGAGTTTCCTGCGGCGCGGACGGCGGTTGTTGCAAGCGTGCGCGCGCCGCGATCAGGTCGGCCGACTTAGGCGCAAACGATTCAGCCTGATCGAGCAGCTGCCGCGCGTGATCGGCATCGCCTGCATCGATGGCGGCATTCGCTTGCACGACCAAAGCTTCTGCGACTTGACCCAAGCCGGCTTTTGCCTGCGCGTTGTTGGGATCGATCGCCAAAGCGGCCTTGAAATGCGCCAGCGCGGTGTCGTCGCCATCGCCCGTTATGCGTCCCGCACGCAACGCGTCATTACCTTGGCTGATGGCATCGGTGAGCGCGCCGCTCGCTTGCGCCTGTTGCGCAGACAGCGCGGCGCGCAGCGTCGGCAGTTGCGAATTGGTGGGCGATATCGCGGCCAATCGATCGATTTCGGTCGAGGCCGTCGCGATGTCATTGGTGGTAAGCGCTTTTTGAATCTGCGCGGCCATCGCGTCGCCGACTTGATCCAAGCCATGTCGTGCCACGGCGTTATCCGGTTCGGCCGCAAGCACACGCTGGTAAAGCGCGGCGGCGCCGTCCGGACCGTCGAGTTTATCGTCGCTGAGCGCTTGCTGGGCTTGCGCGATCAACGTGTCGGTGTGGCCCGAGGATACCTGCGCCTTCGCAATGGCTTCGGAGAGACGATCCACGTCGCTGCCGCCGCCCAGCAATTCGCGCGCGTTGGTTAACGCGTCGCTGGCTTCACCGATTTTTCCCGCCTGCAAAGCGGCATCTGCGCGCGCGATTTCCGCGCGTCCCACCTCGTTGAGACCTTGGCGCGCCGAATCGTTGTCCGGTTCCAGCGCGCGTGCCGCTTCGAACAGCTCGCGTGCGCTGCTGCCATCGGTGCCGTCGAGATGTCCTTGCTGCAAAGCGATTTGCGCACGATGGAGCACGTTGTCGAAATCGGTACGTGGCACCATTCCGCGCAGGCGGTTCTGGTTGATCCACAGACCCGCGATAATCGCCAGGAGCACCACGATCAGCACCGGAATCTTCCAGCCGCGCGGAGGCCGAGGATCGTAATCGTCGTCGGGCGGCGGGTTACGCTGATAAATGGGCTCCACCTTGATCTGCGGCAGTCCATCGTCGATGTTGACGGGCGGCAGCGGGCGATCCAGTTGATCCAGATTGCCCAGCTTCGGTTCGGTACGCCCCGGATTGCGCGGGTCGTTGGGATTGCGGTTTCCGCTCATGGCTCGCGAGCTAGCAGGTCAATGGGTTCAGCTTAGCATTGCGGTGTGGACAGGGATTGACAGCGAAAAGTTGCGTTCAGGATCGTCGTCGGCCCCTCCCCGGCTCGGAAAGGGCATGAAAAATGCTGCGCTACCCCGCCCCCACCCTTCGCGCCTCCACCACATTGGGCAAGGCTGATAAGCGATCCAGCAAGGTGGAGAGCTGCTCGAAGTCCCGAACGCGCAGGGTGTAATGCATCTCCACCTCGGCCGTGCGCGCAAACAGGCGACTGGAGGAAGCGATGATGCCGACATTGGCGTTGCTGATCACGCCGACCACGTCTTTTTGCAGCCCCTTGCGGTCGTAGCCATTGAGCTGAATGGTTACCTCGTACGCCTGCTCGGCGGCGCGGCCCCAATTGACCTCGATCACCCGGTCGGGATCGCGCCGCGCCAGCCGAGCCAGGCTGGCACAGTTGGCGCGATGCACCGATATGCCGCGCGTGCGGGTGATGAAACCGCGGACCGGATCGCCCGGCAGAGGCTGGCAGCAACGCGCCAATACCGTGAGCAAGTTGCCGACGCCTTCGATCGTGATGGCGCTGTGATCGAAGACCGTTGGCCGCACCGGAGCGATCGGCACGCTGGGCATCGGTTCGGAAGGCTGCTGGGATTCCTGCAATACGCGCGCCACCTGGCCGCCGCTGATTTCACCCAATGCAAGTCCGATCAACAGTTCGTCCTGCGTCTGCAGATGAAACAACGGCGGCAATTTGGCAATATCCACGTCCGGCAACGCCAATCGCTTCAGCTCGCGCTCCAGCAAGCTACGACCCGCCGCGAGATTAGCCTCGTGCGCACTGCGGCGGAACCACGCGCGCACTTTGTCGCGCGCGCGGCTGGTATGAAGATAGCCGTGATGCGGCGATAGCCAATCGCGTCGCGGTTCGGCGATTTTGGTGGTGAGAATTTCCACGCGATCGCCGCTGTGCGGTTGAAAGGTCATCGGCACGATGCGTCCGTTCACCTTGGCGCCACGGCAGCGATGACCGACTTCCGTGTGCACGTGATAGGCGAAATCGAGCACGGTGGCGCCATGCGGCATGTCCACGACCTCGCCCTTGGGCGTCAACACGTAGACCCGATCCTCGAGCAGTTCGGTCTGCAATTCGGCAGCCAGCTCGCCGTCGTCGTTGCGCGGTTCGAGCAGTTTGCGCATCCACGCGATCTTCGCTTCGAAATCCGCATCGCCACTGCCGCCTTCCTTGTAGCGCCAATGCGCGGCGACACCCAGCTCATTGGCGCGATGCATGTCGTGGGTGCGAATTTGCACTTCCAGCGTTTTGCCATGCGGACCGATGACCGCGGCATGCAGGGAGCGGTAACCGTTGCTTTTGGGGCGCGCGACGTAGTCGTCGAATTCTCCCGGCAAATGCGGCCATAACGCATGCACGATACCTAGCGCGGCATAACAATCGCCCACACTGTCCACCAGCACGCGAACGGCGCGAATGTCGTAAAGATCGGAAAACTCCAGCGCCTTGCGCTGCATCTTCTTCCAGATGGAATAGATGTGCTTGGGGCGTCCGGCGAGATCGGCATGAATGTCCGCCGTGCGCAGCGCCTCGCCGAGTTCGGCCAGCGCTTCGCGGATGAAGTGCTCGCGATCGCCGCGGCGTTCGTCCAGCAAACCGGCGATGCGCCGATAGGTATCGGGCTGCAAGTAACGGAAGGCGAGATCTTCCAACTCCCACTTCAACTGCCAGATGCCGAGCCGGTTGGCGAGCGGCGAGTGGATATCGCGCGTGAGCCGCGCCAATTCCTGCCGCTCCGCCTCGGGCAAGCTGCCGGCTGCACGCATCCGGGCCAGCTGACGCGCCAGCAGCACGAATACCACGCGCACGTCGCGAATGATCGCCAGCAGCAAGCGGCGCAAGCCTTCGGAGCCGCCTTCCGGCGGTCGTTGCACATGCAGTGCCCACACCCGTTCGGCCGCCATCTGGCCGGCGACCAGACGTTGCAACTCTTCGGGCAACGACGACGCGCGTTGCTCCCACACCAACGGATGAATGCGCGCCACCTCGAACCACAATCCGGCCGCCTGGGTCTGCGCATCGCAGCCGAGCATGGCCAGCAGATCCAGCACGTCGCCGCACTCGCGCTCGTTGACACCGTTTTGCGCACACACCGACAGCGCGTCGGCCAGTATCGGGGGCAAGGTGCCGGCCCGTGACTGCCACGCCGCCAAGTGTCCTGCGGTGGTAGTGGCGTGAACCATGTTGCTTCGTCGTGTTCGGTGCGAGTGTTGAGCATAGCTCAACCTTGCGAGGCGAACAGAACGGCGTTACGTGCGTCCCATCGATATGCCTTGCCGCGCTAACGCAAGGCCTCCAGCGCCTTCGCCAATCGCTTGGCCGATACCGGTTCGGCGGTCTTCAATTCCTGTGCGAACAGCGATACCCGCCACTCCTCGATCAGCCAGCGCAGCTCGTCCAAATCTTGATCACCGGCGGCACGGTGGTTGAGGTATTGGCGCCAATAGGGCATGACCTGCAGCATGCGTTGCTGATCTTTGGTCGGGTCCTGACGCAAGCGCTCCGCACGCAAACGCATCGCTTTGAGGTAACGCGGAAAGTGCATCAGTCTCGACGTGGGCAGTTCGCGAAGGAATCCCGCTGCAAGCAATGCGCCGAGCTGTTCGAGCAGATCGTCGTAGCTGGCGCGGGCAAAACCGATCAGCGGCGGTTGCAGCCAAGGCTTCATCTCGGCCTGCGCTTCGATGATGGGCTCGGCCAGCTTGAGTCGCTCCACCGCCACGGCGAACAGTTCGCGCGATGCGTGCACATGCAGTCGTTCGAAGGCCGCGGCACTGCGCGCGTTGAGATCCCATGTTTGCAGCAGGTCGTTGAAACCACCTTCCACCAGATCTTCGCGCAAGCTGTCGACGCTTCCGAGCGGTGCGTATTTCAACGAAACGGGATTGGAGATCGGCAAGCGTCGACGTGCCTGCTTGATGTCGCTGGCAAGCGCGTTGCGCAACAAGCGTTCCACGCCTTTGACGTGCGCCGCGCGTGCTTCATCGCGGCGCTCGAAGACCCGCAACGCCACCGCCTCGCCCAGATCGACCAGCGCCGGAAAAGCCAGCAAACCGCCTTCGGAACGGACTTGCTCGGGAATCTCTTCGAAATCCCAGTTCGTGACATCTTCGCGCGTGAGTTCGATATCGGTCTTGCGAGAAAACGCCTCGCGCGCCTGGCTTTCCCATTGACCGCGCAATGACGCCAGATCGCGACCGGTGGCGAGCGTGCGGCCTTGCTTCTGATCAACACGGTCGTCGTACAACCGGAAGCGCATGGCGAAATGCGCCGCCAGCTCGATTGGCGCGAAGTCGGTGACCTGCACCTCGACGCCGGTGGTTCGGCGCAGGAACGCCGCCAGCACTTTCGTCAGCGGTTCGTCGCGCGGCGCCTCCGCTTCCACGAACGCACGCGCGAAATCCGGCGCAGGCACGAAGTTGCGTCGCCA
>DATJMR010000074.1:0-7487 GCA_035508595.1 Dyella sp.
CCGGTGGACTGCATCGTGCTGGAGCCCATGCCGCTGGCGCAGACAAATGATCCCACACACATCGATGCGGCGCGCACGCATTTTCAGCGTCGTGAAGCGCGATTGGCCGCGCAAAGCGCCCAGCGCGAAGCGGAGCTGACGGCACGCAAAGCGCAAATGCATAACACCGGTCAACAGGTGTCAGATGTATTGGCTCGAGCCAAAGCCAAAAAACAGGAGCCGAAAACGTGAAGAAGGCGGATGTGGTCGAACTGTTCACGCGCCTGAGCGAACTCAATCCGCACCCCACGACCGAACTGGTTTACAGCACGCCCTTCGAATTGCTGGTTGCCGTGGTGCTCTCCGCCCAAGCCACCGACGTCGGCGTCAACAAGGCGACACGCAAGCTGTACCCCGTTGCCAACACTGCACAAGCCATCCTCGACCTCGGCGAAGAAAAGCTGAAGCGCCATATAAGTACGATTGGCCTGTATAACGCCAAGGCAAAAAACGTCATGGCGCTTTGCCAGATTCTGGTGGATAAATACGACGGCAACGTACCGAACAGCCGCGAAGCGCTCGAAGCATTGCCAGGCGTTGGACGAAAAACGGCAAACGTCGTTCTCAATACCGCTTTCGGTCATCCGACCATTGCGGTGGACACGCATATCTTTCGCGTTGCCAATCGCACCGGCTTGGCGCCCGGCAAAGACGTTCGCGCGGTCGAAGAAAAATTGGAAAAGGTAGTACCTGCCCCGTTCAAACAGGACGCGCATCACTGGCTGATTCTGCACGGCCGCTATGTGTGCAAGGCGCGCAAGCCGGATTGCCTGCAATGCGTGATTCGCGATCTTTGCAAGTACAAAGACAAAACGGCTGAAAAATAGCGTTCTGCGGATAGCGCCGAATGACGGGGCTGCTTGTCGACCGCGCTTTTCAACACCGTTCAAAAAGCAAAACGGCGGGCAAGGCCCGCCGTTTTTCCATCCCTAGGTCGAACTCCCTTCTGATAATCGTTACAGCTATTCGTTTCCCACCGATTAGAACGGGTAGTAGCGGAAGCTGGTGAAGAACATGTTGTCCGGGGCGGTCGGCGCATTGCCCTTGGCGTCGGTGAACAGCTGACGCGAAAGGTGCGAGAACTGCGTACCGAACTGCAGGCGACCGAACTTGCCCTGGTAGAACTTCCACCAGAAGCCGATGCTCTGTTCGGAAACCTGACGGGTCTGGCCCGTGCAATCGGTGGCCGAACCGTAGACCAAGCAGTTGGCGTTGTTGTAACCGAGTACAGCAGCGCCGTAACCCAGCGGCTTCCCGTTCGCGCCGACACCGACGTAGCTGTCTTCTTGTTCGCGGCCACCGGCTGCGTACACATCCAGCGAGTCAGAGGCGTGCCAGGTCAACGTGGCCAGCGCCATGTTTTCCTTCAACGGATGCGGAGCGCCGGACGCCGTGTAGGTGATGTCGTTCAGGCCGGATGTGCCGTAACGGCCAATGCCCTTGCCGGACATGCCCGAAACTTGCAGATCAAGCATCTTGGGAACCAGCGGCAGAATCATGCCGAAACCAAAGCCGCCGCCATGTGCGGTCTGGTTGCTGGTAGCCGTGGCACCGCCGTTGGCGGCCGTCGGCGTAACGCGCGTGGTGAATTCACGCGAGATGCCGAACAACTCGTAGTGGCCCCAACCCGGATCGGCCGCAAACTTCACGATGATGTCCGGAATCTCGTTAAGAGATACGGTGTTGAGGGTGTCATACAGGCTGCCCGCCTGAACCGTCGCCGTGGTCGTGGCGTAGCCCTTGGTGCCCGGGCCTGTGGTGGAGCCAATGCCGGCCGTCTGCGGATTTTCAACCGAGACGCCCAACCACCACATCTTGTCCCAATCTTTCACGAGGCGCAGCTGAGCCTGGCGAGCCCAAGTGAAGCCGGCCGCGTACTGAGCGTCGATGGTGGGAGGCAGAACTTCCTTGGTCGGGGTGATGCCCTGGCTGTCGAGCGTGAGCAGCGACCATGCTTGACCGGCCAACAAGTGCAGACCGTAATCGTTCCAGTCCACCGAACTCCACAACTGACGCACGCGCATGTTGAACGAGTTGCTCTCGTTCATGTTTGCCGTCTGGGCGCCGCCGAGGAAGTCCGTCTCGTAGTAGCCAGTGACGTGGGTGGAATCGTTGATGTCGCCCTCAGCCTTGATCGACAGGCGGCTCTGGCGAGCGCTGTACAAGAACTGATCGTTGCGAGCGTTGGTGACCGGGTAGCTGGTGGTTGCACCGGTGCCCGTGTTGATCGGCGCGGTGCTGGTGCCGCCTTGGAACGGGATCGCGGTGAACTTGGTCGCAACGTCATCGGCGGTGTCGCGCGAACGGTACGCCGTTTCAGCCGCCAGGAAGCCGCCGAAGGTCCACTTCACGCCACCGGTGCCGCCCAAGACGTCGCCCTTGTGGTCTTTCATGGCGGTCGCGGCAGCGGCCACCTGAGTTTGCGTCGCCTGCACCTGAGCCTGCGTAGCCTGCACGGATTGTGCGGTTTCGGCCTGCGCCTGCTGCGAAGCCTGCTGCTGGGACTCCAGGTCCTGTACCTTCTGCTCCAGTGCTTGGATTTCTGCCTTCATCTGCGCCAGTTCAGAAGCGCTGACGGACACCTTCTTGTTGGATGTCTGAGCTGACACAGGCGCCGTAACGCTGGTCAGGCCCAAACCGGCAGCAATGGCCACCGTGAGCATCTTGGAACGCATGTAGTTGTCTCCGCTTTAATCAATGGAACCGCATGGCTTCTCAGCACATTCCCCTGGAGCGGCCTGCGGGTTGGGGCGCATGATCCGGCCGGAGCTTTACCGTTAGATGGATGTTATGTGACAGAACGAAGACAAAACATACGGTTCGTCATCAAGGGGGGGCCGTGTCATGGCCTGCGGTACTAAAAGTGGGTGGTGCGGCGCAGGCCAGACTAGCCGGCTGATATGCTTGGCGGATGGAGCAGCTCACTAATAGCCTGGCGGCCCGACTGGCCGATCGTTTCCGCGGCTTCCTGCCGGTGATCGTGGATGTGGAGACGGGGGGATTCGACGCCGAGCGCGATGCTTTGCTTGAAATCGCCGCCGTCACGATCGGCATGGACCAGGAGGGCAACCTCTACCCGCACCCTGCGGTGTCCACGCATGTAGAGCCGTTTCCCGGCGCAAACATCGACCCGCGTGCGCTGGAGATTACCGGCATCGACCCGGACAGCCCGTTGCGTGGCGCATTGGATGAGCGTGCTGCACTGGACCATATCTTTCAGGCCGTACGACTGGCCGTGCGCAACAACGAATGTCAGCGCGCCATTCTGGTTGGCCACAATGCCGCGTTCGATCTCGGGTTTCTCAATGCGGCCGTGCGCCGCCTCGGTCATAAACGCAACCCGTTCCATCCGTTCAGCTGTTTCGATACCGCCACGCTCAGCGGGCTGCTGTATGGACAAACGGTGCTGAGCAAAGCGGTGCTTGCTGCCGGTTATACCTTTGATTCGCGCGAAGCCCACTCTGCCGTTTACGACGCCGAACGCACGGCGTTGTTGTTTTGCCGAATCGTCAATCGACTGCGCTCGCTGGAGCTGCTGGAGCTGGATCGCGTGGGCTCTGTATTGCCGTAAGTGACCGGATTACGTCAAGAATTTGCGATTGTCATCAAGCTGACATATTCGTCACATCTCATTGCAACACGTAACCTCTGCAATACGCGGGTCGCAGGCATTACTCGCCACTTCCCTCCAAAGGAGCCACTGTGTTGACCTCACTTAAACTTCCGTCGCGCCTCGGCACGCTCGCCATTGCGGTTGCAGCTTCGCTGTTCGGCATGGCGGCCCAGGCCACCGATATCACCGGTGCGGGCTCCAGCTTCGTCTATCCCGTCATTTCCAAGTGGTCGGCAGCTTATGCTGAGAAGACGGGCAACCACATTAACTATCAGTCGATCGGTTCCGGCGGCGGTATTGCGCAGATCAAGGCCGGTACGGTTGATTTCGGCGCTTCGGACATGCCGCTGAAGGCCGAAGATCTCGCCAAGTTCGGTCTGGGTCAGTTTCCCGACGTGATCGGCGGTATCGTGCCGGCGTTCAACGTGTCGGGCGTGGCGCCGGGTGCGCTGGTACTCGACGGCACCACGCTGGCCGACATCTATCTCGGCAAGATCACCACTTGGAACGATCCGGCCATCGTCAAGCTCAACCCCAGCGTGCATCTGCCGAGCTCCAAGATCTTCGTGGTGCATCGTTCGGACGGTTCGGGTACCAGCTTCAACTTCACCGATTACCTCTCGAAGGTAAGCCCGGAGTGGAAGTCGAAGGTGGGCGAAGGTACCGCCGTGCAGTGGCCGACCGGTATCGGCGGCAAGGGTAACGAAGGCGTTTCCGCTTACATCAAGCAGATTCCGAATTCGATCGGCTATGTGGAATACGCCTACGCCGTGCAGAACAAGCTCGGCTACGCCAAGATGAAGAACGCGGCCGGCAACGTGGTCGAACCGACCATCGCCAGCTTCCAGGCTGCTGCCAACACGGCCGACTGGAAGAGCGCGAAGGACTTCAACCTGTTGATGACCAACGCTCCGGGTGCCGATGCGTGGCCGATTACCGCCACGTCGTGGGTGATCATGTACAAGACGCCGAAGAACGCCGCCAACACCAAGGTTACCTTCGACTTCTTCAAGTGGTCGTACGAGCACGGCCAGGATTCGGCCCGCGCGCTCGACTACGTGCCCCTGCCCGCTTCCCTGGTGCAGCAGATCGAGACCTACTGGTCCGGCGAATACAAGATGTAAGCTGCCCGCTGCCGCAAGGACAGCTGCAGTGCGACCTGCGACGCGCGCAACGTTTCGTTGCGCGCGTCGTGCTGATTGAAACCGAACGCGGAAAACGCCAAGCATGTCAGCGACAAGTGCCGAACCGCTCCCTCGCGATACCGAACATCGTTCGCGCACCGATGCCCGTCACGATCTTTTCTTTCGAATGCTGCTGCGCTTTTGCGCGTTGCTTGTGCTGGCGGCACTGCTTGGCGCGGCGTTGTCCACGCTTTGGGGCGGCCGCGAGGTGCTCTTCACGGACGGCTTTCATTTCTTGTTGAGCTCCGACTGGAACCCTGTCGAGAACCAATTCGGCGCGCTCGCCCCCATCGTCGGCACCTTGGTTACGTCGCTGATCGCGTTGATTCTGGCCGTGCCCGTCAGCTTCGGCATCGCGCTCTTTCTTACCGAGATCGCACCGAGCTGGATGCGCGGTCCGGTCAGCTCGGCCATTGAATTGCTCGCCGGCATCCCATCGATCATTTACGGCATGTGGGGCCTGTTCGTGTTCGTGCCGTTCATGGCCGCCATCGAACCGACGCTCAACGACACGCTCGGCAACATTCCCGTCATCGGCGCTTTGTTCCAAGGGCCTCCGCTGGGTCTGGGCTTGCTCACGGCGGGCATCGTGTTGGCTGTGATGATTCTGCCGTTCATTTCTTCCGTGATGCGCGAAGTGTTCCAAACGGTGCCGGCGCGCCTCAAGGAATCGTCTTACGCGCTGGGCTCCACCACGTGGGAAGTGGTATGGAACATCGTGTTGCCTTATACCCGCTCGGCCGTCATCGGCGGTATCTTCCTGGGACTGGGCCGCGCGCTCGGTGAAACCATGGCGGTAACGTTCGTGCTGGGCAACTCGTACAACATTACGGCGTCGCTGCTGATGCCAGGCACCTCGATCTCCTCGAGCATCGCCAACGAATTCAACGAAGCGGTGGGATTGCATCGCTCCGCCTTGATCGCGCTCGGCTTCTTGCTCTTCGTGGTGACCTTCATCGTCTTGCTGATCGCGCGCCTCATGTTGCGTCAGCTGGCGCGCAAGGAGGGTCGCTGATGTCCGCCATCTATGCACGCCGCAGCGCCACCAACATCATTGCGTTGGTGCTCAGCGGATTTGCCACCCTGATCGGCCTGATCTTTCTGGTGTGGATTCTTTGGATCACCGCGGAGAACGGTTTGGCGGCGCTAAAGCCGACGCTGTTCACCAAGATCACGGCGTATGCCGATCAAGGCGGCTTGGCCAACGCCATCGCCGGCAGCTTGATCATGGATCTGATGGCGCTGCTGATCTGCGCGCCTATCGGCGTATTGGCCGGCACGTATCTGGCCGAGTATGCAAGCTCCACGCGACTGGGTGCATCGGTCCGCTTTCTCAATGACATTCTGCTGTCGGCGCCGTCGATCGTGTTGGGCCTGTTCGTCTACGTGATTATCGTGTTGCCGACGACCGAACTCACCAACGGGCGCATCACCTTCTCCGGTTTTGCCGGCAGCGTCGCCTTGGCATTGATCGGTTTGCCTGTGATCGTGCGCACCACCGACGAAATGCTGCAGCTCGTGCCCGGCACTTTGCGCGAAGCGGCGCTGTCGCTGGGCATACCGCAGTGGAAACTGACCGTGCAGGTGCTCATACGCGCGGCGTTCTCGGGCATCCTCACCGGCGTGCTGCTGGCGCTGGCACGTCTGGCGGGCGAAACCGCACCGCTGCTGTTCACCGCGTTCGGCAACAACTTCATGACGCTGCATCCGCTGGACAAGATGGCCAGCATGCCCGTCACCATTTATCAGTACACCAACGATCCGAATCCGGCACTGCATGCGATCGCCTGGGCTGGCGCGCTGCTGATTACCCTGTTCGTGTTGGCGTTGAGCCTGCTGACCCGCATCATGTTTTCGCGCAAGAAGGTGAGTTATGAATGACCTCGCCGCCGCTGCCGCGGCCCCACTGACCGGCGCCACGTCGCCCGCCAAACTGAAAGTGCGCGACGTGCACTTTTACTATCAAGGATTCCATGCGCTGAAAGGCATCAACATGGATATCCCCGAAAAGCAGGTCACGGCGATTATCGGACCGTCCGGTTGCGGCAAGTCGACGTTGCTGCGCATTTTCAATCGCATCTACGCGATCTATCCGAAGCTGGAAGCGAAAGGCTCGATCGAGCTCGACGGCGAGAACATTCTCGACGCAAACTATTCCATGAATCGCCTTCGCACCAAGGTCGGCATGGTGTTCCAGAAGCCGGTGCCGTTCCCGATGACGATCTTCGAGAACGTGGCGTACGGCATCCGCCATCACGAAAGGCTTTCGCGCGCGGACATGGAAATCCGTGTCGAGAAGGCGCTGCGCAGCGCCGCGCTGTGGGACGAGGTGAAGGACAAGCTCAAGCAAAGCGCACTGGGCCTTTCCGGCGGCCAGCAGCAACGCCTTTGCATCGCGCGCGGTATCGCGCTGCGACCGGAAGTGCTGCTGCTGGACGAGCCCACGTCCGCGCTGGATCCCATCGCCACCGGCCGCATCGAGCAGCTGGTGGAAGAACTCAAGCGCGAGTACACGATCGTGATCGTGACCCACAACATGCAGCAGGCCGCGCGCGTGTCCGACTACACCGCCTTCATGTACCTCGGGGAGCTGATCGAGTTCGACGAGACCTCGAAGATCTTCACGAACCCCGGCAAGAAGGCCACCGAGG
>DATJMR010000075.1:0-12682 GCA_035508595.1 Dyella sp.
GTCAAGTATGGCAATGGATTCGCGTAGCACGGGTGCTGCGGCCAGGCCGTCGCGCAACGTGGACAAATCACGCGGACGGGCAGAGCGCAAGGCCACGCGCGCAAGAATACGTTCCAGGTCGCCGATGCCACGCAACTGTTCGCGCAAGGTTTCATGGCGGCGGGTTTCGATCAGTGCGCCGATCGCCTGGTGCCGACGCCGCAACACGTCGCGTGAACGCAATGGGCGATTAAGCCAGCGGCGCATCAGGCGCGCGCCCATCGGCGTCACGGTTTCATCGAGCACACCAAGCAAGCTGTGTTCGATGCGTCCGCTCGGGTGCGTATCCAGTTCCAGATTGCGGCGCGTGGCAGCATCCAGCGCAATCGTTTCGCTGGCGCTTTCCACCGCCATGCCGGAAAGATGCGGTAGCGCGCTCTTCTGCGTTTCTTCCACGTAACCGAGCAGACAGCCCGCGGCGGCGATCGCCAGCGGCAGGTTGTCGACGCCGAAACCGGAGAGATCGCGTGTGCCGAAAAAGCGGTTGAGCTCGCGCCGCGCCGCGTCGCTGTCGAAATGCCACGGCGGACGTTTGCGCAGCCCGGGCAGGGCGCTGACCAGTTTGGGCCATGCGACGTCTTCACCGACGAGTGTTTCTGCAGGCTGCAAGCGTGCCAATTCTGCGGCGAGTGTTTCTGCGCTCGGCACTTCGCTGAGCAGAAAACGCCCGCTGGAAAGATCGACCCACGCCAGGCCATAGCTGCCATGTGCGCCAGCTGCGATCGCCAGCAGCAGATTGTCACGACGTTCTTCCAGCAACGCGGCATCCGTTACCGTGCCCGGTGTGACGATGCGCACCACTTTGCGCTCCACCGGCCCCTTCGCCAACGCCGGATCGCCGATCTGCTCGCAGATCGCCACCGATTCGCCCAGCCGCACCAGCTTGGCGAGATAGTTTTCCACGGCGTGGTACGGCACGCCCGCCATCGGAATCGGCTGTCCCGCCGACTGTCCGCGCTGCGTGAGCGTGATGTCCAACAGGCGTGCGGCCCTGCGCGCATCTTCGTAGAACAGCTCGTAGAAATCGCCCATGCGGAAGAACAGCAGCACGTCCGGATGCGCGGCCTTGGCCGCAAGGTATTGGCGCATCAAAGGGGTGTGCAGTGAAAGTTCGTCCTGATTCATGCGCTCGAGTCTTGGCGTGTTGGTGCGAAATGGGTACAACGGAATGTACAAGTTGCGGAGTTTCGCATGGACCTGCCGTTCGTTCCTACTGACTGGGCGGCCACCCATGACCTCCGTCAGGAGAGACATGGCGCCCTTCGCAACGCCACCGCCAAGGAGATTGGCCATGAAAAAGGAACTGATTACCCGCCTGCACAAGAGCTTCGAGGAGGCGGTTCATCATCAAGGCGAGGTTGAATATTGGTTGGCGCGAGAGCTGTCGCATCTGATGGGCTATACGCAGTGGCGGAACTTCGAGCGGGTGATTGAGGAAGCCAAGGCGGCTTGTGAAAATTCCGGAGGAAAGGTGAAGAACCATTTTGCTGGTGTCAGCAAAATGGTCGGCATCGGTTCCGGCTCGATCAAAAAACCAAGTCAAAGCGTTGAGGATTTTTACCCATGCAGCCCGCAAATGTTCCGGCCGACGCCGAATTGGAAACCCTTGCCATGCGCCTCGCGATTGTGCTGCAGCAGCGCTCGCTGATGCTGGCCTCGGCCGAATCGTGTACCGGCGGCTGGATCACCAAGACGCTGACCGATCTGTCGGGCAGTTCGGCCTGGTTTCAAGCGGGCGTGGTGAGCTACAGCAACGAGGCCAAGATGTCGCTGCTGGGCGTGCGCAAGGAGACGCTTGAGCGCCGCGGTGCAGTGAGCGAGGAAACGGCGCTGGAAATGGTGTCCGGCGCACTGAGTCGCCTGAACGCCGGCGTGGCGGTAGCGGTGACCGGTATCGCGGGGCCTATGGGAGGCACGCCGGAGAAGCCCGTAGGCACCGTATGGATCAGCTGGCAGCGTCGTGGCGCTGCAGCACGCGTACAACGGTTTCATTTCGTCGGCGATCGCGAAGCCGTGCGGCGGCACACGGTGGCGGCAGCCCTCGAAGGCCTACTGAGAATGCTTACGGATTGAGCAGAAGTTAACCAACGGCCCAGCGCTTGACCAATGTGGGATACTTGAAACCTTGCATCCCAGCCCGTGAGACGACCACGCGGCATCATGCTCGCCACGACCACAACGACAGCGGAATCAAGACGATGGATGACAACAAGCGCAAGGCGCTCGCTTCGGCCCTCGGCCAGATCGAGAAGCAATTCGGCAAGGGCGCGGTGATGCGTCTGGGCGACCGTACCGACGACAACATCGAAACCATCTCCACCGGTTCGCTGGGCCTGGACATCGCGCTGGGCGTCGGCGGCCTGCCGCGCGGCCGCGTGATCGAGATCTACGGTCCGGAATCCTCCGGTAAAACCACGCTTACCCTGCAAGTGATCGCCAACTGCCAGAAGAACGGCGGCACCGCGGCCTTCGTCGACGCCGAGCACGCGCTGGATCCTTCCTACGCGCAAAAGCTGGGCGTGAACGTGGAAGACCTGCTCGTCTCCCAGCCGGATACTGGCGAACAGGCGCTGGAAATCGCCGACATGCTGGTGCGCTCCGGCGCGGTGGACATCGTAGTGGTCGACTCGGTCGCCGCGCTCACGCCCAAGGCCGAAATCGAGGGCGAAATGGGTGATTCCCACGTCGGCCTGCACGCCCGCCTGATGAGCCAGGCGCTGCGCAAGCTCACCGCCAACATCAAGAAATCCAATTGCCTGGTGATCTTCATCAACCAGATCCGCATGAAGATCGGCGTGATGTTCGGTAGCCCCGAAACCACCACCGGCGGCAATGCGCTGAAGTTCTACGCCTCGGTGCGCCTGGACATCCGTCGTATCGGCGCAGTGAAGAAGGGCGAAGAAGTGATCGGCTCGGAAACGCGCGTGAAGGTAGTGAAGAACAAGGTCGCGCCGCCGTTCCGCCAGGCGGAATTCGAAATCCTCTACGGCGAGGGCACTTCGCGCGAAGGCGAGATCATCGAACTGGGCGTGGCGCAGAACCTGATCGAAAAATCCGGTGCCTGGTACAGCTATAAGGGCGACCGCATCGGCCAAGGTAAGGAAAACGTGCGTCAGTTCCTGCGGGACAACCCGAAAATTGCCGACGAGGTCGACCGCGAGCTGCGCGCCCGCCTGCTGGTAAGCAACGGTGGCGCCATGGCTGCCTCTGAAGAAGCGGTGGAGGAAGCCTGACGATGGCTGAGCGACGACTGAGGATTTTGCTCGTCGGCGCCTCGGGCACATTGGGACGTGCAGTAGCGGCGGAACTTGCGTCGCGCCACGAAGTGATTGCTGCCGGACGCAACTCCGGCAGCGTTCGCATCGACCTTACCGATGTCACCAGCATCCAGCGCGCGCTGCAGCAGGCGGGTGAGCTGGATGCGGTGATTAGCACCGCCGGCAAGGTCACGTTCGCGCCGTTGGTGGATTTCAAGCCGGCGGCATACGGTGAATCGCTGCATACGCTGGGCATTGCCGACAAATTGATGGGTCAGGTGAATCTGGCGCTGGCGGCGCGCGATCATCTACGCGATGGCGGCTCAATCACGCTTACCACCGGCATTTTGTCCGATCAGCCGATCGTGGCAGGCAGTTCCGCCAGCCTGGTGAACGGCGCGGTAGAGGCGTTTGTGCGTGCCGCGGCGATCGAGTTGCCGCGCGGCCTGCGCATCAACGTGGTGAGTCCGAACGTGCTGACCGAGGCGATGCCGGCGTATGCACCGTTCTTCCGTGGCTTCGAGCCGGTCAGCGCGGCACGTGCGGCGCTGGCGTTTGCGCGGAGCGCGGAGGGAGCGCAAACGGGGCAGGTTTACAAGGTGTTCTGACACTATTGTTCCTTCTCCGGGGAGAGGGGACGGGTGTCGTGCGGCGATGAAAAAACGTACCGATGATCCCCAGGCCAAACCCAAGGCCAGCGCCTACAACAAAGCGCTGGGCCTGCTCGCGCGGCGCGAACATTCGCGCAAGGAACTGCGCCAGAAGCTGGATCGCAGCGGTTATGCCCGCGACGAAGCCAGCGAGGCGCTCGAACGCCTCGGCGAGCAGCATTATCAGGACGATGACCGCTTTGCCGAAGCCTTGATCCGCAATCGCTCTGCCCAGGGCTACGGCCCCATGCGCCTGCGCGCGGAGCTGAAGAGTCACGGTCTGTCGGATGCGCGCATTCGCAGCTTGCTGGACGTGGCGGAGATCGACTGGGCCGAATCCGCCGCGGCTCAACTGCGCCGCCGCTATGGCGCTGCGGGCACCGCCGACCCCGCCGAACGTGCTCGCCGTGCGCAATTCCTCTTGCGCCGCGGCTTTCCCGCCGCCACAGTACGGGATGTTACCCACGCCGACGTGGACGATGCCGCTGACGAAACCCCTTGAGGCCCCATCACGGGCCGGCTGAGGGGCGGCGGTGTCGCGCTGTGGCGTCCTTTTCGTCTCGTGCCCCGACCTCAATGAAAACTGCAGACATCCGCGCCGCTTTTCTCGATTACTTCCGCACCAAGGACCACACCATCGTGCCGTCCAGCTCGCTGGTGCCGGCCAACGACCCGACCCTGCTGTTCACCAACTCGGGCATGGTGCAGTTCAAGAACGTGTTCCTCGGCAGTGAAAAATTGCCTTATGCGCGTGTGGCCGATGTACAGCGCTGCCTGCGTGCGGGCGGCAAGCACAACGACCTCGATTCGGTCGGTTACACCGCGCGCCACCACACCTTCTTCGAGATGCTGGGCAATTGGTCGTTCGGCGATTACTTCAAGCGCGATGCGATTCGCTACGCCTGGGAACTGCTGACCGGCGTCTTGAAGTTGCCAACGGACAAGCTGTGGGTCACGGTCTATCACACCGACGAGGAGGCCTACGACATCTGGCACAAGGAAATCGGCGTGCCGGCCGAGCGCATCGTGCGCATCGGCGACAACAAGGGCGCGCCGTTCGCCTCCGATAACTTCTGGCAGATGGCCGACACCGGCCCATGCGGCCCGTGCTCGGAGATCTTCTACGACCATGGTCCAGAAGTCGCTGGCGGCCCGCCCGGTTCGCCGGATGAAGACGGCGACCGCTACATCGAGATCTGGAACCTGGTGTTCATGCAGTTCGACCGCGCACCGGACGGCACGCTGTCGCCGCTGCCGGCACCTTGCGTGGACACCGGCATGGGCCTGGAACGCCTGGCTGCGGTGCTGCAACATGTGCACTCCAACTACGAGATCGACCTGTTCCAGCACCTGATCAAGGTGGCCGCAGCACTTACCAAAACACCGGATCTCGGCAACAAGTCGTTGCGCGTGATCGCCGACCACATCCGCGCCTGCTCATTCCTGATCGTCGATGGCGTGCTGCCTTCCAACGAAGGCCGCGGCTACGTGTTGCGCCGAATCATCCGCCGCGCTTTGCGGCATGGCTGGATGCTCGGTGTGCGCGGTGATTTCTTCTGGAAGATGGTGCAGCCGCTGGTTGAAGAAATGGGGGCGGCCTATCCGGAACTTGCCGCCATGCAATCTTTTGTGGAAGACGCCCTGCGTAGCGAAGAACAGCGCTTTGGCGAAACGCTGGAGCACGGCATGCGGGTGTTCGACGCGGTTGCGGCCAAGTCTGGCAGCACGATTGCAGGTGAAGATGCGTTTCGTCTGTACGATACCTATGGTTTCCCAGTCGATCTGACGGCTGACATTGCCCGCGAACGTGGTTTGAGCGTGGACATGGCCGGCTTCGAACAGGCGATGGAGCAGCAGCGTGAACTTGCGCGCGCCGCCAGCCGCTTCGAGGCCAAAGGCCAGATGCCCGCCGAACTCGCCAGCCAGCTGGTGCCGACCGCCTTCCTGGGCTACGAGACGCTTTCCAGCCGCGCCAGCAAGGTGGTCGGCATCGTGCAGGGCGGCAAGCAGGTCGGGCAGCTCATGGAAGGCGAAGAAGGCCTGGTGATCCTCGATCAGACGCCGTTCTACGCCGAGTCCGGCGGCCAGGTGGGCGACACCGGCACGCTCTCGAACGGCGCCGGCCGTTTGGAAGTGAGCGATACCATCAAAATGGGCGGCGTGTTCTTCGGCCATGCCGGGCGCTGGCATGGCGCCCAGCCGCTGCGCACAGGCGATATGGTGGACGCTACGGTCGATGTGTCGCGCCGCCAGGCGACCGTGCTCAATCACTCCGCCACGCATCTGCTGCACGCTGCGCTGCGCAAGGTGCTGGGCACGCACGTCACGCAGAAAGGCTCGCTGGTGGCACCCGATCGCCTGCGTTTCGATTTTTCCCATTTCAAGCCCGTCACACGCGAGGAGCTGGCCAGGATCGAAGCGCTGGTGAACGCCGAAGTGCGCCGCAATGTGGAAGCCGAAGTGCGCCACATGGCCTACGACGACGCGATCGATTTCGGTGCCATGGCGCTATTCGGCGAGAAATACGGCGACGAAGTGCGCGTGCTGAAGATGGGCGATTTCTCGACCGAATTGTGCGGCGGCACGCACGTGGGCCGTACCGGCGACATTGGCCTGTTCAAGATCGTTAGCGAATCTGGCGTCGCGTCTGGCGTGCGACGTATCGAGGCGGTCACCGGTGTCGGTGCGCTTGCGTATGTGGCCGAAGAAGAACGCCGCCTGAACGATCTATCGCAGCTGCTTTCCGCTAACGGCGATGACGTTACGGAAAAACTGCGCCAACTGCTCGACCGCCAGAAGAAGCTTGAGCGCGAACTGGAATCGCTACGCGCCAAGGCGGCTGGCTCGCTGACGGGCAACCTTGCCCAGACGGCGCAAGACGTCGGCGGCATCAAAGTAGTTGCGGCGCGCCTGGAAGGGCTGGATGCGAAAGCGCTGCGCGATGGTGTCGACCAACTGAAACAGCAGCTGACCGATTGCGTAGTCGTGCTGGCAGGCGCTGCGGATGGCCGCGTTTCACTGGTGGCCGGCGTGAACGGCAAGGCGTCGGGCCGCGTCAAGGCCGGCGATGTGGTTGCGCACGTGGCCGCTCAGATCGATGGAAAAGGCGGTGGACGCCCGGACATGGCGCAAGGCGGCGGGGTAGACAAACCACAATTGCCTGACGTTTTGACCGGTACAGTGGCCTGGATCGGTAAGCAGTTGGCGAGTTGATGCGCCGCGTATGGACCTGATGTCAACAATTTGTATAGATTGCACCCTACGCGGGGGCTCGGCTAGTATCGGTCAGATATGGTGTCGCTGAATTGCGGTGGCGCTGTACATGACGAGTTGCCTCGCGGGGCGACTCGGTTTTTTTGGAGCCGGGAAGGCGGTAAGGCCTTTGACGGACGCTAACGTCAGAACTGCGTGATGATGTGCTCAGGGGTGAGGCAGCAACATGCAGATGGCCTGTGACCACAAGCATTAAATGGAGTAATAGCTATGTTGATTCTGACCCGCAGGGTCGGTGAAACCCTAATGATCGGTGACGAGGTGACCGTTACCGTTCTCGGCGTTAAAGGCAACCAGGTTCGCATTGGCATCAATGCGCCCAAGAACGTTGCCGTGCACCGCGAAGAGATTTACCAGCGCATCAAAGGCGAAAACGACGGCGGCGCGACCGGCGAGTCGGGCGGACATTGATTCCCCCTTTACCTTGCGGGCAGTGGCCGGTATCCTTTCCGGCTCCCGTGATCGCTGTGTGACGCACGGGGTCAAAACTATGGAGAGATGCCCGAGAGGCCGAAGGGGCTCCCCTGCTAAGGGAGTATAGGGTCAAAAGCCTTATCGAGGGTTCGAATCCCTCTCTCTCCGCCAGATACTCCACCAAACTCGTTTTGGTTGGAAAAAACAAACCCTCGCCAGATCGAGCGATCTGCGAGGGTTTGTTTTGTCATGGGATTCGAACCAACGCCCCCATCAGCGACATGTCTTTTCCATCCTGCAAGGAAGCGGTTGGCGCGACATTACATCGCGGCGTGCAGAATGGTCAGCGTGCGAGCATCCATTGCTGCCCCCAGGTGAGTGATTGACGGAAGTCAGCCTTCACGTTGCGGCAGGTGTCCGACATAACTGGCCCGCGGCCGGATCAGGCTGCCGCTTTCCTGTTGCTCCAACGCATGCGCGAGCCACCCAGCCATGCGGCCGGCGGCGAAGATCGCCAGTGCGGCCTCGGCGCTCAATTCATAGGCCGCAGCAACGGCTGCCAGGGCGAGATCCACATTCGGATGCCGGCCGCATTGTGCTTGCACAGCATCGATCAGCCGCTCGATCGCGGGCAGTTTGCTGGGGCGCGGACGCGTAGTCCGCAAAGCTTCCAGCAATACAGTGGCCCGTGGGTCGCCGTCGGGATACAGCGTATGCCCAAAGGCAGGCAGCGTTTCGCCGCGACGCAAGCGTTCGCGGATGCGATCGATGGGGTGCCGTTCACGCAGCATGTCCTGGATGAACGCATGCGCCCGCGCAACGGCACCGCCGTGATGGGGGCCGGATAGTGCTACCAAGCCTGCGCATACGGCGGCATGCAAGCTGGATCCGGTGGAGGCGGCGACGCGTGTAGCGAACGAGGAAGCGTTGAGTTCGTGATCGGCGCACAGTACCAGGGCGCAGCGCACCAGTTCCGGTAGGCCTGCGCTGTCCTTGCGCCAACTCGCGGCCATCATGTGGTGAATGGTTTGCACGCTGGGTTGTGTGGCGCACAGCAACGCTGCCGTCTCACGTAGCAGCCGCGCCGCATCGTGTCGGCGGTGAAGCGGATCGGCGCTATGCGCATGCGTGGCATCAAGCGCCAACAGGGGTAACGCGGCAATGGTTCGCTCCAGCGGCGGCACGTCGGATTGGCGAAGCAAGAAGGCGACCGCTTCCGGCCATTGCTGCGACGATGCCACGGCAAACGGATCGTGATCGCCGCAATCCCATAACAACCGTGCCGTTTCCTCTAGCGTCGCACCGCTTTTCGCCAGCGTGATCGCCGATTCGCCGCGGTAGTAATGCCCGCGCGGGCGGATCAGCGAAATGCGCGTCTCCATCACCGGCAGTCCCCAGGCCAAGCTATGCGCGGCACCTTGTGCGGCGCTACGTCCAGCCTGCTTGCGCTCGATCAGCTGCTCGATGTCGCTGGCGCTGTATTCCCGGCTGCGGCCATCCGCCCCCGGACGGGAGTCAATGCGGCCGCGACTGACGTAGGCATAAAGCGTCGCAAGGTTGACGCCGAGCCGCGCTGCAGCATCGTGGGCAGAGAGGTAATCGGTGCGCATGGACGATATATTGATCCTTTCAATCAAGATTGATCAATATATTTTCGCGTGACACAGTGGCGTCCCCGGATTGCCCAGGCACCGTCATGGCCGCTTTCGACACAGTGTGCGACGCCTTTGCCAAGCAGGCGCAATACTGCGAGGAACATGGTTCGCCGTTCACTGCGCGCGTTTTGTACGGCTTGATGCGTGCGATAGCGAAAGGCGAGCCTTGCTTGCATGCGGTAGGCTCGTGGCAAGGTGAGCCGATGGCGGATGCCCTGCCTCTGCGCGTCGCCGGCGCGCTGCATGCATTGGTGCTGGATGGACGCGCGGCGGAGCTGGCGCGTCATTATCCGGGCGGCAACGCCGGCAGGAACGATGGCGCGCTTCAGCAGGCAATCGTTGCCGCCCTGCGGACGCATCCATACACGCTGGCCGAATACCTTGCTTCGCCACCGCAAACCAATGAAGTGGGCCGTTCGGCGGTATTGCTCGGCGGTTTCATGATCATCGCTGCCTATACCGGCTTGCCGTTGCGTCTGTTCGAACTCGGCGCCAGTGCCGGTTTGAACATGCATTGGGATCGCTATCGCTATCGGCTCGGTGAGCAATCGCTGGGCGACGCTGCGAGCGTGTTGGAACTGACTCCGGCCTGGCATGGCGATATACCGCCATTTGCACCGATGGAGGTAATCGCGCGTGCGGCATGTGACCGGTCGCCGGTAAATCTGGCCGATCCTATGCGGCGTCAGCGATTGCGTGCCTACGTCTGGGCGGATCAAGCCCATCGCCTGCGGCAACTGGATGCCGCGATGGATGTGGCGGCACGGCATCCGCTGCAGGTCGAGCAAGCGGATGCCGCGGCGTGGCTGGGGCGCATGCTTGCGATGCCATGGCCTGATGGCGCCGTCACGGTGATCTATCACACGATCTTCTGGACTTATCTGTCACCTGCCACGCAAGCGCGCATCGCGGCGCTGATTCACGCCGCGGGGCAGGCCGCCACAGTGGCAGCGCCGCTGGCTTGGCTGCGCTTCGAGATTGACGATTTCCAACGCCATCCGCGTTTGCTGCTCAGCTTGTGGCCGGGGCCGCGGGATCTGCATTTGGCTGATGCCCAGGCGCACGGCAGCGAAATTTTCTGGCACGCCCAGGCGCAGGAGAAATGGCCCCTTACTGCGCCGCGGCATGGACGCGCGGATACATCGCTTACAATTTCCCGTTTCGGAGAACCGCAATGACTCAGCTCGAATCCGCCGGCAGCCGCTTTCGCGCCGCGCTCGCCGCCGAAAAGCCGCTGCAGGTGATCGGTGCGATCAATGCCAATCACGCCTTGCTCGCCAAACGCGCAGGCTATCGCGCCATCTATCTGTCGGGTGGCGGTGTAGCGGCGGGTTCGTTGGGCATGCCGGATCTGGGCATCAACACGCTCGATGACGTGCTTACCGACGTGCGCCGCATCACGGACGTATGTGATCTACCGTTGATGGTGGATATCGACACCGGTTTCGGTCCGAGTGCCTTCAATATCGCGCGCACCGTGAAGAGCCTGATCAAGTTCGGCGCGGCGGCTTGCCATATCGAGGACCAGGTGGGCGCCAAGCGCTGCGGTCACCGCCCTGGCAAGGAAATCGTACCGGCCGGCGAAATGGCCGATCGCGTGAAAGCTGCCGCGGATGCCAAGACCGATGCCAATTTTTTTCTGATCGCGCGCACGGACGCCATTGCGGTGGAAGGTGTGGATGCCGCTATCGAGCGCGCGCTGGCCTGCGTGGAAGCGGGTGCGGACGGCATCTTCGCCGAAGCTGCCTATGATCTTCCCACGTATCGCCGTTTCGCCGATGCGGTGAAGGTTCCGGTGCTCGCCAACATCACCGAGTTTGGTAGCACGCCGTTGTTCAGTGTGGATGAACTGCGCAGTGCCGGCGTGGGCATTGTGCTGTACCCGCTGTCGGCGTTCCGCGCCATGAACAAAGCGGCCGAAACGGTCTATCAGGCCATTCGCCGTGACGGTCATCAGCGCAGCGTGGTTGACATGATGCAGACGCGCGAGGAGTTGTACGACCGCATCGGCTACCACGATTTCGAGAAAAAGCTCGACGCGCTGTTCGCCGGCAAGAAGTAACCCGCCCATTTCCCACAGTCGTTTCCTCCAACGGCTGTGATCGATATTTTGCACCCCGGAGCACTACCCATGAGCGAGCAATCCGCAACTGCCCCCAAGCCGAAGAAATCCGTTGCCCTGTCGGGCGTGGCGGCGGGCAATACCGCACTGTGCACGGTCGGCCGTAGCGGCAACGACCTGCATTACCGCGGCTACGACATTCATGACCTGGCGGCCAAGGGCTGCTTTGAAGAAGTGGCCTATCTGCTGGTGCATGGCGTGTTGCCGAACTGGGCCGAGTTGAATGCCTACAAAGCCAAGTTGAAGCGCCTGCGCGGCCTGCCGGCACCGGTGAAGAGCGCATTGGAGCTGTTGCCCGCCGCCACGCACCCGATGGACGTGATGCGCACCGGCTGCTCCGTGCTGGGCACCGTGCTGCCGGAAAAGGAGGACCACAACCTGACCGGCGCGTGCGATATTGCCGATCGCCTGATGGCCAGCTTCGGCTCCATGCTGCTGTACTGGTACCACTTCAGCCACAACGGCAAGCGCATCGAAACCGAAACCGAAGACGAAACGATCGCCGCGCATTTCCTGCACTTGTTGCACGGCAAGAAGCCGAGCGAGCTGCATGCGCAGTCGCTGGACCGTTCGCTGGTGCTCTATGCCGAGCACGAGTTCAACGCATCCACCTTTACGGCACGCGTGATCGCCGGTACCGGCTCGGACATGTATTCGGCCATTACCGGTGCGATCGGTGCGCTGCGCGGGCCCAAGCACGGCGGTGCAAATGAAGTGGCCATGGACATCATTGCCAGGTATCGCAACGCCAATGATGCGGAGGCCGACATTCGCGCGCGCGTAGAGCGCAAGGAAATCATCATCGGGTTCGGCCACCCGGTTTACACGGTCTCCGACCCACGCAACGAAATCATCAAGGAAATTTCGCGCAAGCTTTGCACGGAAGGTGGCAATCCGACCTTGTTCGAGGTATCCGAGCGCATCGAAAAGCTGATGTGGGAGCTGAAGAAGATGTTCCCGAATCTCGATTGGTACTCGGCCAGTGCCTACCGCATGATGGGCGTGCCGACGGCCATGTTCACGCCATTGTTCGTCATTTCGCGTACGTCCGGCTGGGCTGCGCATGTGATCGAGCAGCGTCAGGATGGCAAAATCATTCGTCCCAGCGCCAACTATATCGGTCCGGAAGATCGTACATATATGCCGATCGAAAAACGTTGATCGTTTGCTTGTCATGGCACCTAACAAAAAGGGGCGTTTCGCCCCTTTTTGTTGCTTCCGCCAATGGAATTTGTTGCATGGCCGATACACTGTGATGTGCTTGCCTTAAGC
>DATJMR010000076.1:0-12571 GCA_035508595.1 Dyella sp.
GCTCAATAGCAGCAACCCAACACAGCTCGACACCTATTCGAACAAGTGCGGTATCGCGATGAACTACTGCCTGGCCGCACCAGGCGACGTCGTCGTGTTAGACAAAGATACGTTGGCGAGCACCACCAATCCCACCTACTACCTGGTGGAAGGCACGTCGTTCGCGGCGCCGCAGATATCGGGCGCTGCCGCGTTGGTGTGGCAGGCGTATCCGTATTTCAACAACGATCTGGTACGACAGACATTGCTAGGTACCGCGACGCCGCTCGGCGGTTCGCAGCCCAATCCGACATTCGGTTACGGCGTGCTCAATGTCGGTGCGGCGGTGAATGGCCCGAAGCAGTTCAACTGGGACAACGTGACCGTCGGTTTTAACGGTTCGTCGAGCTGGAACAACCCGATCTCTGGCCAATACGGCTTGACGATGAACGGGCCAGGCACGCTTACCCTGAGTCAACCTTCCAGCTATACGGGTGACACCATCGTCAATGGCGGTACGTTGAATGCCGTTTCGTTGCAGTCCGCCAATACCACGGTCAACGGCGGCACGTTGAATGCGGGTTCGTTGCAGTCGACCAACACCATGGTCAACGCCGGTACGCTGAATGCGGGTTCCTTGACATCGAGCATCAACATTGCGTCCGCTGGCACGTTGGCGATCAACGGCAGTTCGGCGGGTGCATCCAAGCCGCTGATCACTGGCAATGTCTCCAGCCAAGGCGCGCTGGTGGTCGGCAGCAGCAACCTCACCATGACTGGGAACTATACGCAGACTGGCGGTCGTCTCGCGGTGTCGCTGGGATCGGCCTTGCAAGTGACAGGAAGCGCCACGCTCGCAAATACCCCCCAACTTTGGGTGTATGGCGCAAACTCTGGTTATCTCGTCAACTCGCACACTGTCGTGTTGTCGGCGACTCAAGGTTTGAGCGGTTTGTTTAATAGCACTGTAGGCACGCCTACCACCGTAACGTTACAGGCATCCATCGGCTACGACGCCAACGATGCTTATCTCAACGTTCAACAGGTTAACCTTACGTCCATCAAAGGTCTGCCATATACCGCCGCCACTTATGCAGCGGCAGAGCGTGTGCAAAGTTCCTTCAACACCATCAATGGAGTGATGCAAAGCGGATCCATGGCGCAAGCCTTGCCGAGCGGCTTTGTCAGTGGTGCCGCTGACATTCAGCAGGCGCAAACAACCGCAGCACTGCAGCAATCGCTCAACAGCCTCTCCGGCCAGATGTACGCCGCCAGCGCCGCGATGACGCTCGAAGCGATCGATGCCGACACGCGCGCCTTGTCCGACCGCTTCGACAGCTTGCTCGACAACCCGCAGGCTTTTAGCCGAGCCAGCCAATTCCAGAGTTGGTCGCAGAACCTGGGTTATCAGGGCAGCTTCTCGCGCAGCGGTTACGACAGCCTGGGATTTCAGCTCAATGGCCAGATGGTGGGCGGCGACCAGATGCTTGGCAACGGTGGCATCGTGGGCTATGCGATCAGCCACAGCCAAGGCCTGGGCAACTTGCAGCAAAGCGCCGACCAAGGTTTCAGCCGCGCGCTGGAAGGCATGATTTACGGCGGTTTCGTCCAGGGCAATTGGTACACGATGGGTCGCTTCGGCGTTGGCAGCGACTGGCAAAACACGCGCCGCGAACTGTTGCTCGGCAGTCAGTATGCCGGCGTATCCAGTTTCAGCAACGGCCGTTACCAGGTGGCGTACAGCGAGAGCGGTTATCGCTTCAATGTCGGCAAGTGGAAGTTCACGCCGTATGCGAATCTGCAATATGCCAACCTCGAGCGAGACGGTTTCAACGAGCTTGGCGGCGACGGTTTCGGCCTGATGTCCGGTTCGCAGTCGATTCAACGCTGGCAGGCGGGTCTCGGGTTCCGCGGTACGCGTCAATGGTTGATGGCGAACGGAACCAGTTTGAGCTTGCAGGCAAGGCTGCTGTGGCAGGATGCGTTCGCCATGCGCGGTGTGCTGCCGAATGCCAGCTTCACCGCCCTGCAGCAGTTCTCGCCGATCGAAGGCATCGGCTTGTCGCGTTACGGCGGTGTCGCCGGTCTGGCGCTGGATTGGCGTTTCTCTTCGCGTTCGAATCTATCGCTCGGCGTCGATGAGTACGATGCGCAACACGCGCGGTCCACGATGGGCACGCTCAACTACGCCTGGCGGTTCTGATATTCCGTTACGCCCTCTCCTTAAAGGGAGAGGGCGTAACGCATGGAAGACACGGCGTTCAATCGGGGCTGGTGCTATTGCCTGCCGTGAAACAACTCGCGCCCGATCAGCATCCGGCGAATTTCGTTGGTGCCCGCGCCGATTTCATACAGCTTCGCATCGCGCAGCAATCGACCGGTGGGATATTCGTTGATATAGCCGTTCCCCCCGAGCGTCTGGATCGCTTCCAGCGCCACTTGCACGGCATTTTGCGAGGCGTTGAGCAGGCATGCCGCCGGATCGATGCGCGATTTGACGCCCGCATCGAACTCCTTCGCCACCATGTACGCAAAGCCGCGCGAACTCTGCAGCTTGGTGTACATGTCGGCGATTTTCGCTTGCATCACGCCGAACGTGCCGATGGGTGCGTTGAACTGCTTGCGATCGCGCACGTACGGCAGCGAGATATCCATCGCCGCCTGCATCAAGCCGATCGGGCCGCCGGACAGAACGAGACGTTCCGTATCCAGGCCGCTCATCAACACGCGTACGCCTTCGTTCACTTCGCCCACGATGTTCTCGGCGGGGATTTCGCAGTTGTCGAATACCAGCTCGCAGGTGTTGGAGCCGCGCATGCCGAGTTTGTCCAGCTTCTGCGCGGTGCTGAAACCCTTCATACCTTTTTCGACGATGAATGCGGTCATGCAGCGGCTGCCGACGTTGCGCGGCGCGGTGCGCATGTACACCAGCAACACATCCGCATCCGGGCCGTTGGTGATCCACATCTTGGAGCCGTTGGCGACCCATACGTCGCCATGCTGTTCGGCGTGGCACGTCATCGAACCGACGACATCCGATCCCGCGCCCGGTTCGCTCATCGCCAACGCGCCGACATATTCGCCGGAGCTGAGCTTGGGAATGTATTTGCGACGCTGCGCTTCGTTGCCGTTGTGGAAAATGTTCTGCACGCACAAATTGGAATGCGCACCGTAGGAGAGACCGACCGAGCCTGATGCGCGCGAAATCTCCTCCATCGCCACCATGTGGGCGAGGAAACCCATTCCGCTGCCGCCGTATTCCTCCGGCACGGTGATGCCGAGCAGCCCCATCTCGCCGAACTTGCGCCACAAATCGTGCGGGAACAGGTTGTCGCGATCGATATGATCGGCGCGCGGCGCAATCTCCTTTTCCGCAAAGGCGGAAACGCTTTCGCGCAGCAGGTCGATCTCTTCACCGAGCGGAAACGGGCGCATGACAAACTCCTGGGGAAAGGGTTCAGACCGCTCAATTGTAGCGCAGAGACCCTTTCAGACCCTGACGCGGCGCATCAGGGCCCGCGCAAAATCACGGCTGCACTTTGGCCCGTTTGACTTTGAGGGATACCTCGGCCATCAGCATGCCTACGTGACATTCATAATTCGTGCTGTCACGGTATTCCGTGCCGAAATCGCTGACGATATCGACCAAAGCATTGACACCCGTTTCCTTGGCGCCGTCTTGCATGGCGATCAGTGCGGACTGCAATGCCCAGTCGCAGGCTTTTTGATCGTTCTTGCCGAAGGCATTGGTTCGGCGCGTGACGGTGAGGTAATCGCTCACCACCTGCACATGGCCGCTTGGCGCGTTGCCGGCCAGGTAGAACTTCACCGTGCCGTCGAGCTTGCCGCTTTTGGTGGCGGCGGCGACAGCATTTTCGAACGGAAAATGGACGACTTTATCGGCAGCGAGGGCCGTGCCGGGAAGGGTGGCGACACATAAAGTCAGGGCCAACGTTTTCGCTTTCATGCCAATGCGTCTCCTTGGTAAAGGTCAATAATTGCCGGCCATATGCCGACGAGTCGATTCAACACAACCCGCCATTCACCGCCAGCACCTGGCGTGTGATGTATGCCGCTTCCGGACTCATCAAAAACTGCACCGCCGCCGCGACTTCGTCCGCGCTGCCGGCGCGTTGCATCGGAATCATTTTCAGGATTTCTTCCAGCGGTACGTCGTCGCGGGTCATGTCGGTATCGATCAAACCCGGCGCTACGCAATTGACGGTGATCTTGCGCTTGGCCAATTCCACCGCGAGCGCTTTGGCGGCGCCGATCACGCCGGCTTTGGAGGCGCTGTAATTCACCTGGCCGCGATTGCCGATCAAACCCGATACCGACGTGATGCAAACGATGCGCCCTGGCTGACGGCGGCGGATCATAGGCATCACGATCGGGTGCAGCACGTTGTAAAAGCCGTCGAGGTTGGTGCGCAATACCTGGTCCCAGTCTTCATCGCTGAGCGCGGGGAATGCGCCGTCGCGTGTGAGGCCGGCATTGCACACCACCCCGTAGTAGGCGCCATGTGTCTCGACATCTGCCTCAAGCGCGGCCACGCAAGCGGCGCGATCGGCGATATCGAATTGAAGAATGCGCGCCGCCCTGCCGAGCGCCTGAATCGCCGCGCGCACCTGTTCGGCCTCATCGCGGCGGCTGCGGCAATGCAGAACGATGTCGTATCCAGCCTGCGCCAAACGCAAGCCGATGGCACGACCGATGCCGCGGCTGGAGCCGGTGACCAGAACGGTATCAGTCATGCGGTGTTTCTCCGGTAATGTGTTTGAAAAAAGTATCGGCGTCCGACGGGCTGTAAACGTTCAGACGCGCTTGGGCGTGAATGCCCGGCGCATCGATGCGGCAGTTGAAGACCGCCATGCCTTGCTCGTCGTGAAACGACCGTTCTGCCTCGATGCGCAAGAGCGTACCTTCGGCAAACGCATCGACGTTGCAAACATAGTGTCGCGTTCCCAGCAGGAAGCCCAATTGCACGGGGCGCCGCTCCGCGCGCGCGCAACAACCGGCCCATGCGGCGATCGCCTGTGCCATCAGTTCGACGCCCACCCATGCAGGCAGGCTGCCGTCGGCGTCCACAAACAAATCGTCGGCGCGCACCGTCCGTGCGCAGACAATGCGTTCGCCTTCGACTTCGTTGATGCGATCGAGCAGAACCATCTCGCCCGCATGCGGCACCACATCGGCAATCGGCCAAGGGTTCACGCCGCATCTCCCAGAACGAGCGCCGCATTGTTGCCGCCGAAGGCGAACGAATTGCTCATCAGATAACGCCTGCCGTCGGAAGGCAGGTGGCTACCTGTGTGCGTGAAGTTCAAGGCGGAGAGGGCAGGATCGGCTTCGCCGTCCCACCGATGCGGCGGCAGGCGGCGCTCCGCACGTTGATCGGTCAGGCTAAGCCAACAGAATGCGGCTTCCAGCGCGCCGGCGGCGGCCAGCGTGTGGCCGGTGAGCGATTTGGTGGAAGAGCAGGGCACCTGGTTGCCGAACAGGGTCGCCACGGCCGCGCTTTCCATGCTGTCGTTGTGTTCCGTGGCCGTGCCGTGAAGATTGATGTAATCGATTTGCGATGCGGTCAAACCTGCGCGATCAAGCGCGTTACGCATCGCCTGCAATGCGCCCAGTCCCTGCGGATCGGGCGAGGACATGTGATACGCATCGGAACTGGCACCGCCGCCGAGCAACTGCACGCCCCCGGCTTCGCGCGTCATCAGGAACAATGCGGCCGCTTCGCCGATGTTGATGCCGCGGCGGTTTTTTGAGAAGGGGTCGCAGCGTTGCAGATCCACTGCTTCCAGCGCATGGAAGCCGTTGATCGCCAGACGGCACAGCGTGTCGACACCGCCGCACAGCACCGCGTCGCACAGATCCAGGCGAAGCAAACGCTGTGCGCTCAGCAACGCCCGTGCGCCCGACGTGCATGCCGTGGAAATGCTGTAGCAAGGCCCAGCAAGCGACAACCACTCGGCGAGGAACTCCGCGGGCGCCGCAAGCTCTTGATGGGCATAACGGTAATCGGCAGGCCACACGCCGTCGCGGCGAAACGCGTCGATGCCTTGGGTGGCTTCTTCGATACCGGTGGTGCTGGTGCCCAACACCACGCCGATGCGTGGAGAACCGTAACGCGCGATGGCCGCGCGTATATCCGGTTCGATCTCCAGCGCTGCCGCCAGCAGCAAACGGTTGTTGCGATTGTCGCGGCGATGGACAAGCGGTTCGGGGATCGCGGGCAACGCCGCGTCCACCGCACCCAGCGGCGGAATGTGGCCGGGGATCCAGCCTTGTACGGGGCTGATGCGACTGTCATCGCCCGCAAACAGCGCCTCGGCGACGGCCTCTTTGCCGACACCCAGGTTGCAGACGATGCCCAGTGCAGGGAGATACGTGTTCATGCCGGTTTGCGTGCCGCCGCGTTGACCAGGGTTTCCTCGCGTTGTCCGAACGGAGGCGGTGCGCGCAGGCCCCAGCGCTCCATCAAGCCGAAATCCTTGGATCGGCTCCACCAAAGATAAGGGTAAGAAACATTCGTGGCATCAAACACAAACCCTTGCCCGCGCAACATGTCCAGGTATTCCTCCGCGCTTTTCTGCACGTCCATCGGGTGACGGAAAAACCAGCGGATCACCCAGGTGTCGATATACGCCTTGGTCGATTCGGCAAACAGCAACAGGCCGCCCGGCTTCAACACGCGCCAGAATTCGGCGAGCGCGCGTTCCTGTTCCACCAGGTGATGGAACGTCTGGTGGCAGAACACGATATCGACGCTGCCATCCGACAAGGGGATGTTCGCGCAATCGGCCGTATGCAATTGGATCGCGATGCCTTCGCGATCCGCTTCGGCTTGCGCAAGAGAGACACTGTGCGGGTCGGCGTCCAGTCCAAGCAGATGCGTCGGCGCAAACGCATCGCGCAGCAAGCGGAACGACTTGCCTTGACCGCATCCGACATCGAGCAGCGCGCCGCCTTGCGGCAAGGGCTCGCCGATCAGCCGCTTCAGATCGTTGATGGCCACGCGCAACACATGGTGCTGCCACGTATAGGTGCGCAAGAAATGAAAGCCGATGCGGGTTTCTTCGACGTAGTTGGGGCTGGCGTAAGTCATGGCGCGACAGATGGAGTGGAAGACTGTAGGGCGCGGCGCAGCCGTTGCTCGACCGCATCGGTAAATACGGATGGCGACACAAGCTGCATGTCGCCGCTTTCGATGTGCACGGCGACCTGCACACTGCTGGCGCGCGTGATGCGCTGGCCGGTTTGGGCGTCCTGGATCAGGTAGTGAATCAGCAGGCGGTTCTGCCATTCGATCAGGTCGGCGCGTACGCGCAGCCGTTGACCGAATCGTGAGGCTTGCACGTAGCGCAGCTGCAAGTCGATCACCGGCCAGGCATAACCGGAGGCTTTCATTTGCACGTAGTTGTGGCCGATGTCGTCGAGCAGGGCGCAACGCGCGATTTCCAGGTACTTCACGTAATGGCCGTGCCAGACCACGTTCATCGAATCGACATCGAAGAACGGAACCAGCACATCGATCTGTTGATGCAGAACGCCGCTAGTGCGCATCGGCGGTCTCCTTTTGCTTGGCCGGCGAAACCGGCTGCCAATAGGCGTAGAAATTGAACCACTGCTGGGGCGCGATCAGGCATTGGGTCGCCAGATGGTCGGCATAGCGCTGCACCCAGTTTTGAATCGTGGCATCGCGCTGCCCGCGCGACCAATGCGCGTGGTCGAGAAACGGATCGAGATAGATGCGGTAGCGGCCCTGTACCTTCAAACAGCACAGCAAATTGACGGGGCAATGCAACAGGCCCGCCATCAGCCATGGGCCTTGCGGGAACGCCGCTTGGTGGCCGAGAAAATCCACGCTTATCCGTCGTCCATCGTTCAGCGGAACGCGATCCCCGGCAATCGCCAGCCATTCGCCGCGATCCAGGCGCTGCGACAGGTCCATCATCATCGCCGTATCCAGCTCGCTGACTTGGATCAGCCGCATGCTGCGATCGCCGGCCTCGCCCAGCAGCCGGTTGAATTGCGCCACATGGCGGTTGTGCACCAGCACGTTGAGCGGCACTTGCTCGCTCAATTCCGCCATCGCACGGCACACATCCGGGTTGCCCAGATGCGTGACCACCAGCAGCTCCCCACGCCCGCCATGACGACTGCGCAGCAGGCGCGCGCGTACACCGGCAGGATCGATCAATTGCACTTGTTCGAAGCGCAAGCGGCCACGCCATACATCGAGACGGTCGAGCAGGTTGTCGGCAAAGGCCATGAACTGGCCGAACACGCTGCCCAGGTTCGGCTGCAACGACGCGTTGCCGCTCCACGCTGCCAGATACGTTTGATATTGCCGGATATGGCGGCGCGCACTGCGCGCGGACGCGAAGAAATAAAGCACGATCAGATACAGCACAGGGGCCAGCAAGCGTCGCCCGAACACACGCACGCTGAACGCCGTCAGCCGCATCAAAAAGAGGCTGCCGCGCTCCTTGTGCGCGGACCAGTGGCGTTCCTGCACGACCTGTTCGCTCATGCTGAGGCGCTCCATGCCAATCGTCCCGATGAATACGCTTTGTCGCCGCAACGGTAGGCGAAATGTATTTTATGGCGCGCGTTGTCGTAACGAAGCGTCAGATCCACCCGGTCGTCCGGACGCAGCAGCCGCTGAAACTTCAGCGCTTCCATCACCGTGCATCGCACGGGTGTGCCGAAGCGCTGGGATGCAAACGCAAGCGCCCACGCGATCTGTACGACACCGGGCAGCACCGGCGCCTGCGGAAAATGTCCCGCGAAATAGACCAGATGCGCCGGCACATGCAGTGCCAGCGTCCACACGCCATCGTGCTGATGTTCGTTCAGAAGCACGGGGTCGCGCGCCGCGTTCACGTCGCACCTCGAAGACGCCGGCGCAGCAGCCATTCGCCACCGAACAACACGCCCATGATGAAGTAGACCAACAGCCCGTTGTAGAGTGTCCACCACTTCAACGGCGCCCAGACCGTCAGCGCAGCCGACATCACGCCGTTGAACACGAAAAACCCCACCCACACCCAGGTGACCTTTCGCGTATACGGAATGGCGGCGTCCGGCAGGTCCGGTTCACGCACGCGCGCAATACGCTCCACCAGCGGCGGCCCAAATTTCAGGCTCAAACCAAACGCGCACAACAGCAGGGCGCTGATCAAGGTGGGATACCAGCGCAGCAATGCGGCCTCACCGCTCAAGGCGAGCAACGCGCAATACACCAGCGCCGCGGTCAGCATCCAGCGGCCGCCCGGTTCTTTGAGCAAACTCGGCGCGCGGATCAGCCAGATGGCGCCAAGCACCAGGGCGAACATCGGCGGCGGCACGCGATCCATGCCGAAATACACCACGAAGGGGTAGAGCACCCCTGCGATCGGTAAAAGAATGGAAGTTAGTTTGCGCATGCGTCCCGCTGGGCCCGCACAAAGGCGGCAAGACTGGCGACGGTGGTGAAATGCTGGCGGGCATCCTTCGAATCGGAAGCGATGCGGATGTCGTAGCGCTTTTGCAGCGCCAACGCCAGTTCGAGCGCATCGACCGAATCCAGGCCCAGGCCTTCGCCGAACAAGGGGAGGTCCGGCGGAATATCCTCGATCGTCACATCCTCCAGATTGAGGGTGTCGATGATCAGTTGGGCGATGTCCTGCTGCAGGGCGTTCATAGCGAAAGCTCCTTAAGGAAAAGGGTGTGGAGATGTTCGTTGAGTCGGCGCGATGCGATCGGCAACGGCGCACGGGCGTTGAATGCGTCGGGCGAAATATCCGCGCCGACGCGTAGCGTCACACGCACGCGCCGCTCCGGAATGCGGTACCACGGTTCGGCCTTCGTCAGCGTGGTAGGTTTGACCGTAATAAAAACCGGCGTGATGACGCGTGCGCCGCGCAAGGCGATTGCCGCCGCGCCGCGATGGAAAACCGGTGGCTGGTTCGGTGTCGTGCGCGTGCCTTCGGGAAACACGATCAAGGTTTGCCCTTCGCGCAATGCGTCGGCTGCTTGTTCAAGCATTTCCGGGCTGCCGTTGTTGCTGATGTATTGCGCGCGGCGCACCGGGCCGCGGGTAAACGGATTGCGCCACATGCTTTGTTTGACGATGCAATTGGCGTCGCGGATATGCGCGATCAGAAACACCACGTCGATCAGCGACGGATGATTGGCGATGATGATCTGTCCCGGGCGCCCGAGACGATCGGCACCCTGAAAATCGTACTCGAGCACCGCGCTGCGATACATGAACTGCACATGCAGATAAAACGCTTTGCTGATCGCCATGCGAACGCGGCGCCGCCGTGTCAACGCATCGCCCGGCAACAGGCCGAGCAGGGGAAGCACGGCGAGCCGCAACACCAGTCCGCCCAGTCCAAACCATACGAAGCTGGCGCCGGTGGCCAACAGCCGCCAGACATAGTTGCCGCTGCCAGAGCGCCTTACGGGATTCGCTGCCAGATCCATTGACGCCGTTTCCATGCATGTTCGAGTTTGTTTTGCCCCTTGCACAAGGCGCGCACGAAATCCAAGGCGTGCGGCCAGGTACTGGCGGGGGATGGCCCCGGATGAGCCTGCAGGCGCAGCTCCCAGCAATCGCCGGTGGGCGCGTCGGCATGCGCTTGGATTGTCCCCAATCGCAGTGCCACAGCATACGAAAACGGCACATCGTCGATCCACGGCTGGTAAGCGGCAGGAGGCAGTTCTTCGGCGATCACCGCCAGCACCGAACTCGCGCCGTCGCTCAGCAGTGCGGCGGCTTCCATCATCGCGTGCTCAAAGGTATCGGCTTCGCCCGCGATCGCCACGGATTCGCCGTGCTGTCCACGCAGAATCGACCACTGGCCGGCGATGGCATTGTGCACCGACAACCCGAACTGTGTCGGCGAAAGCGGCTGCTCCTGCGCCACGTCGCTCAACAACGCGAACGTACGCGGCGTTTCACCGTGACGCGACGCAAATACGAACGGCAGCTGCTCGTTCTCGCCGCATAGCGGCCACGCGACGTGCATCGTCATGCGCGCCAGGCGGCTGAGCCGGCGTCGTTGCATGGCCGGAAGAAAATCGCACGCAGGCTGCGCGTTGCCGTCTTCGACGCGAACCGGCTGACGCGACCATGCCCGCCAGGCCTCGTTCGTTTCGAGGCCCGGAGCCCAGGCATGCCATTGTTCGATGCGAAACAGCATCAGATCACCTTGCGCCCCGGCGGCACCCCATCGTCATTCCGGCGAAGGCCAGAATCCAGTATCAATACGTCGTGCGAAGCACGCCGAACCTTTTTATGTAGTGTGCTTCGCACATCATTTTGCACTGGATTCCGGCCTTCGCCGGAATGACGCCTGGAAGAGATGAGTATCTTCGCGCACATCAACCCAACGCCCTGAAGATCAACGACGTATTGATCCCGCCGAACGCAAAATTGTTGTTCATCACATACTCCGTGCCCATCACCCGTCCCGATCCCACGATGTAATCGAGTTCGGCACATGCCGCATCCGGTTCGCTGAGATTGATGGTGGGCGCAAACCACCCGTCGCGCATCATCTGTACCGCCCACCATGATTCCAGCGCACCGCACGCGCCGAGCGTGTGGCCCACGTAACTTTTCATCGAGCTCACCGGCACGCGCTTGCCGAGTATCTGCGCGGTGGCATGGCTCTCCGCGATATCACCGCGATCAGTGGCGGTGCCGTGCGCGCTCACATAGCCGATGGCTTCGGAAGAAATCTGTGCATCCTTCAACGCCAGTTGCATGGCGGTGGACATGGTTTCGCTGGTCGGCTGCGTAATGTGGTTGCCGTCGGAATTGCAGCCGAAACCCACGATTTCCGCATAGATGCGCGCACCGCGTGCACGCGCGTGTTCGTATTCTTCCAGCACCAGCGTCGCGGCGCCTTCGCCGACGACGAGGCCGTCGCGAGCGCGGTCAAAAGGACGCGGCGTCAACGTCGCCTCGTCGTTACGCGTGCTGGTGGCGAACAAGGTGTCGAATACGGCGACGCCGGGGCCCGACAATTCCTCCGCGCCGCCGCACAACATCAAGGTCTGCTTGCCTTGCTGGATCGCTTCGTAGCCGTACCCGATCGCCTGGCTACCCGACGTGCAAGCGCTGGATGTCGGCACAATGCGCCCTTTCAAGCCGAAGAACACGCCAATGTTCACCGCCGTGGTGTGCGCCATCATCTGCACGTAGCTGGTCGCGGTAACACCTTGCATGGAACCGGTTTCCAGCATGCGTCCCATCACGCGTACCGGTTCCACGCTTCCGCCGGACGAACCGTAGGCCACACCCATGCGACCATCGCCGATGCCGGCATCGCCATGCAAACCCGCATCGCGCAGTGCGCGCTCGCTAGCGGCGACCGCCAATTGCGCCACGCGACCCATCGAGCGCAAATGCTTTCGCGGCCAGTCGGGAATCTGAAAATCGTCGACCGGACAACCGAGGCGGCTGTTCAACGATTCGAAGAAATCCCATTCCGGCATGCGGCGCACCGCGTTGTTGCCTAGACGAAGACGTTGTTCGATGTCGGACCAATCGTGTCCAAGCGGCGTGATACCGCCCATGCCGGTGATGACG
>DATJMR010000077.1:0-14403 GCA_035508595.1 Dyella sp.
CCTTCCTCAACCCCTTTTCCGTTCCCAGCAGTTCCCTCGGGAGCACGTCATGAGCAGCGAATTCGACTTCACCTCGTTCCTGAAATTGATGGTCCACAAGAAGGCGTCGGACCTGTTCATCACCGCCGGCGTAGCGCCGTCGATGAAAGTGCAGGGGCGCATCGTGCCGATCACGCAAAGCCCGTTGTCGGCGCAACAATCGCGCGACATGGTGATCAACGTGATGACGCCCTCGCAGCGCGAGGAGTTCGAAAAAACGCACGAATGCCAGTTCGCGATCTCCGCGCAGGGCGTGGGCCGCTTCCGCGTGTCGTGTTTCTACCAGCGCAACTGTGTGGGCATGGTGCTGCGCCGGATCGAGTCGAAGATCCCCACCATCGAAGAACTGAGCCTGCCGCCGGTCATCAAGCAATTGGCGATGACCAAGCGCGGCATCATCATTTTCGTGGGTGCGACCGGTACCGGTAAGTCCACCTCGCTGGCGGCCATGGTGGGCTATCGCAACGCCAATTCGACCGGCCATATCATTACCATCGAAGACCCGATCGAATACGTACACAAGCACGAAGGCTGCATCATCACGCAGCGCGAACTGGGCATCGATACCGATAGCTGGGAAAACGCGCTGAAGAACACGCTGCGTCAGGCGCCGGACGTGATTCTGATCGGCGAAGTGCGTACGCGCGAAACGATGGAATATGCCATCAACTTCGCCGAAACCGGTCACTTGTGCTTGTGCACGTTGCACGCCAACAACGCGAACCAGGCGATCGACCGCATCCTGCACTTCTTCCCGGAAGATCGCCGCCAGCAGTTGTTCATGGATTTGTCCTTGAACCTCAAAGGCATCGTGGCGCAGCAGCTCATTCCCACGCCCGACGGCAAGGCGCGTCGCGTCGCGATGGAGGTAATGCTGGGTACACCGCTGGTGCAGGACTACATCCGTCAGGGCGAGATCCACAAGCTCAAGGAAGTGATGAAGGAATCCACCAACCTCGGCATGTTGACCTTCGACCAGAGTCTGGTGCAGCTTTATCAGGCCGGCGAAATCAGCTACGAAGACGCGCTGCGGCATGCCGACAGCGCCAACGAGGTGCGTCTGCGCATCAAGCTGTCGCAGGGCGGCGATGCGCATACCTTGTCGCAAGGCCTGGAAGGTGTGGAGTTGGAAGAGGATCGCTCCAACCAGAACGGTCTTGGTGGCGGATTCCTGCGACGCTGATGGTCGAGGCTTTCGCAACAAAAAAGGAGCCCCGAGGCTCCTTTTTTGTTGCTTGGATGACGTCGGTTACTTCAGCTCGGTATGCGTGGTGATCACCAGGCCCTGGTCTTCCATGCGAACGCGCGAACCGATCGCTTTGATATGCGCCGCTTCGGACTCCATGGCCGCAAACTGCGCCTTCGTGCTGGCGACGGCCGCCGCGGCGTTCTTTTGATCGTCCTGCGGGGCGCCGCCGTTGGGGTCCATCGTGGCGCTCATCGTTGCGGCGCTTTCGGCGCGTTGTTCCAGCATGTGAATCCAGTTGCCGTACATGTCGCCGTCCAGATGCAAACGCATCAGCTCGCCGGCCTCGCCACCGGGCTGGGTCATGACATTGGCAAGCTTGCTGTCTTCGTCCGGACCCACGGCGACGCCGATGGACTTGGCGCCCATTGCCGCCCATCCCGATTCACCCAATGCATTGGTGAGCTGAGCGGGCAGGGGGGTGGGTTTGCCATCGCTGGTGAGCTTCAAGCCGTTGAGCAGCGGGCTGGTGACTTGCGCCATCGCCAGCAGACCAGCCGGGTTGTTGGTGCCGATGATCACGCGGCCGGACACCTTCGGCATGCCGCCGTTGGGGTTGGCGGCGTAGCTGTCGACGGCGATGTGCAGGCCGAGTAGGTCGCCGATCGGCGGCACGGCGGCCTTCTGCATGCTGTCGCCGAGATTGCTGAAGGTCTCGTTGAGGTTTTCCAGCATAGGGCAACTGAACGGCTTGGCCGCGACGGCATCCGCTTGGGCACCCCAGAATGCGCGCAGCTGAGGTATCGGCAGCGCCACGCTCATCTCGAACGGCGCGGTGTGATCGCTGCCGAGTCCGGGCAGGTCGACTTTGAGGCCGCTGAACGCGCTAACGATGTCGCTGGCCAGCGACACGTCGAAGCGCATGTCGCGGTGCTTTTCGTCCAGCGTGGTGTAACCCACGCTCATGGTCGGTATGCGTGCGGCGATGCGGGCGGCTTCGGTTTGGCAGCTTGCCGGAACTTGCAGCAGATTCGCGACCGGTTCGCCGGTCTTGGCCGATTCGCTTTCGGCGTGCGTTTTCATCAGCGCTTGCGCGAGCGGATCTTGGCCGCCGATCGCGAGGGGCAGAAGACGGGTGAAGTCGATTTCGCCCACCGCCCATTTCGCGTAATCCTTGGATTTGGCCAGATCGCTCAGGCGATCGGTGTCCTGCAAACTCTTGCTCGGACGATCCAGACCCAGCGCCTGGCGCAGCAAAGGCTGCGAAGCGTCCTCCGGCAACACCGCCAGCACGGCCTGTTTGCCGACCACGGCGATGACGAATTGCAGATGCGAGGCCGGCGCCACGTAGCGCTGGTAGTTCTGGGTGCCGATCGTCACGGCATCGAACTTCTTGCCGTAATCGTTCTGCAGTTTCGTCACAAAGCCGTTGAACGCGTTCGCGTCCGCCAATTGCATGCGCAGCACCGGCGACAGGCCCACGCCGTAGAGCGCCATGTAACCCTTGGGATCGACGCCGGTTTCCTGGAGCAATTGCTCGGAGGTTTTGCCATCGAACTCGCTGGCTACCGTGCGCAAGTATTTCGCCATATCCGGATCGTTGACCGCGATCTGGTCGGCTTGCGCTTTCATCTGCGCTACTTGAGCGGGCATTTCCGCATCGACCTGCGCCAGGATCGCCTGGCGGGTGTCGTTGTCCAGCACGTCGAGATTGGCCACCACATAAGGGGTATCCGCCGGCACGAAAGCCAGGGGGGCATCCTTGTCCTTGTGCGAGCAGGCGGCCAGCATCAAGCCGGATACCGCCAGCGCAAGCACGCGCTTGGTCATACGCATATTCATCCCCAAAAGGTGTCGTTTTACCGCGGCATTATGCCCGCTTTGTCGCGTTGCCGGGGTTGTTTGTGCGGCACATGTTCCCTCTTGGTTGAGGAAAGGGGTGCCATGCCGGATCAGCGCGCCAGCATTTCGTACAGCACGGCCATGCGTACGAACACGCCGTTGCCCACCTGCTCAAGGATGCGCGATTGAGGGCCGTCCGCAACTTCCGGCGCAATTTCGATGCCGCGGTTGATCGGCCCTGGATGCATGACCAGACATTTTGGCGCCGCCATGGCCAGGCGGCGGCTATCCAGCCCGTATTCACGGAAATAGGCTGCTTCGTCAGGCAGATCGATGCTTGCCATGCGCTCTTTTTGCAAGCGAAGCATGATCGCCACATCGGCGCCTTCCATCGCCTGGTCGAAGTTGTCATAAAACTTACAAGCGGGGAATTCCTGTTGATCGGGCATCAACACGGCCGGGCCGCATAGACGGATTTGCTTGGCGCCCAGTTTGGAAAAGGCGTGTACGTCCGAGCGGGCGACGCGCGAATGCTTCACGTCGCCGCAGATCACCACCGTGAGCTGGCTGAAATCCGGCCGGTGCTGGCGAACCGTCAGCGCATCGAGCAAGCCTTGCGTGGGATGCGCCCGATTGCCGTCGCCGGCGTTGATCACCGATACGCCACTCATCGCATGGCGCACGAGTTCGTCCGGCGTGCCGGACACTTTGTGGCGCACGATGATGGCGTCCAGATGCATCGCTTCCAGCGTGTGCAAGGTGTCGAACAGCTCCTCGCCTTTGGCGGTGGACGAAAAGCCGATATCGAAGTTGATGACGTCCGCACCGAGGCGCCGCGCCGCCAGTTCGAACGACGTGCGCGTGCGCGTGGACGGCTCGAAGAAAAGATTGAGAATCGTGCGCCCGTTGAGCAGATCCAGCTTGCGCGTACCGTGCGCGCAGGCGTCGCGCATGGTGATGGCGCGGTCGAGCAATCGCTCGATGCAATCGCGCGACAGGCTTTCCAGAGTGGTGAGATGGCGCAGGCGTTGGAACATGGCAGGAGTCTTTTGTGTGTTGTTGTTATGCGGCTTCGTGCAACCAGCGTTCGAGAATCACAGCGGCCGCTTCGGCATCCAATTGCGCGGCATCGCGGCGGCGTTTCAATCCCGCGGCACGCGCTTGCGCAAAGCGTTGTGCCGCTTCACGCGAGCTGTGGCGTTCGTCTATCAACGTTACGGGCGCGCCGTAGCGTTCACGCAGGCTTTCGGCGAAGCGGCGTGCGCGTTGGCTTGCGGGTTGTTCGTCGCCGTCTAGCGTAAGCGGCAAGCCCACCACGAAGCTGTTGGGCAGCCATTCGTTGCGTAAGGTATCGAGCGCAGCCCAGTCGGGCGCATCATCGCGCATGGCGATGGTGGCAATGGCGCGGGCGCTGGTGGTGACGCGATTGCCGACTGCGACGCCGATGAATTTGCTGCCGACGTCGAAGCCGAACACGCAGCTCATGCGTGGCCCGCGTAGCCGGGAAGTTGCAGTGGATCAATGCCGACCAGGCCGGCCGCCGCGCTCCAGCGTTCTTCCAGCGGGGTGTGGAAGATCACCCGCTCGCTCGCTTCGGCGGTGAGCCAGGTGTTGTCTTTAAGCTCCTGTTCGAGCTGGCCGGCGCCCCAGCCCGCGTACCCCAGTGCCATCAAAGCAAGGTGTGGGCCATCGCCGGCGGCCATCGCCACCAGGATGTCGCGCGACGTGGTGACCGACCAATCGCCATTGATGCGGTAGCTCGACTCCCAGTGGCCATGCTCGCGATGAAGCACGAAACCGCGCTCCTGCTGCACGGGACCGCCGATCAGTACCGGCGCGTCGGCCAGCTCCTGGTCGCTGCAGTTGAGCTTCATCTGCGCCAACACGTCGCCGAAGCGGTATTCGGAAAGCTGGTTGACCAGCAAGCCCACCGCGCCGTCCTCGTCGTGCTGGCAAACGAACGCCACGCCGCGCGAAAACGGAGGCTCGGTAAGACTCGGCATGGCGATCAGAAACTGACCGGCGAGGGACTGGGACGACTTGGCGTGCATGAGCGCATTGTAGGCCCGCTGGTGCGGCTGCGTCTGCACTGCGCCAGGCCAAATGAGGAAAGTAGCGATAGATCCAGAGGTTAATACATACCCCCAGAAAGTGCTGCCCGATCTTTAAGGTTTGGTCAGGGCAACAGTGAAGAGATCGCGATGTCTATGAACACTACCTCTACGCCTCACGTTCCGGCCGCACACTACGAACACGGTTACGCGGCGACAAACGGCGCCGCTCACGCGCCGAGCACAAGTCACCTGTTACCCGCGCAAGTCAATCGATCCGCAGGTTTTCCTTCTCGCGCGCCGGATGCTTCAACGCCTACCTATGAGCCACGCAGCCGGGATTTGTCCCGGTGCCAGGTGGATCGAAGCCGGTTGGACGGACTGCGGCCCGATCGTAACGGCGTGTACACGCACATCAACCGGGATGGAACGCAGGACCATTTCATCGATGTCGACGGGAGCGTCTATCGAGTGGGTCAATTCGATCCTCGTAGCTTGACCTGGCGCATCTTGGACCCGCAAACGGGAAAGGCGGTCCAGACGCTTGCGCGACCGGGCAATGCCGGCACCCGGTGGGTACTGCAAAGTGAGCTACCAGGGGAGGTGGGGTCGGGGCCGCGGGAAGGCGGCGCTGAAGGACACGGTGGTACCCGAGGAAGCGGTGGTGCTCAAGGAAGCGGAGGCGCTCAGGGAGGCGGTGGTGCTCAGGGGGGCGGTGGTGCTCAGGGAGGCGGCGGTGCTCAGGGAGGCGGCGGTGCTCAAGGAAGCGGCGGTGCTCAGGGAGGGCCTAGGTCTCAGCCGCCCGGCAATCGTGGATCATCCGGGCCGGAACCTGCCGGTTTCCGCGCACGCCTCATGCATGCCCTCGACAATGGGATACAAAGGGTTCGCGGCGCGTTGGACCAGATCGATAGAGGATGGTCGAGCGCAACGGCGCAGATCATGAGCAAACTTTTTGGTCCTGAGGCCGCGACGCCCGCAGGCAGGGCACGCATCAAGCAAGAGCTGCTTGCGACGTTGCAAGCATTGCTGAAGAGCAAAAACGAAGGAGGCGCGGATATCAGGATCGAGAATTTGGCGCAACCAAAGGCGGCCGCGGAGTATCGGCCGGATGGAATCATCGCCTTCGCTCCAAAGTCGGCCGGCGAATCAGACCAAGATCTTGCCGAGACAATGGTGCATGAGCATGCGCATGCTGGAGCGCACGCGAAGGATGGTTGGTATTTGGATAGGGGTGACAATCCGTTCCAGAATCTGCAGGGTCAGCTCTATCCGTTCACTTTTGACAATGCTGTAACCAATGCCGATACCTTGGCACGATCCGTTACAACGCTGGCCAACAATTAACGTGATTTGCAGGCGACGGAGGACAGGCTCATGGATGTTCTGATGCCGCCCTGTGGCTCACTGGGTCTTCAACACGTCTCCCGGCTGAAACTGCCAGGTGCGTGTGATGTACAGAATATCCACCTTTTCCTTGCTGTCCGGTGGCAACTGCGGAAACGGCGCGGATAGTTTTACGATCGCAATCGCCGCTTTGTCGATGACCTCGTAACCCGAACTTTGGGTGACGTCGATGCTGTAGACGCTGCCGTCACGATTCAGGCCCACGGTGAGAATCACATTGCCGTGGACATGCTGCTCGCGCGCCTGTTCGGGATAGTTCAAGTTGCCCACGCGCTCAATGCGGTTCACCCAGCCGTGCATGTAGGCGGCGTAGGCGTATTCCTTGGTGTTCGCCGAGATGAATTTCTTGTGTGGCCGCTTCGCGTAGGCCTGACTTCGTTTGCTCACTTCGGCGGCAAGCTGGGCGGCCTGTTGCTCGATGCGCGCTTCGCTGTCGCTGGCGGTGTCCGGGGTGTCTCGTGCGTCTTTGGCGGTGTCGCTGCGCACGGCGAAACTGGCCTGGCCGGATGTCGTGAGCATGCGTTCGTTGGTGGCCTGTTGCGGTGTCGGCGTGGCGGCCGCGACCGGTTGCGGCGCCGTGCCTTGGCTGGGCAGAGGCAGGAGCCCCGAGTACGGCTGCGCGGGGCGGCTGGCCTTATCGCTGTCTCCACCGCCTCGGTTGTTGGCTTGCCCCAGAAAGTCGGCCTTGTCGGGCGATTCGTTGTTGGCAACGTTTACCAGCGTGACATCGAGCGTCGGCAGGGCCGGGCGCGTGGCGACATAGCCGATGCCGATGCCGAACAGCAGCAAGCCGTGGACCAGCAGGGAAAAAATGAAGGTGGCCCCGATCTTGTTGTCGCCGGGGTGGCGGGCAACGGCATTCACGCTTAAGTGTTCTCGATCGCGTCGAAGAGCATTCCAGCGATATTAAGCCCGAACTGGTGGTCCAGTTCGCGCGCGCAGGTCGGCGATGTGACGTTGATCTCGGTCAGGTAGTCGCCGATCACGTCCAGACCCACAAAGCGCAGGCCGCGACGCCGCAGTTCGGGACCGATCTCGGCGGCGATCCAGCGATCGCGGTCGCTCAACGGAACCCCTTCGCCGCGCCCGCCTGCAGCGAGGTTGCCGCGGAACTCGTCGCCTTGCGGGATGCGTGCGAGGGCATAGGGTACCGGCTCGCCGTCGATCATCAGGATGCGTTTGTCGCCGGCGCTGATTTGCGGAATGTATTTCTGGGCCATGGCGAAGTGGCGTCCCTCGCCATGCGGGCCTCCGGCGATAAGCGTTTCCAGCATCGAGTTGAGGTTCTTGTCGCCCGATTGCACGCGAAAGATGCCTCGGCCGCCCATGCCGTCCAACGGCTTGAGCACCGCGTCACCGTGTTCGGCCACGAATCGGCGTAGCTCTGCGGGATCGCGCGCCACGAGGGTGGGCGCCATGCACTGCGGGAAGTGCATGGCGAAGATTTTCTCGTTGCAGTCGCGCAGCGCCCGCGGATCGTTGATGACCTGCACGCCCTCGCGCTGGGCGACGTCCATGACCAGGGTGTCGTAGAGGAATTGGGCGTCGACCGGGGGATCTTTGCGCATCAGTACGACATCCAACTCGCGCATATCCGTCCACCGCGCGTCGCCCAGGGTGAACCAGCCGGAGGGGTCGTCCTTGACAGTCAGCGGGCGCAGCCGGGCCCAGGGGGCTCCATCTCGCAGGGCCAGGTCGCCTTGTTCCATGTACAGGAGCCGGTGACCGCGGCGAGCCGCTTCCAGCAACAGGGCAAAAGTGGTGTCCTTGGCGATCTTGATACTGCTGATGGGGTCCATCAGCACGGCGACCGAACGGGGCATGGTTGTTCTGACGAGGGGGTGGGGCGTGCATGTTCGCCGAGGTTGTCCCCGCCTCACAAGGTAGGGGTGGTGGGGCGCTAGAGCCAAGCCCCTGTCTGCTCATGGCTGCCGGGCCGGGCGCTTCTTCACATTTGTTATCGCGATTTTCGCGTTAAGAGTTGTTGCTGTAACGTTTTTTCCTTGACGGAGGACTATGCTAGGCGGTAAACAGCAACGACGGAGCGCCCGGCGAAGATCGGGCACCAAAGAAGTGTTTACGCAGGATTTTTCATTCGCATCCAGGGCCGGCCGTTTCCGCGTGTTGGGTGTCGTACCTGAGCCTGGGGCAGGCAGCAGGGGGGTTAAGTGAACTTGAACATAGGTACGAACGGCCTGGCCGGTCTCAAAGTCATGGTTATCGATGACTCCAAGACCATCCGCCGTACGGCAGAAACCTTGCTGAAGAAAGAAGGATGCGAGGTGCTTACTGCTGTCGACGGTTTCGAGGCGTTGGCCAAGATCTCCGACCAAAAGCCGGCGATCATCTTCGTGGACATCATGATGCCGCGGCTGGACGGCTATCAAACGTGCGCGCTGATCAAGAACAATCCGCAGTTCCGTTCGACGCCGGTGATCATGCTGAGCTCGAAGGACGGCTTGTTCGACAAAGCGCGTGGTCGCATCGTCGGTGCCGAGCAATATCTCACCAAGCCATTCACGCGCGATGAATTGCTGGGTGCCATCCATCGACATGTCGCCAGCACGGTTTGATGCACGTGAAGTACAGCTCTAAAGGGGGAGCCGTGGCCAATATTCTCATCATCGACGATTCACCGACCGACGTGCGCGTGTTTACCATGCTGCTCGAGCGTGCCGGTCATCGCGTCGATGCGGTCAACAATGCAGAAGATGGCATCGAGCGGGTGCGAGCCACGCAGCCCGACCTTGTCATCATGGACGTCATCATGCCTGGCATGAACGGTTTTCAGGCCACGCGCACGTTAACGCGCGACCCTGCGACCGCGGGCGTTCCGATCGTGATCATCACCACCAAGTCGATGGAAACCGATCGTGTGTGGGGTATGCGTCAGGGCGCCAAGGCCTTCATCACCAAACCGGTGAACGAGAAGGAACTGCTGGCATGCATCGACGAGCTGCTGCCGAACGCGGCATGAGGTGGGCATGAACACACCGGTCGCCGCCCAGTCGCCTTTTGAGATACTGGCCCGCTATGAGCGGCTTTCGCTGGCGCATGCGTCCGGTACGCAGGAGCGCTTCGAAGCGCCGGGCTTGTGGCGCGGCATCGGTTACCGCGCGGGCAATCGCCTGTTCGTCAGCGGCATCGAAGAAATCAACGAACTGCTGGCCGTTCCGCCGCTAACCCCCGTGCCCGGCACTAAGCCGTGGTTGCTGGGCGTGGCCAATGTGCGCGGCAATCTGATGCCGGTCATCGATATGGCGCGTTTTCTGTTTAGCGAACGGACGCTGCATTCGGAGCGTGCGCGTCTGCTGGTGGTGCGTCAGGGTGGCGGCAACGTGGCGCTGCTGGTGGACGAAGTGTTCGGGCAGCGCACCGTGGACGCCGAACAGCGTCGCGTTGCCGAACAGGAAGACGATCCGCGTTTGACGCGCTTCGTCGACGATCGCGTGGATGTGGACGGACAGCGCCTGGCGCTGTTCAGCATGGGTAAGTTGGTGCGCGCACCTGATTTTCGTCAGGCGGCGGCATGATGGTGGCGGCCGTGCCAGTGCGGGTTATGGCCGGCGCAGGGGCGATGCTTCGAATTCTTGGCCTGCACGCGACGCGTGTGGGTGCGGTAGACGGATGAGGTGAGATCATGAGCACTACAGGGGGCGTCGGCAAGGAACGGGGATACACCATCCTTATCGTCTTGTTGGTGGCGTTTATCGGCTTTGCCGCGGTCGACTTCGTATTACTCAACTTCAAGAACAGCGAAGACCGCCAGGCGATTGCGTTGACCACGCAGATCCAGGTGCTGTCGCAGCAGACGGCCAAGTACGCGCTGGAAGCTTCCGGCGGTAACTCCGATTCGTTCGCGGAGCTGGAAAACGCGCGCGACACCATCGATTCGGCGGTGCAGCGCCTGGTCAGCGGCGACGTCAAGACCGGCATGAAACCTTATGCCGACAAGAACGTCACCAGTACCGGCCGCTCCGTCAGCAAGCTGGCCGATGCCTGGAAGCAGCTCGACGGCGACATCGGCAAGATCCTTTCCAACAAAGCGGTCGTGCTCGATTCGTCGCAGCGTGCCGACGATCTGTCCAAGCAATTGCCGCTGCTCAACTCCAACATGGAGCAGGTGGTCAACATTCTGCAGCAGCGCAAGGGCAGCACGGCGGACGAAATGCTCGGCGCTTCGCGCCAGATGTTGACGGGCGACCGCATCATCCGCCGCGTGCAGGAGGTGCTGCAGGGTGGCGAATCCGCGCAGGCGTCTGCCGACGGTCTGTCGCGCGACGCGCAAAACTACGGCGAAGTGTTGAAGGGCCTGCTGCAAGGCAACCAGAGCATGGGCGTGCAGCAGCTGGGCGACGCCAATGCGCGCAAGATCCTTTCGCAGATGCAGAGCGACTGGGACAAGCTGAGCGATCCGGTCGCCAAGCTGGTCGCGGCCGCCAACAACCTCGCCGAAGTGAAGAGCGCAGGCAACCAGGCCTCGCTGGACTCGCAGAACGTGCTGCTGCGCGCGAACGACCTCGCCGAGCAGATCGGCCAGCTGCCGGTGCGCCGTTTGTTCCCGAACATTTGGTGGGGCGTGATCGGCGCGGCCGGTGCTGCAGCGTTCGCCGTCTTGCTGGTTATCCAGTTGATCAGCGACCAGCGCCGCCGCTTCCGCGAGAGTACCGAGCTCAACCAGCGCAACCAGGAGGCGATTATGCGCCTGCTGGACGAAATGGGTTCGCTCGCCGAAGGCGACCTCACGGTAAAGACCACGGTGTCGGAAGACATCACGGGCGCAATCGCCGACTCGGTGAACTACGCTATCGACGAGTTGCGTACCCTGGTGACGACGATTAACGAAACCTCCGAACAGGTATCGTCCTCGGCGCAGGAAACGCAGACCACCGCCCGCCACCTGGCCGATGCGGCGCAGAACCAGGCGCATCGCATCAGCAACGCCACCACCGCGATCAACCAGATTGCGAGCTCGATGGACGATGTGTCCAAGAACTCCGCCGAATCGGCCGACGTGGCCGAGCGCTCGGTGCAAATCGCTTCGCGCGGCGCCGAGGTGGTGCGCGAAACGATTTCGGGCATGGACTCGATCCGCGACCAGATCCAGGAAACGTCCAAGCGTATTAAGCGCCTGGGCGAATCCTCGCAGGAAATCGGTTCGATCGTGGAACTGATCAACGACATCGCCGAGCAGACCAACATCCTCGCCTTGAACGCAGCCATCCAGGCGGCGTCGGCGGGTGAAGCAGGCCGCGGTTTCGCGGTCGTGGCGGACGAAGTGCAGCGTCTGGCGGAACGCTCCGCCAGCGCCACCAAGCGAATCGAAACGCTGGTGCAGACGATTCAGTCCGACACCAACGAAGCGGTGAACTCGATGGAGCAGACCACCGCCGAAGTGGTGGCCGGTGCCCGCAAGGCCGAGGACGCCGGCAGCGCGCTGGGTGACATCGAGCGCGTGTCGCACGATTTGTCGGCACTGATTCAAAACATTTCCGCCGCGGCGCGTCAGCAATCGATCGCTGCGACGGACATTTCCCAATCCATGAACGCGATTCAGGAAATCACCTCGCAGACGTCGCAAGGCGCAAGCCAGACGGCGGAATCGATTGGCTACCTGGCGCAACTGGCAAGCGATCTGCGCCGTTCGGTGGCGCACTTCAAGTTGCCGGGTTGAGTGTGATACCGAACCTGCTGTCATTAGGCATTTACAAGAGGGCAACCTCGACGGTTGTGTCGATGCGCAAGAGCGCAGCCGCTGAGGGGGGCGCATGAGACTTCAAGACCACATCGATTTCACCACGCTGCAGTGGGTCAAGCCCGAGCTTGACGAGACGCTTGCGCTCGCACGACAGGCGCTGGAGTCCTACGTGGACAATCCCGGCGAGCGCGACGTCATGCGCCGCTGCGCGGAAAACTTGCACCAGGTGCAGGGCACCTTGCGCATGGTCGAGCTATACGGCGCGGCCATGGTCGCCGAAGAGATGGAAACACTGGCCATCTCCCTGCTCGAAGACCACGTGCGCAACCGCGAGGACGCGTACGCTGCGCTGATGCGCGGCTTGATGCAGCTGCCCGACTACCTCGAGCGCCTTTCCAGCGGTCACCGCGACGTGCCGGTGGTGCTGCTGCCGCTGCTCAACGAACTGCGCGCCAGCCGCGAGCAGGAAGCGCTGAGCGAAGCGGCACTGTTCACCCCCAATCTGGAGGCGGCGCTACCGCCGCAGGCGCCGGCGGCCACCGGCGCCATCGATGCGCAACGCCGCAAGAGCGAAGTGAACGAGCTGCGGCTGCGCTTCCAGCAGCAGTTGCTTGGCTGGTTCCGCGGCCAGGGCGGCGCGCAGCAGCTTGCCAGCATGCGCAGTACGCTCAATGCGATCGCCGCGCGCTGCAGCACCGTACACGGGCGGCGCTTGTGGTGGATCACTTCGGGCGTGCTGGAAGGTCTCGACCAGGGCCTGCTCAAGGCCTATGCCGCCGACGTGCGCCAGCTGATCGGCAAGGTCGACCGCTGCATCCGCCAACTGATCGAGCAGGGCGAAGACGGCATGCAGGGCGGCGACGCGGACGATCTGGCCCGCAAACTGCTCTACATCGTGGCGCAGTCCAAGCAGCGCAGCCCGCAGATGGCGGCGCTGGCGCAGACCTATAACCTCGACAACCTGATGCCCGATGCCACCGAGCTGGAGCATGCGCGCGGCTCGATGGCCGGTCACAATCGCGCCTTGCTCGACTCGGTGTCGCGCGCGCTGAAGGACGACCTGCTCCGTGTAAAGGAAGCGCTCGACCTGTTCCTGCGCCAGAGCGATGCCGACCCGGCGCAGCTCGGCGCGCAGGCCGAAGTGCTCGAGCGTGTAGGCGATACGCTCGGCATGCTGGCGCTGAACGTGCCGCGCCGCGTGGTCAACGAACAGCGGCGCGTACTGGAAGAAGTCGCCAACCGTCTGCGCAGCCCCGATGAGGAGTCGCTGCTCGACGTGGCGGGCGCCTTGCTCTACGTGGAAGCATCGCTGGACGACCATATCGAAAGCCTCGGCGCGGAGCAGCAGCCCGCCGAAGAGCACGCGGCCACCATGCTTCCGCGCAGCGAAGCGCGGCATATCCTCGCCGCGCTGATGACCGAAGCTGTCGGCAATACCGGCAAGGTAAAGAACGGCATCGTCGCGTTCGTGGAATCGGGCTGGCAGCACGAGCAGTTGGACGGCCTGCCGGGCATGATGGACGAGGTGGCCGGCGCCATGCGCATGCTGTCCACGCCGCGCGCGGCGCAGATCGCCGAAGGCGTAGGCCGCTTCATCGGCAACGAGCTGTGCATCGACAAGCGCGTTCCGAGCAGCGCCCAAATGGACCAGCTCGCCGACGCACTGGCCGCGCTGGAGTATTACCTGGAAGCCGCGCGCGAACATCGCGGTGGCCTCGAACACGTCCTGGACGTGGCAGAACACAGCCTGGGCGGACTGGGCTACTGGCCGCCGCCGCTACCCAAGGCGGCGCCGGAAACCGTGCCGGAAACGCCGGCCGCGCCGGCGGCCCCGCTGGATGCATTCGCCCCCGCGCCGGCCCCGGCGCTCAACGAGCCGGTCAGCGTCGCGCACGGCGAAGACGCCTCGGCCCTGTTCATCGGCAGCAGCGACACGCCCACCCCGGCGGTGCATGACATCACCGGCCTTCACCTGGTCGAAACCGATGCAGACGCCTACGCGCAGGTGCATGCGGCCGACGAGGGCGATGACTGGGTCGAAATCGAAGAAGAGATCGAAGAACAGGTTTCGGACATCGATCCGCTGGCCGCCACGGCCGGCTTCCAGAGCAGCACCGAGGGTATCGACGACGACATCCGCGACATCTTCCTGGAAGAAATGCAGGAAGAGATCACCAATT
>DATJMR010000078.1:0-7264 GCA_035508595.1 Dyella sp.
CACTCATCGTGCTGGAAGCGCTCGTCAAGATCGGGATGGCAGACGTAGCCATCTTCGTCGCGATGAGGCATGCGTGCTGGGTCGAAAAGGATCTTGGTGCTCATACTTCCTCCGTCAGTTCGACAAACGCAGCCATGAACAGCATGAATAAGAGTTCTCCGTCCTTGGCCTGCGCGCGCTTCCCCAGCTCAAGAGTTGCCGGCAGCAGGTCGAGGTTGTTTTGCTTTGCGAAGTCCCGTATGGCCTTCTTGAACACCACCATGTCTGCGGCGTACTGCACCCCTCGGATGTCGCGCGCAGTGCGGCGTGCCTCGTACAGGCGCGCGGCCGTGGCCAGCGATTGCTCATCGGCGGTCATGCCACGACTCTCCCGGTGCCGGCGCATCGCTTGCAAGGCGTGTCGCGCTTGCCGCCGCTACCGAAGCATGCAGGGCAGCCCTTTTGGCGCTCGCCTTCAGCGGCCGGCGCGAGCGGCCGGTAGCCCCGCACGAAGGCATTCGCGTCCGCCGTCGCGATGTCGGCGGCAGCCTTAGAGGGAATGTCTCCGCTGGCCATGAGGTCCAGAAACCTCTCCTTGGCGATTTCTGCATGAATGGTTGCTAGGTTCATGGGGTGACCTTGATGGAAATTTGGCGCCCTTCGAGGGCGTAGCTGAAACTGCGTTTGGTTGACGTAAGGGATTTCAGCCACGGTTGGCGCGCAAGGATGCGCTGCTCCAATCGTTCGCTGTTGGCATGTCGCATGTGCCCCTGATAGCTAGCCCAGGTCGACGACAACCTGCGGTGGTCGGCAGGTGTGGCACACACCATCCGGTCATGCACGTGTGCCGATCTCCATGCCTGCAGCGCTTCATGTGCATGCTGCAGCACTCGCCGACGAACACGGGTGTGGGTTGGATAGACGATATAGCCCAGAAAATCGATGCCACTGCTCAGCGGCCGTAACCGCACGTCGGCCTTGAGTTTGAGCTGCAACGTTTCGCTGAGAAAGCGCTCAATCTCCTCTTTCCACTGTTCCAGTTGAGCGCGATCTCGATGGACCAGTACGAAGTCATCGACATAACGGATATATCGCTTGGCCTTCAGATGGTGCTTGACGAATTGGTCCAGGGCGTCGAGGTAGACGTTAGCGAAAAATTGCGACGACAGGTTGCCAATCGGCAAGCCACAACCAGGCGCTGCATTTTCCAGGCGCTTGTGCGCCGGAACCCGCCGACGCTCATCAGCGGTCGAGCGATGAATAATGCCCTGAGCCTGCACTGGACGGCGCAGAAGTGCATGAACCACACGCATTGCGGTGTCGCTCAGGCCTGCGCGCGTTAGGCGCCCTTTCAACATCCGGTAGAGGGTTGGACGATGGATGCTGTTGAAGAAGTTATGGACGTCCAGCTGCAAATACCAGCCTCCACCCTGGCCACTATGCACCTGTCGCACGAACTGTTTTAGGCGATCGACAGCGGCATGCGTGCCTTTCCCTCGACGGTTCGCATAGCTGTCATGGATAAAGGTAGGTTCGTAGATGCGTTCGAGCTGTGGAACCAACCAATGATGCACGACACGGTCAGCGAAGTCAGGCGCATGGATCTGTCTCGCCTTCGGCCGCTGCGCTATGAAGCAAACCGCTGGGGATGGTGACCATGTGCCAGCCTGCAATCGTTGCTGTAGAGCGATCAGTTGTTCAGCCCACTGCGACTCGAAAGCAAGCTGATTGTGACTTGGCCGCTTCTTACGTCGTGCCGCGCGCCAGGCGCTATGTAGCGCCTGGAACGTTACTCCACCCTGACACTCACCGGCCGGCACCGCACGACGCACCGGCCGCACACGGGCCCGGTTGTTGGCGTTGTTGTTGTTGAGGTTGCCGTTGTTCATGTTGACGATCCAGAACGAGCGGGAGGAACCCGCGTCCCCATGCACTTACGACCCGGCCGCGCATCCCTTCGGTAGCAAAGCTTCGTCATGAATTGACCCCACGTTTCGGGGTGGCATGGGTACTCAGTGTCTTGGCACGCTGACCACGTGCTTGCACGTGATCATTCTGGCCTTTGGGGTGGATCATTCGGTTCCATCCTCCGACCTGCTGGCCAAGTTGGATGGCGCTTCGCATCAACGCTTCGAACTGCGCAAAGCTTGAAAACTGCCGAAGCGTTTGGCCCAGCTGCAATGCCAGCTTGAGATCATCAACCTCGTCCACCAGCTGCTCTAAGAGCACACCGCGCTGCGCCGGCTTGCGCGCGGCGCGGTTCGCAGTGGCCAGGACGTCCCAGGCACGCTTGCGCAGTTCGGCGCCGAACGTATACCGGTGCGCGCGCTGGAACCTAGCCGAGGCTTGCTCGATATCGCGGGCAAGGCCTTCGGCCAACCTGACGGCGGGTGGGAGGTTGAAGGTCATCTCAGGCCTCTATTGACCAAGGGCCAACCACTGACCGGCCGGCACCGCACGACGCACCGGCCGCACACGGGCCCGGTAGTTGGCGTTGCTGTTGCCGAGGTAGCCGTAGTACAGGTCGACGACCCAGAACGAGCGGGAGGAACCCGCCTCATCCTTTGACCATGCGGTTTGCTGCTTAGTCCAGAAAGCGCCGCCAGTGATGCCAGGATGTGCTGATGTATCCACGCAGGGGTCGAACTTCGTGTAGTCGTTCAACTGGACGCCCTGGGCAGGCAGAGGGTTTTCCCAATCCGTGAACCCTGCATGCGAAAGCGCGCCGCAGAACGACTCTGCTTCATCGGGCGCAAATCTGTCATCTGCACCGGGCACGTTCTCGGCAGAAATCAGGTTGTGGTCCAGGTAATACGCCATCAGATGGTCAGTGGCGTCTGCGTCGGCCTGTTTGTCGATCGTGTAGAGCTTGGCGATGACATTGCCCATGCCATCCACGTAGAGCTTGGAGCGTTGGAGCGTGACACCATTCGGTGCAGTGAAGGTATCGCTGTCGTCGCTCATCGGCACTTCTTTTGCAACTGCGTTCATGAAGATTTCCTTGGGTGGTGGTGGAAATAGGCGGTGTTTGGCACCGCTATGACAAAGAACCGATCACTGACCGGCCGGCACCGCACGACGCACCGGCCGCACACGGGCCCGGCCGTCGGCGCCGTAGTAGTAGAGGTTGCCGCCGTACAGGTAGACGACCCAGAACGAGCGGGAGGAACCCGCTTTCCCGCGTGTCCAGTTGGTGGGCTCGCCAGTCCATTCGTACGAACCGCGTCCTTTGAATTGCGGAGGCAGCGCGGGTTCATGCCTGTGGAAATCGGTGATGTTGAAGCGCTCGTGCAGGGACGCGTAGCGCCAGTCATCGAAACCACCGAGGCGAAAATCGCGGCAATACTGGGAGCCCTGGTCCCACTCGAGATCGTCATCGCTGACATCTTTGGCCCACATCAGGCCGGTGGAATGGTCGGTGACGGCATTACCATCAAGAACAAGCTCGAAGCGTTCCGCATTCGTGGGTTTGATCAGCTCACTGGCCGACAGATCGATGATCTGACCGCCGGCAAGACTTTCACGCGCGACATGGATAGTGGCCTTTTTGATATGGATCGAGATGCTGGAACCGTTCATTGGGTGCTCCGATGGCGGATGAAGTCCGGGGGAAAGATGGGAATTAGGCAGCGGCTCTGTGTTGAGAAAGAGTGCCGCTTTCAAGCCAATGCGCAGCGAAGACCTCAGGCGGTCCCATGGCAGCAGGAAGGGCCTTGAGGGTGCCGAAGATCAGCGCGGTATCGATCTCGCCAGAGATGGCTTCGAGCCACGCCATCAGGTCGCCGCGGCCGCGCAGGTCCAGCACGTCGAAGCGATCCAAGACGAGAAGCCGCAGCCCAGAGAGGGAGGCGATCGCTTCGGCAACCATGGCGTCAACGCGCCACTGCTCCGATTCTGATAGCAGGTTGTAGGGGCGCCAAAAGGTGCCAGACTTGTTGCCAGCGATCAGGATCGACATGTCGGGGTTGATGAGGACTTGCGGCCACTCCGCGATTTCGGCCGACTGACGCAGGCGAGCGTTGAGCGGCGACAATGCTTCGCCGAGGATCTCGCCGGGGATGCCGTCCGGCGCAAGGGCATCGGCGATGGCCGACCACGCCGCAACAGCCTCATGCGCCTGCCGCGCCTTGTTGGTTGCCTCGCCGGCCAGGTGCGCCTGCCGTTCTACCTCGCGCAGGGCGTTCAACCTGTTTTCGAAGGTATCGCGTTCCGCGCGTAGCGTCGCAAGATCCTCGCGCGCCTTGCGCAGTTCGTCCTCGCTCGGCGCGGGCCCGGCGGCGGCTTCGAGTTCGGTAACTGACATGGCAGCGGCTTCTGCTTCCGCCAGGTAGCGCTTGCTGCCGGTGACGGCCAACTCGGCGCGTGCGAGGGCGCGTTCCAGGTCCGGCAGCGCTCCAATGTCGGCCTCTGATGCCTTCGCGAGCGGACCGGCATGGACAAGCTCGCCATCCTTGGTCACCAGCATGCTTCCGCACTCCGGGCACGGCAATGCGTCTTGCGAAAGGCGCGCATCGCGTACTTTTTGGACCTTGGCGACCAGCTCCTGCAGCGCCACTTCATCAGCCTGCAGTTGTTCGGCGAGCAGAGCACGCGGGGCTGCCTTCTTGCGGAGTGCTTCCAAGCGCTGCGCAGCCTCGGCGCCGCGCTGGTAATTGGACTGCAGCGCACCGACGCGTTGATTCGCTGCAGCGACTGCTTCATCCAGGTCTTCGCACCTCGCTTTCAGTTCGACCAGCGCGGCTGCATCGAACTCGGGCACCTCGGCCTGCCACGTCGCTGCCTTTTTCTCACCATAGGTTTCGCTTGTGAGGACGCGCCAGGTCGCCTTGTGATCGCGTGCCTTGTCCTGGGCCGCCTTGTGAGCGGCATCGAAGCCGGCGCGAAGCATCGGTATGACGGCCTCCACGAATTTCTCTGGCAAGTTCTTCGCGAGAAGCCGCTTGCGCACCTCCGCACCATTGGCTGACAGGCCCATCAGGCCGAACAGGAAGGCGCGGCGATCATTGGGACTGATCTGAGCGAAGCGCTGGCCATCAAGCACGTAGGGCAGGGAGGCCGGCGTCTCCACGCCCTTGAGCGAATCGCTGATCCGGCCGCTCGCGGAGATCGCGACGCCATACATGCCCGCATCGGTCTGAACTTCGATGCTGGCGCAGTCGGCGCCCACGGTGATGAGTTGCGCGGCTTCCTTCTTGAGCCCGACGCGGCCCAGGTCAGCGGTCAGCGCGAGCGTAACCGCGTCGCGCAAGCTGGACTTGCCGGCGCCATTGGCGCCGGCGAACAACGTGACCGTAGTGGTCAGCGGGACGTCTACGGCGCGGACGCCGAGGAATCCATGCACGGAGAGATGGGTGAGCTTCATTCGGCCTCCGTATGAGCGTTCGGCGCCGCCGCCTCATTGGTGAATATCCCCACGCAAAGCAGCGCCGGGAGATTGGCGGTCTTGCTGCTAGGCGCATCGTCGTGGGAAGGGTCCTCAAACGAGATCGGTAAGCCGAGCTTGTCTCCGATCTCCTCGAGCATGCGCATCACATCGAACAGCTCGCCTCCAATAAGGCCAGCTCGGCGTTCCAGAGGAATGCCGCGCATTACGGTCCGGGGTGTCTCCATCAAGTGCTGATGAGCGACACGCACAATATGGCGCAAGGTTTCGAGTTCCTTGCCATGGAGGCTTAGATAGCAGTGACGTTCGACGGTAAAGTCCATGGCTACGCCGCCTCTGCCGTATCGACGCCGCCGTTGGCGTTGTCTTCGTGCCAGGCCTTCCAGCCTTTGATCCATTCAATGCAGCAGTCCCCGGCCATGACGGGGCAGGCACTCTGCGGCTGCCCGGCCGCGGCAGCGTCGTAGCCGGCATTGTAGGCAGCATCCAGCTCGTCTTCGGTCGAGCCACCGTCATCTTCACCGTTGGCCGGCGGCGGCAGCGCAGTGAATTCACCTTCGATCACCTGGCCGCGGCCCTGGTCATCCTGCATGCCCTCTCCATCCTTGGAGGTGTATTCCTTGCCCATGTCGAACGAACGCTGGTCGGCTTCACCCTGCACCTGGTCCATGCCGTCGATGTGTTCCTCGACACCGGCCACCACCACCAGCACCGGCTTGCCGCTGGATTCGTAGAGAGCCTGCAGGTGCGGCGCGCTGAGTCCGAACTTGACCACGGCCTTCACGCCGTCCTTGATCGTGATCTGGTCCAGGTCGCCGGTGACGACGGTGCGGCCCTTGCTGGCCAACAGGTGCACGGCCATCTTGACGTTCGACTCCACGCGCTTCCGGAGGCGATCGATCACGTCGTCCTGGCGCGCCTTCGGCAGTTTGTGCCAGACGTCAGGCAGCAGTTTCAGCTCCGTCACCAGTGCATTGAGAAGATCGATGCCGATGGTGTCGGTGGTCATGTTGAGGATGGAACTTACTTCGTCGTTCGGAGTGGTCATGTCGTTGCCCTTCGCGATGAGTTGGAATGGTTGCCCGGTACTGCTGAGAGGGGCCGGGCGCTCCCCGCAAGTCCGTCAGCAGCTAACGGCCGCCTCGCCAGGGGGTGCGAGGCGGGCAGGGGGCCGCACTATTCGATAGAGGCGCCGCGCGTACGGCGGCCGCCGTACGTTTGCTGTGGTGTTTGCTGAGCCGCCTCGCGCTGCGCGATCACCTTTTCGATGTGTTCGCTCCACTCGGCGCCCAGGCCGCTGGCGATATCGCGAGCCAAGTCGTAGTCACCGGCCTGAGCGGCACGAATGGCATCGGCGAGCGTTGGCGCGTTGGGGTGCTGGTGCTGCGGATGTTCCGACTGCGGCTGGGAGTCGGTTGGCTTTTCATCGTGCTGCGTATCGACGACTTCGCCGGTCTCGGGATCCGCAATAACGGACGCTGCCGGCGGCTGCTCGCTGGGCACCAGCTTCGCTTGCGATCCGTCACGGCCGCGCAGGGATGCTGGCGTCACAATGGCGACGGACCCATCGGGTTGCACATCAATGATGTCGCGCTCTTCTTCAACGGTGCGCCCCATGCCCATCACGATGTCCGGCGCGTGGATGTTGCCGAAGAAGGTGCCCGCACGGTACTGCAGCATGAGATGCTTCAACTCGGTCTGCCATGTGCTGCCAGGTTTCGAGTACCAGCCTTCCTCGACAGCCATGCGGATCGACACCGGAGCGGATTCGATGACGGGCAGCTTGGCTTCCCTCGCTTGTGCCAGCGTATACACCCCAGGGGGCAACGGCACGCCGGCAGGAATTGCCCAAGCGATGCATTGCAAGTTCTCGACTTCCACTTGCTTTTCGGTCATGTCGTA
>DATJMR010000079.1:0-6177 GCA_035508595.1 Dyella sp.
AGCCTTGGCTGGCGCACGCGAATCAAACGAGCCAGTTCGATCAACGCCTGTACATCCGATAGCGCGTCATGCGCGCGCGTCTGTTGGAGATGATTGGCGGTGGCCAGATGTTCCAGTTTGAAGCTCGGCGTACCGTCCTCATGCGTGGGCCACACGATGCCTTCCGGACGCAGGGCGGCGCACATACGCACCAGGTCGATCAAGTCCCAGCGTGAATTGCCGTTTTCCCATTCCCGTCCATACGGCTCGAAGAAATTGCGGTACAGCAGTTGCCGTGTGAATTCGTCGTCAAAGCGCAGGGAGTTGTACCCCACCCCGCAAGTGCCCGGCGCGGCAAGCTCCTCGTGCACGCGTGCCGCGAAGTCCGCCTCGATCAATCCATCGCGTTCGGCCTGTTGCGGGGTAATGCCGGTGATCAGGCAGGACTCCGGGCTGGGCACCATCTCGTGGGGCGGTTTGCCGTAAAACATCACCGGCTCGTCGACGATTTCCAGTTCGAGGTTGGTGCGGATACCGGCAAATTGGATAGGGCGATCCCGGCGCGAATCGGTGCCGAACGTTTCGTAGTCGTGCCAGAAGAGGGTCTGCATGGGGCGATGATAAGGGCAGGAGGCAACGGGGAACAGGGAAGGGAAAGCCTGGGACAGAGGAGGGAAATGCTTATTTATGGCTCCTTTTTGCGAGCAGGCATTCAATTTGGAGACTCGCGCTCGCAAACGGCGGCACGTTCCCCGTTCCCTGTTCCCCATTCCCCCCTTTACACTCCGCGCATGAGCCAAGCCAACGACGACAACCTCATTTGGATCGACTTGGAGATGACCGGTCTGGATACCGACCGGGATTCGATCCTTGAAATCGCCACGATCGTTACCGACAAAGATCTGACCGTTCTGGCCGAAGGCCCCGTCTTCGCGATTCGCCACGACGTGGAACGGTTGGAAGCGATGGATGCGTGGAACCGCAACCAGCATCGCCGTTCCGGTTTGTGGGAGCAGGTGGTGACGTCCGCCGCCACACACGCCGATGCGGAACAGGCCACGTTGGAGTTCCTCAAAGCCTGGGTGCCGCCGGGCAAGTCGCCGATGTGCGGCAATTCCATCTGCCAGGACCGGCGCTTCATGCATCGGCAGATGCCCCAGCTCGAGCGGTTTTTTCATTACCGCAATCTCGACGTATCCACGTTGAAGGAGTTGGCGCGTCGCTGGGCCCCGACGATCGGTCGCGGCTTCAACAAAGAATCGGCGCACACGGCGCTTTCGGATATTCGCGACTCGATCGACGAACTGCGTTATTACCGCCAGTTCATGGGTGCGCTCGGCGGCGTGGAGCAAAGTGCGTGATGTCCGACATGTTCGCCACCGTGCTCGATTGCAACGGTCGTTCGCTGACCTTGGACCGTACGCGCGTGGTGGGCATCATCAATGTCACACCCGATTCGTTTTCCGACGGCGGACAGTTTGCTGACACGGGTGATGCCGTGGCGCATGGCCTGCGTCTGGCGGAAGAGGGCGCGGACATGCTCGATGTCGGCGGGGAATCGACGCGACCCGGTGCAGCAGATGTTTCCGTCGACGACGAACTGCGTCGAGTGATCCCCGTGATCGAACAGCTCGTGGCGCGCACGTCGTTGCCCATTGCCGTGGATACGTCCAAACCCGACGTTATGCGCGCGGCCGTGGCGGCGGGTGCCGGCATGATCAACGATGTTTACGCGTTGCGTCGCGACGGCGCGATGGACGCCGCGGCTGCATTGCAGGTGCCCATTTGTCTGATGCATATGCAAGGCGAGCCGCGCAGCATGCAGAACGAGCCGCACTACGACGATGTCGTCGGCGAGGTGCATCGCTTTCTCACCGATCGCTTGTTCGCGTGCGAGCTGGCCGGCATCGACAGGCGCAAGGTAATGGTCGATCCGGGCTTCGGTTTCGGCAAAAACCTGGAGCACAATCTCGCCTTGCTGCGTAAGCTGGAACGTTTCGCGGACCTGGGAAGCGGCGTGTACGTAGGGTTGTCGCGCAAATCGATGATCGGCACGCTTACGGGACGCAAGGAACCCTCCGAACGCGCCGCCGGATCTCTCGCCGCCGCGGTCATCGCGGCGCAACGCGGTGCGCGGATGGTGCGCGTGCACGATGTGGTCTCCACCGTGGATGCCTTGAAGGTATGGCATGCCGTCAAGGCCGGCGATATCCCCGAACGGCGCGATACGCCGAAAGCACCGCGCTGGCCGGATGATGATTGAATAAACGGGGTGCCGGCCTTCACCTTTCCTTGCGGGAAAATACGCTTTTCTTTGGCCGGTTTCACCCTAATAAATCCCACGGTCGACCCGTATTCTCGCGCGCAGGAAAAGGGCAAGACGGGATAAGCTCTTATATGAGGCCTGCTTCGTCATCGTCCTTCATGGGGCGACAACGGCGAGACAGGCTAACGGCGGCAAGCCTTGGCAGGACCTTCCATGAATCAACGCAAATATTTCGGTACCGATGGCATCCGTGGTCGGGTGGGGCAGTGGCCCATCAGCGCGGACTTCGTGTTGCGCCTCGGGCGCGCGCTCGGCGTGGTGCTAGGCAAGCAAAAGAAAACACCCGGCCGTCCGCTGGTATTGATTGGTAAAGACACCCGCGTTTCCGGTTACATGTTCGAATCCGCCTTGGAAGCAGGCCTGGCCGCGGCGGGTGCCGATGTGCGTTTGTTCGGCCCGATGCCCACGCCGGCGGTGGCTTATCTCACGCGCAGTTTGCGCGCGGATGCAGGGATCGTGATCAGCGCGTCGCACAACCCGCATTACGATAACGGCATCAAGTTTTTCTCCACGCAGGGCGAAAAACTTTCCGACGACATCGAAGAAGCCATCGAGCGCGAAGTCGATGCCCAGTTCACCACACTGGATTCGGAGCACCTTGGCAAAGTCGTGCGCGTGACCGATGCGGTGACGCGTTACGCCGAATTCTGCAAATCCACCGTGCCGGAAGATTTCAGCCTCGCCGGCATGAAGATTGTGCTCGACTGCGCACACGGTGCGACCTATCAAGTCGCTCCCAAGGTGTTTGCGGAGCTTGGCGCGGAACTGCACGTTATCGGCGACAAGCCCGATGGTTTCAACATCAATCACGATGTGGGCTCCACGCATCCGCAAACGCTGCAGCGCGCCGTGGTGGAACACAAAGCCGACATCGGTTTTGCGTTCGATGGCGATGGCGACCGCGTGCAGGTCGTGGATCACAACGGCGCGCTTGGCGACGGCGACGACATGCTCTACGTGTTGGCGCGCAGCTGGCAGGCGCGTGGCCAACTCAAAGGCCCGGTGGTGGGCACGCTGATGAGCAATTACGGCTTGCAACAGGCGTTGGCCGGCTTGGGCGTGGAGTTGATCCGCGCCAACGTGGGCGATCGCTTCGTGCTGCAAAAATTGAAAGAACATGGCGGCGTGCTGGGCGGCGAAACATCCGGCCATTTGCTGTGCCTGGACCGTGCCACGACCGGCGATGGCATTGTGGCGGCGCTGGCGTTGCTCGAAGCGCTCAAACAATCCGGCCAGGATCTGGCCAGCGCGCGCCAGGGACTAACCAAGACACCCCAAGTGATGATCAACGTCCGCGCCATCGGCGCACGCGAAGCGCTGGACAGCGATGCCGTGCGCCAGGCGCTGGCCGAAACGGAAAAAGCGTTGCTTGGGCGCGGTCGCGTGGTGCTGCGCGCTTCCGGCACCGAGCCGTTGGTGCGCGTTACCGTGGAAGCCGCCGACGAGGCGGAGGTCAGGCAGATGGCAGAACGCCTCGCGGACGTCGTAAAATCCGTAGCCGAACGCTCGTGAACCAGTAGCGTCGGCCTTCCCGGTCGGTGCTGCATATCAGGTCCCCAGGTCGCCAAGGAATGGAGCCTGTCGAACATTTTGTTTAGACAGACTTCTAGGCCCGACGTGCACCGCCCCTGCGGTGGCGGAACACAAATCGACCGCACGCCAACCTGGACGAAATCATGGACACATCTGCCCAAGGCAAAAAAGTTCCCACCCTCGACATTCGTCGCTACGACACCGATCGCACGGCGTTTGTCGCCGAACTTGGCGCCGCCTATCGCGAATTCGGTTTCTGCTGCATCAGCGGCCACGGCATTTCCCCGCAACTGATCGACGGTGCCTACGATGCGTTTCAGCGATTCTTTGCGCTGCCCACCGAAACCAAGATGAAATACCACGTGCCCGGTACCGGCGGTGCGCGCGGTTACACGCCCTTCAAAGTGGAAACGGCCAAAGACAGCCGTTATCCGGACTTGAAAGAGTTTTGGCACGTCGGGCGCGACATCGATCCCGATTCGCGCTTTGTCGATCTGATGCCGCCCAACCTATGGCCGGCCGAAGTGCCGGGTTTTCGCGAATACGGTTACGAGTTGTATCAATCGCTGGATCTGCTCGGCAGCCGCGTCTTGCGCGCGTTGGCCTTGCATGTCGATTTGCCGGAGGATTACTTCGACGACAAGATCGATCAGGGCAACTCCATCTTGCGCCCGATCCACTACCCGCCGATTGCGGAAGAAAACATTCCCAACGTGCGCGCGGGTGCTCATGAAGATATCAACTTCATCACGCTGCTCGTCGGTGCCAGCGCCGAGGGGCTGGAAGTGCTTACCCGCGAAGGCACGTGGCTGCCCATCACCACCGAGGGCGATGCCATCGTGGTGAATATCGGCGACATGCTGCAGCGCCTTACCAACCATGTGTATCCGTCCACCACGCACCGGGTGGTGAATCCGCAGAACGACGGCGCACGCAAGCCGCGTTATTCCGTGCCGTATTTCCTGCATCCCAATCCTGATGTGGTGCTCGATCCGCTGCCGCAATGTGTTACCGCGGACAATCCGCGTCGATACGACAGCTCCATCACGTCACACGAGTACCTCATGCAACGCTTGCGTGAGATCAAGCTGATTTGATGCATGCATCGATTTCATAGAAATCTTTGAACCGCTCATGCGGGCCACGATTTTTCGAGCTACGTTACCGTCGCCCCAGCGTTTGCCGGGGCCGGAGCGGACATAATGATCATTCATGGATGATCGTGGGGAGTTTAGTGAGATCCGAATGGAGTTTGGCCGGGGTATAAAAGTTGGAGAAGTCCGGCTGAGCAAACGCATCTTCGCTATGCTGCGGTGACCCATGTCGTTCATGGGTGGTGATGTCCATCGGCGCACAAGATCTACCGTCTTCACCTTCGGACACGTCGACGCGTCACCCAGGCATGGCACAATGCCATACGCGCCGTGCAGCAAATTGCCGGCATCTTGCGAGAGAGTAGGGAGCGATGCATCGGGAGCGATGTAGTAATCGCTAATCGTGCGAGTCACTGTGTGCCTAATAACCACGCAGTCTGATTTATTCCATACTATGGCGTATGCCAATAACGACCTAGTACAGTCGATGACGTTAACTGACTGATCGGATGGACACGATGTCTGCAGTGGCAAGGATTGCCAACTACGATTTTGATCGCATCGAGACCCTGGTATTCGCCGGCGGTGGCAACCGTTGCTGGTGGCAGGCGGGTCTGCTAACTCAACTATTTTCGTCTGGTTATGCGCGCCCGCCGAGGTTCGTCGGTACTAGCGGCGGAGCTGCGGTGGCTGCGTCGCTTCTGACGCATGGGGCTCAATTTGCGCTGGACGCATGCGTCGCAGCCTATGCGGGCAACCCCAGTATTATCGACTATGCTCGACGCCCCAGACTGCGGTTCGCACACACTCGCATCTATCCGGCATGGATAGGGTCGTTCGTCAACGCTGAGTCCTTCCACAAATTACGCGAATCCACCACTCGTCTTACGGTTGCCGTCACCAGGCCGACCCAATTACTTGGCGTTGGCGGTAGCGTATTGGCGGGAACCGTTGCGTATCTCCTCGATAAGTACTTTTCGAACAGTCTTCATCCAAAGCTCCCCAAGCGCCTCGGGCTTCGCCAGGACTTCTTCACGATCTGCCCTGACACGTCTGTGGACGACGCTCAAACGCTACTGGTTGCGTCTGCCACTGCGCCACCATTCATGCCTGCGCGATTACTCAATGATGAGTTTGCGCTAGACGGCGGCTATGTAGACAGTGCTCCCGTTGAAGAGCAAACGGTTGAGCAACGTCGCCGGACGTTGGTGCTACTTACGCGCTATTACCCCGCGTTGCCGACAT
>DATJMR010000080.1:0-25423 GCA_035508595.1 Dyella sp.
CATCAGCAAACCGAACAACAGTGCCAGCGCGAAGAAGGCGCCGATAAACGGAATCGTCAGGTGCCCCGTCGCCAGCACGATGCCGATCAGCACGGTGGCCCCCAGCACCAGCAGATTCACGACTTGCTGACCCGGGAAGACAAAGCGTCGATCCAGCCAGCCTTGCAGCTTGGCGAAGGCAATCAGCGAGCCGGAAAAGCTTACCGATCCGATCAGCGCGCCCAACACGCCCAGAGCCAGCGCCACGGGACCGAGCGGCGCCGCCACCGCTGCGCCATGCAAAGGCGACCAGCTTTCTGGCATCAACGGGAACGTGTTGGGTGCGGCTACGCTACCCATCGCAACAGTTTGCGCATGTCCCACCAGCTCCGCCGCCCCGATCGCCGCGGCGGCACCGCCGCCCATGCCGTTGTAGAGGGCCACCATCTGCGGCATGGCCGTCATCGCCACCCGGCGGCCGGACCACCAGGCCGCCGCCACGCCGATCAGCACAGCGGCGAGAATCAGCCCGCGGTGATGCATATCGGGCAGCAGCAAGGTGGCGACCACCGCCAGCAGCATGCCGAACCCGGCCCACACGATGCCGCCACGCGCCGTGCGGGGCGAGCTCATGCGCTTCAAACCGAGGATAAATAAGAGGGCTGCGATGAAATAGGAGGCGTCGATCAACGTCTGCGGCCAGGCCATCACTTGGCCTCCCCAGCGCCCCGACCGGGCTTGCTGGACTTGAACATTTCCAGCATCCGTTCAGTAACGACGTAACCGCCGGCGGCGTTGCCGGCACCTAGCAGTACCCCGATGAAACCTATCGCCATTTCGAACGGGGTTTGCGCATGACCTAGCGCAATCATGGCCCCAACCAGCACAATGCCGTGTATGAAGTTGGAACCGGACATCAGCGGCGTGTGCAGGATCACCGGTACCCGCGCGATGATTTCATATCCCGTGAACGCAGCCAGCATAAAGATGTAAAGCGCCAGGAACCCATCCAGCATGTGCTTCCCCCGCCAATTGGTCTCATTCGCCGCATCATACGGTGAGTGCGATGCCGCGATCCACGCCAGTTTGCCGTGCGTGAAACGCCGGGGCGCCTGTCAGTCAACCCACACCAGCCCCGCGCGTTGATGACAAGAGTCGAACAGATGGAGCCCCGGGATGCTCGCCCTGACGATACGGAGAATGGCGCCATGAACGGCGTCTCGGCCGTTTTCGAGGCGGAACTTCTTGCGCCTGATGGTCAAGCCGTCCCTGCGACCCTGGATGCGTTCCTGGCGAGCATGGAGCGGCGGGCCTTCCGTATGGCGGAGCTGCACCTGGGCAACCGGGAAGACGCGCTGGACGCCGTGCAGGACGCCATGCTTCGCTTGGTGAAGCACTATCGTGCCAAGCCGGCGCAAGAATGGACGCCGCTATTCTGGGGCATTCTGCGCCGACGCATCGTAGACCTGCAGCGCCGGCGCAAGGTGCGTTCCATCGTCGTCGGATGGCTCGGCGGCGGTCGCGATGACGACGGCGACGAATTGCCGGCATGGGAACCGGCCGACACCGGCCCGGGTCCGTTGGAAAAGCTTCATGGAGAACAGTCCTACGCGGATATGGCCGCAGCCGTGAAACAGCTTCCGCAGCGTCAGCGCGAAGCGTTCATCCTGCGCGTTCTGGAAGGGCTGGACGTGGCGGAAACCGCCGTGGCAATGGGTTGCTCGGAAGGTAGCGTGAAAACACATCTCTCGCGGGCGATGCAACACCTGCGGGAGCATTTGGAGGAGTGGCGATGAACTCGTCCGACAAACAATTCGAACAGCGCGCCCGCGCGCTTTACCAGGAGGCGGCGCAAAGCGTCGATCCGGTTACCGCCGGTCGTCTGCGCGCGGCACGACGCACCGCGCTGGAGGCTGCGTCCGCACACGCATCGCCGCATCATCGCGCGCGCGTGCTGGTGCCGGTGGGCGCATTGGCGGCCATTGCACTGGCCGCACTCGTGATCTGGCAACGTGCTCCGCAACCTCAACCCGAGCACAACCAACAAGCCTCCGTCGCGAGCGAGCAGCAAGATAGTGAATATCTGCCGCCTGAAGCGGAGAAAACCGATCCCGGTCTGTACCAGAACCTGGACTTTTACAGTTGGCTCGCCGCCAATGACAGTAGTCAAACCAAACGCTGATCCATGCTGCTACGACGACTTCGCCTGCCATCGCTGTTGGCTTTCTTGCTCGGTCTAACGATCGCGGCGCCGTCGTACGCGCAAAATGGCGCGACGCATCCTTGGAATACCCTTAGTCCGGCCCAGCAGAATCTGCTCTCGCCGCTACAGTCGCAATGGGACACGCTGCCGCCCAAGCGGCAGGAGCATATGCTGCAGCGTACGCAAGAATGGATGCAGCTGCCGCCGCAACGCCAACAGGAAATTCGCGATCGCATCGCACGTTGGCAGCAAATGACGCCCGAACAGCGGCAACAGGCGCGCGAGAACCAACATCTCTACGACACGCTTCCGAGTCAGAAACAGGAAGAACTGCACGATGCGTTCAAGCGTTTCCAGCAACTTCCGCCGGATCAGCGCGACGCGTTGCGGCGCCAGTGGATGCAGCAGTCCCCCGAAGAACGCCGCCAGTGGCTGAACCATATGGGGCCGCGCTCGACGCTGCCATCGGGACGCGCGTTCGGCATGCCGCACCACTGACGATCCCAGCCCAAGATTACGCGGCGAACAGCACCTCGCCGTCGCGCGTGACGCAACTTTTGGCGACGAGTTCGTCGTTGAAGTCCGGCTTCAAGGCGCCGTCGTGAATCAATAGCTCGGCAAAGTTGTAGATGTTGCGCGCGTACATTTCCGACGCATGCAACGGCGCGCCCGCCGCGAGATTGAGCGGCCCCAAGATCACCACGCCGTTATGCTCCACGCGTTCGCCCGGACGCGTAAGCTCGCAATTGCCGCCGCTTTCCGCGGCAAGATCGACGATCAGCGCACCCGGTTTCATACCTTGCACCATCGCCGTGGTGAGGATCTTTGGCGCCGCACGGCCAGGGACGGCCGCCGTGCTGACGACGGCGTCAAACACTTTCAAGTGATCGGCCAGGGCTTGCTGCTGCGCCGCGCGTTCTTCGGCGGTGAGCTCGCGCGCATAGCCGCCACTGCCTGCGGCGCTTACGCCAAGATCCAGAAACTTCGCACCCAGCGATTCCACTTGTTCGCGCGTTTCGGGGCGCACATCGTAGCCTTCGATCTGCGCACCGAGGCGGCGCGCCGTCGCGATTGCCTGTAAACCGGCCACACCCGCGCCGATCACCAGTACGCGCGAGGGGCGAATGGTGCCGGCCGCCGTGGTCAGCATGGGAAAGAACTTCGGTGCGCTCTCGGCAGCCATCAGCATGGCACGATAGCCGGCCACGGCAGCTTGAGAGCTCAAAACGTCCATCGCTTGCGCGCGTGTGGTTCGCGGCAGCAGCTCCAAAGCAAACGCCGTCAACTTTTTCTGCGCGAGTGCTTGGGCGCGCGCTGCCGCACCGTGCGGGCGTAACTGACCCAGAACGGTCGCACCCTCTCGCAGGCCGCTGAGCGTGCCGTCACCGGGCGGCAACACGCAGGCCAGCAGGTCGGCCTGGGCGAGTACGTCCGCTGCGTTCGCGAATTCGACATCCGCATAGCTGTCGTCGGGAAACCCCGCCGACGTACCCGCATGGCGTTCCAGCAAAACGCGAAGTCCTTTGCCGCGAAACTTTTTCGCCACTTCGGGGGTGATCGCCACGCGGCGTTCGCCGGGAGCGGTTTCACGTAATGCGGATACGGTGATCGACATCGGGCGTCCCCTGCGGAGTAGTCCTTTCATCGTAGCGGATACGCCTGGACTTCGGGTTAGACTGACCGGCCCCAAATCGGGATGCGAGAATGCCGATGCCAGAGCAGGTCGTCAGCAGCAATCTGTTGGATCTCGCCCGCCAAGCGCGCGAATGGGCGTACGCGCCCTACTCCCGTTTTCAGGTCGGCGCCGCCTTACAAACCAAAGACGGACGCGTATTCCAAGGGTGCAACGTGGAGAACGCGGCATATGGTTTGTGCAATTGCGCCGAACGCACGGCCTTGTTCAGCGCCATCGCCGCCGGTTGCAAGCCCGGCGATTTCAGCGCCATCGCCGTCATTGCCGACACGCCCGAACCGGTAACGCCCTGCGGCTCATGCCGTCAGGTATTGGCTGAATTGTGTAGCAGCGACATGCCCGTGCTGCTGGCCAATGTAGCCGGTGCAAGCCGCCAAACCACGGTGGAAGCTTTACTGCCGCATGGATTCCGGCTTGCCCCCTCGCACTGAATCGGCTTTGGCCAACAATTGCGTCAAGGCGCTATCGAATGTTTGAGGGTCGTCCACAAACACAGCATGCCCCACGTTTGGCACCGCCAGAAAGCGCGAGCCTTCAATATCGGACGCCATCGTTTTTTGCGCATCGAGCAACGGCGAATTGGCCGAAGCAATGACCAGCGCGGGACGATCGATTTTTCGCAACGCAGGCCTGCGATCCGCACCGAAGATATCCGACACCAGCATCGCAGCGCCGACAGCGGGTGGCGTGCGTTGCGCCTGTGCGATGACGGCGTCGATGTCCGCTGCCGGATGCGGGCGCTTGAAAATGGAACGCACCATGCCGGCGCTGTAGTCGCCGGGTTGCGATGCGTAGCGCGACAATCCGGAGAGAATGGCCTTGGTGAATTCTTTTCGGATATCCACCTCATTCGTGCCTGCGGATACGGGCGAATCCACAAAGACCACGCCGTCCAGCGAATCGGTACCGAATTGCTGCACATAGGCCGCGACATCCTGGGCGCCTTGCGACCAGCCGACCAGCACACAATGTTCGACGTGCAACGATGCAAGCAATTCGTGCAGATCTTGCGCTCGCCGCTCCGGCGTATTGCCGGTCAGCATGATCGACGAGGCGCCTTGCGAACGCGAGTCGACCGCGATCACGGTGCGATCGTTCGAAAAATGCTGCAATTGTTCATGCCACAGCGACGCCGTCAGCGTCCATCCAGGAATGAGCACCAACGCCGGCGCGGCATGGCTATCGCCGGCCCTCAAGTAATGAATGCGCGCGCCGTCGTCGGTTGTGAAATATCCGTCACTGATGGCGGTAGTCGCCGCCTCGGCTTTACTTACGCTCACACCCGATACCCATGCGATCAGGGCAAAAGCGGCCAAACCTGTCAGCAGCTTCATAGGACGCCATCCTTGAGAGGGTGCGCGGATCGTATGACCGGCGCGTGCGCGCGTCTGCGTGACTGACAGGCATCGTGACCCGGCGCAGACGGTTGTACGATAAGCGTTTCCCCAGGTACGCCCCCATGTCCAACCCGCTCGCGCTGCTGCAACAACGCCACTCCGCACCCTCGCGCCAGCTCGGCGAACCCGCCCCCGATGCGGACACGTTGCGCGCCATGCTGGAAGCGGCCATCCGGGTACCCGACCACGGCAAGCTGGTTCCGTTTCGATTGATCGCCTTGCGCGGCGAGGCGAAATTGACATTCGGTGCGACGCTTGCGGAGCGTGCCATTCGCCACAACCCTGACCTGCCCGAAGCCAAACGCGAAAAAGAACGACTGCGTTACACCTTTGCGCCGTTGGTGTTGATCGTGGTGGCCCGTATCGACAAGGACGCCGGCATACCCGAGATTGAACAGAAACTTTGCGCGGGCAACGTGGCCTACAACATTCTGCTGAGCGCCTATGCCATGGGTTACGGTGCGCAGTGGCTTACAGGCTGGGCGGCGTACGATCGGGAAGTCGCCGATATGCTCGATCTGGCCAAGCACGAATGCGTCATCGGCTTCGTGCATGTCGGCACGCCGCAGTCGGAGATACCGGATCGAGATCGCCCGGCGCTGGACGATCTCCTGAGCGAATGGAAGGGTTGACCCAAGTGACTCGCCTCCCCACCGCACATTTGATCGATGGCAGTTTGTACGTGTTTCGCGCCTGGCACTCGATGCCGGACGAGTTTCACGATGTCGACGGTCATCCGGTCAACGCGGTGCATGGCTATACGCGGTTTTTGTGCGAGTTGCTGGAACGCGAGAAACCGTCCCATCTTGCCGTGGCATTCGATGCCTCGCTCACCACTTCTTTTCGCAACGCCATCTATCCCGCCTACAAAGCCAATCGCGAGCTACCGCCACCCGATCTGGAACGTCAATTCGTGTTGTGCCGCGCTGTGACCGAAGCACTCGGCGTGCGGGTTCTGATCGACCACAGCTACGAAGCAGACGACTTGATTGGCAGTACGTTATGGGGTCTGCGCGCGCTTGGATTCCGCAGCGTCATCGTGTCGGCGGACAAGGATTTCGGTCAATTGCTCGGCGAGCACGATGAGCAGTGGGACTTCGCCCGCAATCTGCGCTGGGGACCGGCTGGCGTATTGGAGAAACTCGGCGTGCATCCGGCGCAGGTGGCGGATTTTCTCGCGTTGTGCGGCGATGCCGTTGACAACATTCCTGGCGTACCCGGCATCGGCGCCAAGACTGCCGCGGCATTGCTTGCGCATTTCGGCAGCCTGGATGAATTGCTGGATCGCGTAGACGAAGTTGCCTTTCTGCGGATCCGTGGCGCGGCCGGTTGCGCGTTGAAACTGCGCGAACACGCAGACGCGGCAAGGTTGTATCGACGATTGACCCGCATCGCCTTGGATGCGCCCATCGAAGCCGGCGCCGACGTGCTGGTGCGCCAGCGCGACACCGGCGCGCTCGAACCGCTGTGCGAACAACTTCGCTTCGGCCCGCTCACACGCAATCGGTTGCGCGCGCTCAGCGCCGTTTGAATATTGATTTCCGTAAGGTGACTCGGTCCATGAATGACGCCCGCCGCAAACCGCACGATGCCGACGCCACACCGGAAACGCTCTATCAGGGACGCTGGTTGCGCCTGAGCCGCCGTGGCCGTTGGGAGTACGCCGAGCGCAACAATTCGGGGGGCGCGGTGATCATTTTGGCCGTCACACCCGAAGACAAAGTGCTATTTGTAGAGCAATTCCGCGTGGCCGTGCAGCAGTTCACCATCGAAATGCCGGCAGGTCTGGTCGGCGATTTGGCGGACCAGCAACACGAAACCACGATGCTTGCGGCGCAGCGCGAACTGGAAGAAGAAACCGGCTACCGCTGCGGCAGCGTGACCTTCGTGCACGAAGGCCCGTCGTCGTCCGGCATGAGCAACGAAATGATCGCGTTCGTGCGCGCGCATGACCTTGTGAAAGTGGGCAACGGCGGCGGCGATGCGAGCGAAAACATCGTGGTGCACGAAGTGCCTCGCAGCGAGGCCGGTGCGTGGTTACTCGCGCGCGCAAAAGACGGTTATTCGATCGATCCGAAGCTGTTCGCGGGCTTGTGGTTCATCGAGCATGCCGAGGCATTCGGTTAGTCGCTTTGCATTCTTAGCGCGCGCGCACGCCACCCCGTCAGCACCACGCCCGCTACGGCAAGCGCAAACCAGGAAAGCGCCATGGCATTGTCGTTGCCGAGCCATAGCACGGCGTCGACGGCGCCGATCACCAAGACCGCGACGGCCACGGCAAGTACCGGCTCGATCCTCGCGTAGTGCCATCGCGCCAGCAATCCCGTGCCGAGTATGGCGAGCAGCGCCGCGAAAAGACGGCGTGCCAACGGATGTTCCGGCGGCAACGGCGAATCGGGAAAAATCTCCGAGAGCGGCACATCGCCGGCCTGTACGGCAAAGCCGGCGCCGTCGGTCGCATCGCTGGCAGGTACGAGTTTGTTGCCGTCTACTTTCGCCACGACAGTGACGGTTTGCGTCGGTACGGCTTCCCAGGTCACGCGCAAGTCGCCCAGTTGCGGATGCGAAGGCACGGCACTCGTGACCAAGCCATCGTTGTAGAGACTGAAGCTCGCGGCAAGATTGCTCGGCAGATTGCGCAAATTCGGCGAAACCGGCTGGCTTCCGATCAACGCATGCACTAGCGCAGGCGCAAGCACAAAGTCCTTCATGCGCACCGCGCCGGCATCGAATTGCGCGCTTTCGATGGGAAATTTGCCGGGATTGGCATGCCCTTCCGGATGTTCGAAATGGCTGGAATCGACAGGATGGTCCACCCAATCGAGTTCATATGTCGCCGGGCCGCCGTAGCGCAGCTCGCGCCACTGCAACATCTGCACGTGGCGGATCAGCACAGGCTGATCGGTCTGCTGGTTGAATTGCTCGTCGAGCGGCGATTCCACCACCTGCAACGGGCCCACGACACGCACCATGAAACCTTGCTCGCTGGCATCGGGACGACCGGCGTCCCCCAGATCCATCACATCGCCGCCGTGCCGCTTCATTTGCGCGCTGTAGTCGATCTGGCCTTTTTCGACGACGGCGCCGACGCCGACGCCGATCAGCAAAAGCACCGCACCCAAAGCGGGCCACAACAACTCACGGATGGAGAGGGGTGGCTTGCGCTCGCCGCTCATCGAACCTCCGATTGAATGGGATTGGGCTCTCAGGCCGCGCCGTGCAATTGGGCCTGCTCGTCGGTCGTACCATAGCGCCCGCGTTCGTCGCGTGTCACGCGCGCCATCGCGCAGGCGTGGTCGTGGGTGAAGAACAGCCGCACGCTACGGGCGAGTTTGTCCTCGAGAAAAACGCGTTTTTCGTCGATCAGCGCTTCCGGGAAGCGGTCGTAGCCCATGGTGATCGGCAAGTGCACCCAGGGACGCCCGGGAATCAGATCGGCACAGAACACGACACCCGCCACCTCCGCCAACATCAACCCAGGCGTATGGCCGTCCGAGAAGCAAAAGCGCACGGCCCGGCCGAGAGTTTGGGAATATTCGCCGGCCACGAGCTCCAGCCGTCCGCTGTGCAGCAAAAGTTGCTGCAATTCGGGGATAAACGATGCGCGGTCGCGCGGATGCGGTTTCAGCGCACGCTGCCAGTGATGCGCGCCGACCAGAAATGTTGCATTGGGGAACAACAGTTCGGGCACCTTGCCTTCTTCCCATGCGGCGAGCAAGCCGCCGGCGTGATCGAAATGCAGATGCGAGAGCACGACCACATCGATGTCTTCATGCGACACACCCGCGGCAGCGAGCGAATCGAGCAGTACATGATGACTTTCCACCACGCCGTAGCGCTCGCGCAGCGACGGTTCGAAAAATGCGCCGATCCCGGTTTCAAACAGTACGTTGCGACCTTCGAGATCTTTCACCAGCAGGCAGCGACACGCCAGCGGAATGCGGTTGAGTTCGTCGGGCGCGATCCAGCGCGACCACATGGCCTTGGGCGCATTGCCGAACATCGCGCCACCGTCGAGCTTTTGCGTATTGCCGTTGATCGACCACAGTTGCATGGAGATTTCCAGGTTGCCCAGTAAAAAGAACGCGCGAAGCACACGGAATCGAACAGGTGTCCTTCGGACGCCTATTTAAACTGGACCCCGGCCTTCGGCGGAGTGACGAACATGTAAGTTTTTTGCCTATGCCATCTTCAGCGTAAGAACAAGCGATTATTGCACCTTGCCCAAACCATCCGATCTGCGCGGATCGCTTGCTGCATCCAGCTTGTTGGTGCGGCGATCCCAGATCACCACATTCATGAAGCCCCACGGCGAACGTTCCTTCAGCGTGTAGCCCATGCGCGTCAAGGCATCGCTGGTGGCAGTATCGAAGGTGCCCGGCTCCACTGACACAACATCCGGCATGTACTGATGATGGAAGCGCTTGTGAGCGACAACGTCATGCGCATCGCCGCCATCGACGAAAGCCAGGATGCCCACCAGCACCTGCGTGATGATGGTCGAACCGCCTGGCGAACCGATCACCGCCGTGCGATCGGGACCGATCACGATGCTCGGCGACATCGACGACAACATGCGTTTGCCCGGTTCCGGCGCATTGGCTTTGCTGCCCAGCAAGCCGTAAACGTTCGGCTTGTTCGGCACCAGCGCGAAGTCGTCCATTTCGTCGTTGAGCAGGATGCCCGTGTCCTTGGCGACGAAGGTGGAACCGAGCACGTAGTTGACGGTGGAGGTGATCGCTACCAGGTTGCCATCGGCATCGATGATCGAGAAATGCGTGGTGTGCATGCCCGGGTCCGTACCGCTGGACGGCGCCAACATCGACGATGGCGTCGCTTTATCCGGCAGAATCGTTTGACGCAAACCGTCGGCATAGTACGGCGAGAGCAGCATATCCAAAGGCATCTTCACGAAATCCGGGTCGCCCAGATAATCGTTGTGATCGCGGAACGCACGACGCATCGCCTCAATCACCAAATGTACGCGATGCACCTGATCGAGCTTGCCAAAGTCGAAACCGGAAAGAATGTTGAGAATTTCGGCAATCGCCACGCCGCCCGACGAAGGCGGCGGCGCGGTAATGATTTTGTAGCCGCGATAGTCCACGGTAATGGGCGCGCGTTCTTTCACGCGGTAGGACGCCAGATCCTGCAATGTCCATTTGCCGCCGGCTGCGCGCACCGCATTGACCAGCTTTTGTGCGGTTTCGCCGCTGTAGAAACCTGCATCGCCATATTTGCCGAGCAGTTCGAGCGTGTGCGCCTGGTCGGGATCGCGCCAGATCGCGCCGTCCGCCGGCGGCTTGCCGCCCGGCAGGAATTTTTCGGCCGACGTGGGCCAGCGCTCCAGGTTTTTCTGTTCTTCCGAGATCGAACCGAGCAACCGGCTGTCGGGCTTGAAGCCGTCGCGCGCGGTGCGAATGGCAGGGGCCAGCGATTCGGACAGCGGGAGCTTGCCGTAATGCTTGGCCAGCCATACCAGACCCGCCGGCTCGCCAGGTATGCCCGCCGACAACGGCCCTTTCAGCGCGGTATCGCGGTTGGGGGTGCCGTCGGCATTGAGGTAATCCTTGGCGTCGACCGCACCCGGTGCCGTTTCGCGCGCATCGATAAACACATTGTGGTTGGACGATGCCACGTGAATGGTGGCCATGAAGCCGCCGCCCATGCCCGAACTTTCCGGTTCGACCACCGATAGCGTCGAGGCAACGGCGATTGCCGCGTCGAATGCGTTGCCGCCTTTGGCCAGCACCTCGAACCCGGCTTCGGTCGCCAAGGTGTTCGCACTGGCAATGCCGGCGTGGCCCGGACGCTGCGCCAGCTCCGCGGCGTGCGTGGAAGGCGTGGGTTTGTCCGCTGCAAATGCGCCGCTGGTACCAAACAAGAAACCGATCAACACCACATGCCAACGCATCGCAAGCTTCATCCCTTGGCCTCCATCAGATGTTTGTATTTGTCTTCGAGCTGATCGCGCGTCTCAGCATGCGCGGCGTCGACGATGATGCATTCCACCGGACACACGACCACGCACTGCGGCTCGTCGTGATGACCGACGCATTCGGTGCACAGGGCGGGATCGATGACGTAGTACTCCTCGCCAAGCGAAATCGCCTTGTTTGGGCAGACGGGTTCGCAGACGTCGCAATTGACGCAGGTATCGAGGATCTTCAGGGACATGCAGGGTTAGTCTACACGGGCCTGCCAGGGGTTGTGCAAAGCAGCAGGCTTGGCTCCTCTCGCCTCAGCGAGAGAGGATGATGGCGCGGGGGCTTGCTTGCCCAACACGCCGCTTGAAGCCGGCTTCGGATACACGATCAGGCAAAGCCGGCGTTCGCCCGGCCCTCTCATCCAGGAGAGGGCCGAATGCAAAGCACTTACATTTCGACGTAGCGCGTCACGTCGTCGGTGGGCTTCAGCACGTCTTCCACGCGCTGTTCGTCTGCCTTGTCGCCGATGACAATGATGATCACACCCTTGAGCGAACCGGGCTTGGCGTCCTTGAACGCCGTGGTGACCAGGTCGGCCGTCTTGCCGGAATCCGGACCGCCAAATGCGATCAGATTACCCGGCAGCACGCCACGGGCCACGATGTCCTGCACGTTGCTGAGCTGGCGGTCGCGTGCGTCCTTGGCGTCGTCGCTGTCGCCGGCCGGGATCATGTAGGCATACGGCTGCGGCGCGGACATGCCCTGCATGTTCTTCTGCACGATCTGACCGAGGTATGCGCCCCAGGCCTTGGTATCGTTCGGATCAGTCGGCTTGGTAGCGGCTTGCGCCTGCTGCGCCTGTTGCTGGCCGTCGCCCTGTTGCTGGTTGTTGCATGCCGACAGTGCCAGGCAGCCGGTCAGCGCAAGGGCGGTGGCGATGAGAGTGAGTTTACGCATAGTTATCCCCTTCGGTTTCGGGTTGCTTTTTATGCCAGCGCTGCCGCATGGCTTGTTGGACTGCAGGATGCACGAAACCGGTGATGTCGCCACCAAGGCGACCGATCTCGCGCACCAGTGAGGAAGAAATAAAGCTGTATTGCTCGGCCGGCGTCAAGAATAGCGTCTCAGTTTGAGGAATGAGATGGCGATTCATGCTTGCCAACTGAAATTCGTATTCGAAATCCGACACCGCGCGCAGGCCGCGAATGATCACGCCTGCGCCGATCTCGCCGACGAGCTGGGCCAGCAGGCAATCGAATCCGCGCACTTCCACGTTCGGCAGATCCGCCAAGGCCAGGCGCGCCAGCGAAATGCGCTCCTGCAACGTAAAACCCGGCCCTTTGCCCTTGTTGGGGCTTTCGGCCACGGCAACCACAATGCGTTCGAACAACGGCGCTGCACGCGCGACAAGATCCGCATGGCCGTTAGTGATCGGGTCGAACGTACCCGGATACACGGCAAGGCGTCTGTTGACCGGCTTTTGGTTCACGAAAACGGATTCGCGGGGGAAGACGGCGCTAGCTTAACGGAACAGTCCCGATGCGGCGATAGAGCGCAAAGCGCACGTCGCCCGCATGCCCTTCGCGGTGCAGCGCCCAGTTCGAGGGCAATACCGGCGACACCTCTCGCGGGGATTCGACATAGACATGCGCCGCGTCGGACAGCCAGCCAGCCTGTTCCAGCTGCTGCGCCAGCGGGGTCCACAGGTGCAAGGTAAAAGGCGGATCGAGAAACACCAGGCCGAATCGCCGTGGCGCACCCCGCAGAAATTGGGAGGCATCGGTCGCTGCCACATCCCCGTCATTCACCTTCAGCCTTGCGAGATTGGCCCGCAGCGCGTCCACCGCCGCCCGCTCCGACTCGACAAACTGCACGGCGGCCGCGCCCCGCGACAGCGCTTCGAGGCCCAGCGCGCCCGTACCGGCGCACAGATCCAGCGCTCGCACCCCCGCAAGAGTCGGCGCCAGCCAGTTGAACAAGGTCTCGCGCACGCGTTCAGGCGTCGGCCGCAAACCCGGCAGGTCAGGCACGTTCAAGCGCGAATTGCGCAAGCTGCCGCCGATGATGCGAATTCGCCCAGGCGCGACCTTCATGCGACGGCGCCCTCAGCGGGCAGTACGGGTGGGGGTGTTAGCATGTTCAGTATTGTCTTTGAATTACTCCCCACATGCTCAAGTTCTGGAAAAAGAAGCCCTCCGACCCCGAGGCCGGGGAAAACGAGGAAGCGGCCGCATCAGCACCCGTGGAATCCCAGATGCCCGAGCAGACGGAGCCCGCACCGGAAATCCCTCAACCTGCACAGGCCCCCGCCGTCGAAGCCCCGGCCAGGCGCAACTGGCGCGAGCGCCTTTCCGGCAGCACCTTCGCGCGCGGACTTTCCTCGCTGTTCTCGCGCAACCCCAAGCTGGACGACAGCCTGCTGGACGAGCTGGAAACCACCCTCATTACCGCCGACGTCGGCATCGAGGCGAGCACGTCGCTGGTGGAAGACCTGCGCAAGCGCATGCACAAGCGCGAATTCGCCGATGCGAGCGCGCTGTTGCAGGCTTTGCGAGAAGAACTGATCGCGCTGCTCAAACCCGTGCAAAAGCCGCTCGATGTCAGCGGCCACAAACCCTTCGTCGTGCTGGTCGTGGGCATCAACGGGGTGGGCAAGACCACCACCATCGGCAAGCTCGCCCGCCGCTGGCGCGACGAAAACCGCCAGGTACTGCTGGCCGCCGGCGACACATTCCGCGCCGCCGCCGTGGAGCAGCTCAAGACCTGGGGCGACCGCCATCAGGTGCCGGTCATTTCGCAAGGGCAAGATGCCGACGCCGCCAGCGTGATCTTCGATGCCTTGCAAGCGGCGCGCTCGCGCCATGCCGACGTACTGATCGCCGACACCGCCGGCCGCCTGCACACACAGGGCGGCTTGATGGATGAATTGGGCAAGATCGCGCGCGTGCTCAAGAAGCTCGACGCCGAAGCGCCGCACGAAGTGTTGATGGTGATCGACGGCACCACCGGTCAGAACGCCGTCAACCAGGTGCGTCAGTTCCGGCAGATCGTAGGCGTTACCGCCTTGGCGGTGACCAAGCTCGACGGCACGGCAAAGGGCGGCGTGGTATTCGCGCTGGCACGCGAATTCGGGTTGCCGATCCGCTTTGTAGGCTTGGGCGAAACCGCCGCGGACTTGCGTGTGTTCGACGCGGAAGCCTACGTCGATGGCCTGCTTCCCGCCGAGTTCGCACGCAACTAGTGATGAACATACCTCGGCCGCTGCGACTGCTGCTGATCACCTGCGCCAGCGTGTTGGGCGGCATTGTGTTCGTGGTGCTGGTCGCATTGTATTTGTTGCTGCAGCCGGATCGCTTCACCAAGATGCTGAAGGAGCAGGCAAAGCAAGCGGGCCTGCAACTGACGCTATCGAGCCCCGCGAGCCCCACCCTCTTTCCGCGCCCCGCCCTGCAGTTGGAAGGCATTACGCTCGTCGCACGCGACACGGGTTCGACGACCACCAACATGCCCATCCTCTTGGCCGCCAACGGTCGCCTGGTGCTGCCTTGGCACGCGCTGTTTGGACGTCAGGTGGACATATCGCGCATGCAGATCAATTCGCCGCGCGTCGACCTGGATGCGCTGCAAGCATGGCTGATGAATCTGCCATCGCAATCGGCTGCTGTGCCGGATGAAATTCCGCGTATCGCTACCGGCGTACGCATCCGCAGCGGCAGCGTGGTGGAAAACAACAGCCAATGGCTGAGCGACGTATCGCTGGATACGGGTCGCCTGATGCCCGGACAAGCCTTCTGGGTAAATTTGTCGGCGAAGGAAACCGATGGCACACCGCTGCAACTACAGGTGTCCAGCACACCTAGCATTGCCAACGGCGCCCTGAAACTCGACAACATCACGGTGCGCGTCGTCGACAGCAACGCCACAACGTTGCACCTCACCGGCAACGCGAGTTGGCGAGGCGCCGCGAACGCCTCGCTACAACTGCGAGGCACGCTCCATTTGGCAAGCGACGGCGATTACGCCGCTGCTGCCGCGCTGGCGCCTGCCACACAGAAAGATCCGCTGCTGCTTCATCTCAAACTGCTCGGCGGCGACAACCACGTCGATCTGCAATTGCCGCCGCTTGCGCTGGCGCAGTGGTGGAATCAGCTTGCCAGTCCGCAAGGGCCCAAGCTCTCCGCACCGCCAGGCAACGGACAAGTCGACATGGCCAAGCTCGACATCGGCAAAGTGCACATCGAGGGATTAAGCGTACAAACCGGCAATGCCGTCTCTGAAACGCCGGACCATGCCCCATCCCCCGCCAAACCCACCGCACCGCACCCGCAGTGACTCCATTCGCATCCGCCCTGCTCGACTGGTTCGACCATCACGGTCGTCACGATCTTCCGTGGCAGCATCCACGCGACGCCTATCGCGTGTGGCTGTCGGAGATCATGTTGCAGCAGACGCAGGTGGCCACCGTCATCCCCTATTTCCAGCGTTTTGTGACGCAGCTGCCGACGCTGCACGATCTTGCGGCGGCTGATGAAGACACCGTGCTCGCACTCTGGTCCGGGCTGGGTTATTACCGTCGCGCGCGTTTCCTGCATCAAGCTGCGAAAGCCTGCGTGGCGCAACACCAGGGCGAGATGCCCCGCGACTTCGATGCGCTTGCCGCTTTGCCGGGCATCGGCCGCTCCACCGCGGGTGCGATCTTGGCGCAAGCTTATGGGCTACGTTTTCCGATCCTCGACGGCAACGTCAAACGCGTGCTCACGCGCTATCACGGCCTCGCGGGACACCCGAGCCAGCGCGAGGTGGAAAAGCAGCTGTGGATACACGCCGACGCGCACACTCCCGCGGCTCGCACCGCCGACTACACCCAAGCCATCATGGATCTTGGCGCAACGGCGTGTGTACGCACGCGACCGCTGTGCGCCATGTGTCCCTTGCAATCGGGTTGCGTAGCGCATCGGGACAATCTCACCGCGCAGCTTCCTACGCCCAAGCCCGGCAAAATTATTCCCACGCGCAGCACCATCATGGTGATACTGCGCGACACCGAAGGCCGCGTGCTGTTGCGACGGCGCGGTGCGCAAGGCGTGTGGTCAGGCCTGTGGAGCCTTCCCGAAGCGAACGACACCGACGATGCCTGGCGCGAAGCGCAACGGCACGCGCGCATCGACGATGCGCAACCGCTCAACCCCTTGGTCCACGTCTTCAGCCACTATCGCTTGCAGATTCAGCCATTACTGTTCGACAGCGCAGCACCCGTGCACGCCATCGCCGATAATGCAGACCTGCGTTGGTGCGCCCTCACCCAATTGCCAGCCCTAGGGCTACCTGCGCCTGTTCGCGCGCTACTGGCGGCGCTACCCGAACCCACTGCGTTGTAACCCATCACGAGATATTTACGATGAGCCGCACGATTCACTGCACCAAGCTCGACATCGACGCCGAAGGCCTGGATTTCGCCCCCTGGCCCGGCCCGCTCGGGCAACGCATTTTCGCCGAAATCTCCAAACCGGCGTGGCAGCAGTGGCTTGCCCATCAAACCATGCTGATCAACGAGTATCGCCTCAACCCGCTGGATCCCAAAGCACGCCAGTTCCTGGGCGGCGAAATGGAGAAATTCCTGTTTGGCGGCGAGGTAAAACAGCCCGAAGGCTACAAGCCACCAGACGCTTAAGTCTTGACGTAACAGCCGCCATCCGATTTAATGAGCGGCTCCACGCAACACAGATAGTCCTTGCGACTGTCCATTTGGCCGGGTAGCTCAGTTGGTAGAGCAGGGGATTGAAAATCCCCGTGTCGGCGGTTCGATTCCGTCCCCGGCCACCATTGAATTCAGTGATTTAGCCCACTCCATCCGAGTGGGCTTTTTCGTTCTGCAAACACCGGGCTATGGCCACTAGAAATTTATCCGGTGGAATTCAAAGCTCATGTTCTCGAGTGATGGCCGTGGCTGCCCATTCTGTTCGGCAGGAGTCCATTGAGTTTCGAGCAATTGTTCCCGCTCTTTGGCGATGAGTTTTACGCCCGCGGGATAAGAGACCTCTGCCGCCTGGGCCTTTCCGGTTGCATCAATGGCAATGACGACGCAAACAAGGTCCGTTCCCGCACGATTATAAAGCGAGCCGGCGATGTGCGGCATTTCTGAAAGAATTTTCGGGGGCTTGTCCGCGGTTTTGGCCAGAATATGGTCGGGCAATTGTTTCTGAAATGCTGAAAGCAGCGGCGCCTTGTCACAAGAAAAAATGCGGCGATCACTCGCATTGATTGTGCTGCTGACGAACAAAAGCAACGCCACCACGAAAATTTTCTTCATGTGATTATTCCCCCGATGTCCCCGGTGCCTCCCTAATCTACCCACAATCTAACTACGCATAGCGCGAGATGCAATTCGACGACCATGGACGACCTCGGACAAGAAATTGCAAAAATGCCCTTATAAGTGCCATTTTTTCTGGATTTCGCTGGATGGCATTGGATAGCCAGCGTGATTCCCTTCCCGGCCACCACCACATTCAATGATTTAGCCCGCTCTTTGAGCGGGCTTTTTCGCTTCTGGAGCGACTTTGGCATTTGACGAGGCTGCAATGAATGGCAAATGATAGGGACTGGGGACCGATCCAGCCTTTGAAATGATCCACTGGTGAGTGGATCCATAACGCCTTGGACGCATCGTCCGGCGCACAGGGAGCGCGGCAACGCGAACAGCCGATGCAAGGAAGCAAAACCGGTACGGCTTTATCGACAAGCACAAGCGTGAGCCGACGGCCATCGTGACCGCATACGGCTGACGCAACGTGCCCGAAGTATTACTCGTGAAACAGGAGGATTCATGCACAAGGTTAAGCATCTCAACGCCAGCAACCGTCCATACACGTGGTCACTCTCCATAACTAACGCGGCCATGGTTATTGCGCTGGCTATCGTCGGTTCTGTGTCTCCCGCGACTGCGCGCGCGCAGTCGACAACCGCCATGATCTTCGGTCAGGCGCCGGCCGGAGAGACTGTAACGGCAAGCAGTGCCACGGGTTTTCATCGTCACCAAACGGTGAATAAAGCGGGCAAATACAAGATCACCCCGTTACCGCAAGGCGATTACACCGTCACGCTGGATAAAGACGGGCAGGCCGTCGATAAACGCTCCAACATTGCGCTACTCGTAGGACACAACGCCGAAATCGACTTCGCGTGCCCCAACGACAAGTGTGCGGCGTCGGAAAACCGTTAAATCGGCGCGCACGGCAATCGTTGATCTCAGACCCGGTGTCGTCGCATGCAAGTCTGGCCGCGACGACACCCCCTTTGCGCCTGAATCCGGCTACGCGTCCGAATGTTCCACTTGACGCATCCAAATGCGTTTTCGAGTATCACCTTTGCCACCTCGACTCCAGTGACGCGAAGGGATCTAACGATGCTTCATTCAAGCCGCGCCCGCTCTCGGCACCTTTTTGCAGGTGTCTGCCTGGCCCTCGCACTTGGTGCTTGCGCTTCCGCCGCGCGTAGCCGCGAAACACAAGAGCCCGCAACACCCGTGGACTGGGTCAACACCTTCATCGGCACCGGCGGCGAAGGTGCGGAGTACGGCGGTACGATGCCCTTCGTCACCACCCCGTTCGGGATGACGAACTGGACTGCGCAGACCCGTCAAAACCGTATCAGTGTGAGCTCTTACGAATACGATGACACCTATATCCAAGGTTTTATCGGCACCCATCAGCCTGCGATCTGGATGGGCGACTACGGCTACGTCACGCTGATGCCGGAAATGGGCGACGTCAACTACGCCCCCGAAGCGCGCCGGCTCGCCTTTACGCACAAAGACGAAATCAGTACGCCTTACTACTACGCGGTAAAGATGGGACCCGACGCGGCGCATAAGATTTTCGCCGAAATGACGGCCACCGATCACGCCGGCTATCTGCGCTTTACGTATCCGCACGACGCAAAACCAAGCGTCATGATCGAAGCCACGCGCCCGGGCATTGAAGGTTTCGTCAGCATCGACGCTAGCCGCAACGAAATCGTCGGTTACAACCCCGACCGCATGGACGCGCACCTGGGTCCGTTCGCGCTGCAGCATTTCAAAGGGTATTTCGTAGCGCGCTTCAAACAACCTTTCGCGGCAGCAAAGGTTTACGAAGGCGTACTCACCTGGCCCGACAAAAAACAAGTGCAAGGCACGAACGTCGGCGCGATTGTTTCCTTCAACACCGATACGGTCGATGTACAGGTCGGCACATCCTTCATCAGCATCGATCAAGCACGCGCCAATCTCGATGCGGAAATGCACGGATGGAACTTCGACGATATCCGCGACGCACTCAAAACAACGTGGAACAGGAAATTGGGCATCGCCTCGATCGAAGGCGCCACCGACGATCAGCGCCGCATTTTCTACAGCGGGCTTTACCACGCCCTGCTCTACCCCAAACTGTTCTCCGAGCACGGCCGCTACTACAGCGCATTCGACGACCGCGTGCATAACGGCGTGTCATACACCGCGTATTCGATCTGGGATATTTTTCGCGCCGAAAACAGCTTGCTGACGATTTTCGCGCCGGAGCGCGTCGGCGACATGGTGCAGGCGCTGCTGCAGGATTACGCCGAAGGCGGATGGATGCCGAAGTGGCCCAATCCGTCCTACACCAACATCATGATCGGCACACATGCCGATTCGCTGGTGGCGGAAGCCATCGACAAAGGTTTCAAAGGTTTCGACTACCAGCTTGCCTACAAGGCCGTCTACAAAGACGCCATGACGCCGCCCGATGGCGATACCACGCGCCGCTGGTTCGATCGCGAGCCGCACACACCTTACGAAGCGCGTGCCGGACTGACGTATGCGAAGAAGCTGGGCTACATCCCCGCCGATAAAATTTCGGAGTCCGCCTCCAGCACGCAAGAGGAATCCTACGACGATTACGCGGTAGCCCAGATCGCCAAAGCGCTCGGTAAAACCGACGACTACAACTTCTTCATGAAGCGCTCGACCGACTACCGCAACTTGTTCAACCCTGCCCGCGGCTTTATGCAAGCAAAAAATTCCGACGGTACGTGGGCATCGCCGGACGATGGTTGGACGGAGGGCGATCAATGGGTCTATCTTTTCGCCGCCCTGCACGACGTGCCCGGTGTCGTGAAACTGCTGGGCGGCCCCGCCGCGGCGACCGCCAAGCTCGATGCCCATTTCAACGGCAACCACAACCGTCACGACAACGAACCCAGCCATCACTACGGCTATCTGTACGACTTCACCGGACAACCGTGGAAGACGCAGGCGCGCGTGCGGGAAATCGCGCGGGACGCCTATTCGAATACCACCAACGGCGTGCTCGGCAACGAAGATTGCGGACAAATGTCCGCGTGGTACATCTTTACCGCCATGGGTTTCTATCCGTTGAATCCTGCATCGGGCGAGTACGTGATCGGCAGCCCGCTGTTTACACGCGTTACCTTGAACCTGCCCAATGGCAAGCGTTTCGAGATGCGCGCACCGCAAAATTCCGACCGCAACGTTTATATCCAGTCCGCCACGCTCAACGGCAAACCGCTCAACATTCCCGTGATTTCCTACGCGCAGATCGAAGCGGGCGGCACGTTGAATTTCGTGATGGGCCCCAAACCTTCGACCTGGGCTTCCGATTGGCAACCGCAAGCGCTTCCGTAGACATGGAGCTAAGCATCGGGAACGTACACTTGCCAGCCGGCATCGAGAGGACATCGTCATGACACTACCCAAACGAAAGCTCGGCAGTCAGGGCCTGAGCGTTTCCGCGATCGGCCTTGGCTGCATGGGCATGAGCCAGTCGTACGGTCCGGCCGACGAAGACGAATCCATCGCGACGCTGCACAAGGCCATCGAACTGGGCTGTACGTTCCTCGATACGGCAGAGGTCTACGGCCCGTTCACCAATGAAGATCTGCTTGGCCGCGCACTCGCCGGCAAGCGCGACCAGGTGACGCTTGCCACCAAGTTCGGTTTCAAGATCGAAAACGGCAAGAACGTCGGCACGGACAGCCGGCCCGAACATATCCGCGAGGTCGTCGACGCATCGCTCAAGCGATTGCGCACCGATCACATCGACTTGCTTTACCAGCATCGCGTCGACCGCACCGTGCCGATCGAAGAGGTTGCCGGCACCGTGGGCGATTTGGTAAAGCAAGGCAAGATACGCTTTTTCGGGCTCTCCGAAGCGGGCGCCGCCACCATCCGGCGCGCGCACGCGGTTCATCCGGTCTCGGCGCTGCAAAGCGAGTATTCGCTGTGGGAGCGCAACCTGGAGCAGGATCTCGTTCCGCAACTTGCGGAACTTGGCATCGGTCTGGTGGCTTTCTCGCCTCTGGGCCGCGGCTTTCTTGCCGGCAACGTCAAACGTGCCGAGGAATATCCCAAAGACGATTTTCGCCATAACGACCCCCGCTACCAAGGCAGCAACTACGACGCCAATGTGAAAGCCGCACAGATCGTGCGCGATATCGCTCAGGAGCTACACGCAAAACCGGGACAAATGGCCATTGCCTGGCTGCTACATAAGAACGCGCACGTCGTTCCGATTCCCGGCACCAAGCGTCGAACGTATCTGGAAGAAAACATCGCGGCGGCTTCCATCGCGCTCACCGCCGCTCAGATGAAGGCGCTGGACGATGCGTTAGCGCCCGGTAAAATTTCGGGTCCGCGCTACAACGAACGCATGATGGCGCTGGTCGATCGCTGATAGGCGCAAGCGAATGCCGCCTAAGTCGACGCGGCAGGTAGCCGCAAACTGGCGGCGAATCCGCCTTGCGGCAAGTTGTCCCACTGCACCACGCCGCCGTGCAATTGTGCGGCGCGCGTGACGATGCTCAAACCCAGGCCCGTACCCATGCCTCCGCGGGCCTGGTCGCCTCTTACAAACGGGCGACCCAAATGCGCAAGCAGCTCGGGCGCTACGCCCGGTCCATGGTCGGTCACGCAAACGACCACATCGGAATGACCATTGCTGAGACTGATTTCGTAGGGTGCGGCGCCATAACGCTCCGCATTGTCCATCAGATTGCCGATCGCCCTGCGCAACAAGCTTGGACGCACGATGGCTGGCAAAACGGAAGGCCCACTTAGCTGCCAGCTGTCCGGATGCATGCGCAATGCGAGCAATTGCCCGACGAGCGTCACCAGGTCGATTTCACGTCGCGGCTCGTCGCGGCCGTCGCGCACAAAAGCCAGGCATTGTTCCAAGGCGCTGTCCAGTTCGTCCAGATCCGCCGCCATCGCTTCGCGTCGATACGGATCGCCCGCGTCGCCCAATTCCAGTGCCAAGCGCAGCCGCGCCAGGGGCGTGCGCAAGTCGTGAGAAATCCCGGCGAGCATCAGCTCACGCTCGCGCGCCACGCCGCGTAGTTTTTCCCCGGCGCTGCCGATGGCCATGGCAAGCTTTCGCACCTCGCGCGGACTGTTACCCAAATGGGTCTGCACGATCGGCTCGCCGGATAGAAGCTCCGATGCGTGCGCAGCAAGACATTCCAGCGGACGCGTAAGAAGACGTGCCCCAAACGCGGCAACGATCAGGGCAATGACTCCGGCAAGAATCGTAATCATCAACGTGGATGCCGCGATTTGCCGCCGATAGCTCAACGCATGCAGCACAATCCACGCTTGCGGATCGTGCGCGCTGCGCACCCATATCTGCGGATCGGGCGTTTGCGCAACGACGACGCGCGAGGGATCGCCCAATAGCTGGCCAACGATATGGCCAATGTCTTTGAGCATGGCCGAGGGGCGCACGACGCTGGGCGGCGGCGGTTCCGTCGAGTAGCGCAATCCGGTTTTACGTAGCGTCTCCATCGTCTGCGCCACGTCCGGGCCGTTGCGCGTCGCAAGCTCATCGGCCGCCAACGCCGCAACCGCCGAAAGATGGCCATATGTATCGCTGCCCGTTCGCAAGCTGATGCGCATGGAAAGCATCGCGGCGAGCGTCAACGCCAGCGTCAAAGCCAACGCCACCAGGCCCAGGATCAGCGAAAACGTCGATGGCGCCTGTTTCATGCGCGGCCTCCGTGAAGCACAAACACGTAGCCCTCGCCCCACACGGTCTGCAACCATCGGGGCTGTCGCGGGTCGTCTTCGATATAGCGGCGCAGGCGCGATACCATCACATCGATACTGCGATCGAACGCCTCGTGATCGCGTCCACGCGCAAGCGCTACCAGGCGTTCTCGGCTCAGGGTTTCGAACGGATGCGTCACCAGCGCCGCCAGCACGGCGAACTCGCCGCTGGTCAATTTGATGGGCGCACCTTCATCGAGCAATTGGCGCGTTCCCATGTCGAACGTAAAGCGACCGAAGTTGACGGGCGCCTGTTCCGCTTGCGGAGCGCCTACCGGCGCACGCGGACGCCGACGCAATACGGCGCGAATGCGCGCCACCAATTCGCGTGGATTGCAGGGCTTGCCCAGATAGTCGTCCGCACCAATCTCCAAACCGACGATTCGATCCACATCGTCGCCCTTCGCCGTCAGCATGATGATGGGGATATCGATACCTTCCGCACGCAAGGCGCGACACAGCTGCAGGCCGTCGGCATCGGGCAACATGAGGTCGAGCACGATCAGATCGACGTGATGCACGGCCAATTCGCGCCGCATGGCCGCGGCATGGGGAGCGCTACGCACCTGAAAGCCCTGCTGGGTGAGGTAGCGCTCGATCAAATCGCGCAGGCGAAGATCGTCGTCGACGACAAGAATGTGGGGGCTGTCCATGGCGCGACTATCTCTTGCCGGCTGTCGGTGGACAAGCGCTCCGCCCACCCCTTTGTAAGCAAATGTTTCCGGCGCTGGCCCAAGCAACAAACGCTCACATTTGAGCGCAGTTGGAAACACCTTCCTGCTCAGGCAGTTGGATGATGCTCCCGCACGGCGCACTGCGGCGCCGAAGCATATTCATCCCATCCGAAGGAGCGCGATATGACTAGGTCTTCGATTCTGCGTCTGGCGTCGTTTACCCTGCTTTGCATCACGACCGTGGCGACCATGCATCCGGCCCATGCGCAAGGCCGCTTCCACGTGCGCGGCGCAAGCGGTGCACGCGGCTCGGCCATCAACGGCGGCTACACCACCGCATCGGGCGGCACCATCCAGCATCGAGGTGGCACCATCGTCCATGGCGCGAATGGAGGCAGCTACGTCGGCCATAACAGTTACACCCGCAATCCCGATGGCTCCGCCTCGTCGAGCCATGCAGGCAGCGGTACCACCGCGGCTGGCGGCTCGTTCAATACCAGCGGCGCTTACACGCGCAGCTCGACGGGCGCGGTGACGGGAAGCGCTCAAACCAGCGGCAGCGGACCCCGTGGCACCTACGATGCCAGCACCACGACCGCCAACGGCATCACCACGCACGATACGACCGCCACCAACAATGCGACCGGCATTACATACAACGGCCAAACCACTTACACCAAAGGCCAAGGATTTACGCACAGCGGCTCGTGCACCAATGCCAGCGGTCAAACCGTGACGTGCGGTCAGTAAGAGCCCGATATCATGAAACACTATGGACTGCTTATCGTCGCTGCGCTGGTATTGCGCGTCACCCATAATCGGGGTGACGCGCTGAAGGTCACTGGGGGGAGACCGTCATGGCAACCATGAATCGAATGCTTTTGTGCAGCCTCGCAATACTGCTCCTTGCGCAGCTGCCGGTATGCGCCCGCGCACAAACCGGAACGTGGCGCGAGGCCATGCTTCAGCGCCGCCAGCAAAGCATGAATTTGCCCACCGACACGCAAGTCGTGCGCGACGTGAGTTATGGCAACAGTCCACAACAGCGTTTCGATGTCTACGCGCCGCCGCATGCCGATCATGCGCCCGTCATCTTTATGGTTCACGGCGGCGCATGGGCGTTTGGCGAAAAGACCGCGCGGGGCGTGGTGCAGAACAAGGTGGCGCGTTGGGTGTCGCGGGGCTTCATCTTTGTTTCGGTCGACTACCGCATGCTTCCGCAAGCGTCGCCGTTGACGCAAGCCGAAGATGTCGCGCAAGCGCTGGCGTACGCGCAGCAGCACATCGCGCAATGGGGCGGCGATCCCGATGCATTCGTGGTGATGGGGCACTCGGCCGGTGCGCACCTGGTGGCCTTGATCAGTACGGATACATCGATCGGAAAACGTCATGGCGTTGCACCGTGGCTGGGAACCGTTTCATTGGACAGCGCGGCATTGAACGTGGTCGCCACCATGCAGGCGCGGCACCTTCC
>DATJMR010000081.1:0-8502 GCA_035508595.1 Dyella sp.
GCAAGACATCGTCCTACCGTGCCTCGGCAGGCGCCTTCGCCCTGCTCCTGCAAGTTGCGATGGCTGCCGCGGCATCGTCCCCCGCCTCGCTCCACGTGGCCAGTTCAAGTTTCAGCGATGGCGGCAACATGCCGTTGAAACTCACCTGCGATGGGTCCAATCTGTCGCCGGATATTCAGCTCCCCCCACCGCCTGCCGGTACGCGAAGTTTCGCGATCGTGGTCAACGACCCCGACGCGCCGACAGCGTTTACGCACTGGCTTGCGTACAACATTCCGGCCGATGCACGCGATCTTCCCGAAGGTACGTCGACGCGATCGCATCGACTCATCCGCGGCGCGGAAGGCATCAACAGTTTCGGCACCACGGGCTACAGCGGCCCATGCCCGCCCGTGGGCTCTACGCATCATTACGTGTTCCGGGTCTACGCGTTGGACGTAAACCCTGCACTGCCGCCTGGCGTCGCCACCAACCAGGTAGAGACGGCGATCGAAGGACATGTCTTGGCCGAAGGCGAAATAACCGGGCTATATACGCGCGGTGGATAAGCCTTTCCATTCCCGCGCTTTTTTTAACGCCTTTTGAGTATACGGCCGATCATGCATGCCGAATCTGTGTTCAGACCGTCTCCGCCAACGGATAAAGCTCCCGGTTCTCGCGCTGCACGCGCGTATGCAGTGCCTTGAACACCGCATTGGCTTCGTCTTTGAAGCCGGCAGGACTGGCGGCAATTTTGCTTGCCAAATTCCAGCGCGATACGAATGCCGTAAACGCCTCGGCGATCCCGCCCATCTCCTGCTGAAATTGCTTGCCGACCTCGGCGACGGATGGATTCTTCGCATTGGCGAGTGCCGGGTAAAGCATGCGGTCTTCCGCTGCAAGATGCAATTTGATGACCGCAGCCATCGACATCAGTTGCTTGCAGATGGCATCCGCGTTTTCTTGAACGCCCGACTGCACAAACTCGCGTAAAACCGTTACGGCGGCAAGTAGATCGATATGCTCTTGCTTGAATTTTTCGATATTCATACCCCTCCCCTCCATTCTGGGATGTCCCGACAGGGGGTTATCGGCGTATGGCTTTAAGTCCTTTAATGAGCATCCAGCGTAAGCGTCGCCTCGCTGGCCTCACGCGTATGGGGTTTCAATTGGACCTTGAAAAGCCCCGTCTGGGGATCGCGCACCGTCGAGAGGATCGTCGCACCGTCAGCGTGCGCAGCAACCGCCGATGGTGCGTAGCCAGCCACGGTAATGACGGGATCGTTGGCCGCGAACGCGAGCCTCAGCCTTACGCCGTGCTTGGTATCCTGATACGCCGCCACGCGCTTGCGTCCCATCGTCACGAACTTGCCCACGTCGCCGATGACGGCAATACCCGATGCCGATACGGGGGCGACGACGCGATACGCATAGGCATCCGGACCGGTCAGCTTCCCCGTGATCGTATCCTTATCGCTCGCGAGGGTTAGCGTTTCGGACATCGGATCGAACACGGCCACCTTGCCCTGGAAACCCAGTGCCTTCGGTGTCACCGAGAAGTCGGCCGTTGCGCTGGAAGGATCGCCGGCAAAGGCCAGGAGATACGCCGTTTCGTGAGCACTGTTCCGGGTGAAGGTGGCGCCCATGATCGGCGCATCTGTCTTCCTCGCCTGCGTCAGATAACTGATATCCAGCGGCATAAGCGGTTCGTCCGGCTTGACGATCTCGCCGTCTGCGCGCGCGACTTTGAAGATATTGGCGCGGTCGATATCCTCGAACGCATCGCCGATTCCAACCGGGCCGCCGGAAAGCGTCGCAAACAGAATCGCCGCCGTGTCCTTGGACGGCAGGACATCCGTCGCCGGCCATGCGCCGATCTCGCGGATCAAGCGCGCGTTGAACGCAAGCTGAGTCCATTTCGAACGCGTCAGCCCATCGCCGGCAGCGCGAATGGTGGTGAGGTTCGGGTATTTCACGCCTTGCAACATATGCAGCGGATACGCCATGCAGTACTGCATGGTGATGCCGCGCGCTGCCATGGCGGCAGCCATGCCATCCATAAACCGCTCGCCCAGGCCGGGCACGCTGTGCAGCTGTGGCGAGAATCGGTAGGTGGCATCGAGCCAATCCTGCAGATAGATCTTGATGCCGTTTTCCGCCGCGTAGCTCGCCAGTTCGTTCCAATAGCGAGGGTCGACGGCGGCCACGCCCGATATCTCGAATCGCTTCCGATACGGGCTGTCTTTGTCGATAAAACGGTTGTGCGCCAGGAAAGGCAAGTTCACGCGCCGGTGAAATTCCGCCATGCCTTTGGGAAACACGCCGGGCTGCGCTTTCCATTCGAGCAAACCGCCGTAGCGATTCCAGTCTTCATCCGGCAGCGCGGGGTTTTTGATGTGGCCGACCTTCTCCTCCGGATTCCACGAGCTCTTGGCGTACCACCAACTATCGAGCTGCATGTAACCGAAGGGATAGCCGGCTTTGCGGCTGCGCTCGACGAAGCGCACCAGCGATTCCTCGTAATTCAGGCCTTCGGCGTATTCGTAGTTGTAGTAATAGTGACCGCCGGCGTTGTCGGTCAGCACACCGATATAACGCAAGATGGGATCGGCGTCGGAAGACACCGGTATACGATGGTAGAGCCCGCGCAACGACGCGCCCCAGGTGTCATAAGCAGCGGCAATGTCCGCCCCAGACGCAACCAGCGCCGTCGCCGTGAAGCCTGCCGGCAGCGTTTCCACCTCGGGATTCATTCCCACCGCAACGCGTGTCTTGGCATCGCCGAGCATGCTCGCGAGAAAGAAATCCGATGCGGGCGAGACAATCAGCGCGCGACCGTCCTCATTGAAAAGCACCCACGGCGTCGAGACATTTTGTGGCGAATCGAAAACCGGAGGCGCGAAATTCTTTTGCTGGTGGGAAAGCGAATGCAATCCGGCGGGCACCTGACTGAAATCGGGAAACGCCGGCGGCTTCGTCACGGGATTCTTTCCCGCGATTTTCCAGGAAAACAGCAAGGCATTCGAATGACCAGGCGCCCGCGAAACCGACGCCTCGATATCTTTCGCCAACGAAAAATGCAGCCCTGTCGCCGATGCGGACACCTGCGATGCGCCATCCGGCAGGCGGCCTGCGAAACGCAGCACGCCATCATCAAGCGTATAGGCGCCAGTCGCGTCGTCGATCGAGAACATCAGGCTGCCGCTTTGGATCTTATGTTGCGCGGCCGACCCTGTGCGCGGCAGCAGCACGCTCACGCATAACAAAAACGCCGCAAGGAGCCCTAAGCGATTATTCATGCCAACAATACCCAGAAGGACAGCGCTTCGATTGTTCTTCTTGTCGCTGTCCCACGTCAATGAAGCGCGGTCGATGCGACAAAATGCGCGCCGTCAAACGGAGAAGGGCTATGGGTTGGCGTTGTCCCGATTCCCAGTGTTTGGCTTATAAGCATTGGCGCGCGTCAAAATCGCAATGGTCTCCTGAAAAATAAGCGGAACGAAAGGTGGCAAATCGCCCTGCGATTGCGACGCTTCAAGATCACCTTTCACGCCGGCAATAAGTTCTTCGATAAGGCCGGGCTCTTTCTGATCCATTCGCTGCAGCAAGCTCAAAAGAATATAGGAGCATGCATGGGCTTTGACATCGGAAGCCGTGAATTCGTGTGGCATGACTCTCCTCCTATTGAGAAAAACGTCTGCAGCTCACTCCGAGCGCAACGTTTGTGTTACTCGCTTTTCGATGCGTTCCATTTTCCGGTACGACGCTGCCACACGTAGATCGGCAATCCAGCCAGCACCAGCACCCCGCCCCACATCAGCGTTTCGGCACCGGTGCCGATAAGCGCCCATACGCAGAAAGCAAGCGCACCCAGCGCAACGAGTCTACGCCACCGGCTGTTTTGATCGATACGCCACCACGCCAATACCGTTATCAGGTAGGGCAACAATGTCGCCGCGGTGGAAAGCAAGATAGTGAATGTAAAAAGCGCCACCAGCGAGCGCGTGTAGTTAGAAACGATCAACGCGCTGGCAAGAATGCTGCTTGCCCACAGACCGAACCATGGCGTGCCACGCTTATCCAAACGGGCAAACGGCTTTGGAAACAAACCGTCTTGCGCGGGCGCAAGCGTTGTCTGCGCTTGCAGAAGCACCCAACCATTGAGCGCGCCGAAACAGGAGATGGTGGCGATAACGCCGATGCCTATACCTGCCGCACTGCCCCACGTGCGTCTCGCCGCTTCAGCCATCGGCGCCGCCGAAGCGTGCAATACATCGGCCGGGAGCATGCCGACCACCACGGTGCAAGCCAACATGGTGGCGAGCCCTGCGATGGTCATGCCGATCACCGTTGCGCGCGGAACGATGCGCTGCGGATCGCGCACGACGCCCGTCGGAACCGTGGCGGTTTCCAACCCAAGAAACGCCCACAATGTGAGCGCGGCTACCGACGAGGCGACGTTTATCAGCGGAAGGCCGCTGGCATTGAACGGATGAAAGGCGCTCGCATGCACAAAGCCCAGACCCAGCACACCAAATACCACCAACGGCACCAGTTTTAGCGATGTAGTTACGATGGCCGTATAGCCCGCCTCGCGCACACCCGACAAGCTGATGGATGTGCAGACCCATAACGCAGCCAACGCGCACAAGGCACTGCGCAACGGTGTAGCAGTGGCCGCCGGCCATACGGAACCGAGACTGCCGGCAAACGCCACAGCAATCGCCGCATTGGCCGACCACACGCAAACCCAATAGCTCCACGCGACGAGAAAGCCTACGCCGTCGCCGAACGCGCGACGCGCATAGGCATACGCGCCGCCGTGATTAGGAACGATATGCGCCAGCCATGCATAGACCAGTGCGAGCATCAGCGCGCCGCTCAAACTGATGGCCCAGCCAAGCAGGCTTGCCGCGCCGTATGGCGCCAGTGCCGCAGGCAAAACAAATACGCCCGAACCGATGATGTTGCCGACAACCAGCGCAATCAGCATCCATAAACCAAGCGACCGCCGGCCGGTACTCATGCCTGAACAAGCGATTCGCGATAGGCGCGACGCACCATTTCATGAAAATGATGCACGGCATTTTCGCGCAGTGGATTCAAGCGCCCCGCCACGTAAGAGCCGGAAGCCAGGCCGCGCTGCACGTCTTCGCACATGGTGACATCCTCGTCTTGCACTTCGTCGCTGAACTCGACGTCTTTGGCGCGGCGCACCTGCGCTTCCTGGCTGCTATCCGGCGCGTAGTAGAAATCGAATTCCACCCGACAGCGATCCACGCCGAGCGGCAACACGCGGTTAGTCTGCAAACGGCCTGGCAGGATATTGAGCATGGCATTGGGATACAGGAAGTAATAGAGCGCCTCGCCGCTGCCATAGAGATCATCGCCGCTCTCCAGCGGGCTGAACTGGAACGAATACCATTCGGCCGTTTCGGTGATGTAGCTGCGGTAATCGAGCAGGCTGTTCAAACCGGGGTGGATGCACGGCACGTGGTAGCCTTCGAGATAATTGTCGACATAGACTTTCCAATTGCAGGCTACGTCGTAGCTGGCGCGGTGATGGAACTCGTATCCATCCAGTGCGCGATGCGGGCCCAGTCGGGCATCGATGCCCGCGACAAATGCCTCGAACGGCGGCGCGTCGGCAATGGCGACAAACACCAGCCCTTGCCACACGTGCACCCGCACTTCGGGAAGGCGAATATCGGAAGGATTGAAGTCGGGCGTACGCCCCATTTCCGGTGCGCCGCGCAGCACGCCATCCAATCCGTAGGTCCAACCGTGGTAGCGACAGCGGAGGCTTTGCGCGCCGCGCCCTTCGCATATCGCGATCGGCCCCGCGCGATGCCTGCAAACGTTGTGGAACGCGCGAATACGGGATTCATCGCTGCGCACCACCAGCAGTGGCAATCCCGCAATCTCCGTCACCACGTGGTCGCCCACGCCGGTCAGTTGCGATTGATGACACACCAGTTGCCAGCTTCGCGCAAAGATGGCGGATGCATCCAACGCCGGCATTCGCGTATCCGTGTAGAAACGAGCCGGCAACGTGAGTGCGTGATCGAGTGGCTGCGAAACGAGTGCATCGGGCGAAAGTAACTCTGTCATGGCGACACCGGGCTGCGTGATGACCGAGTATTTCTTGAACCGCAGTGCAACATCAATGTTCGCTCAGGCGGAGCGCGTTTCCGGACACACGTGGCCTGCGAATCGCTTACCGTTCCCCGTGTCCCACCGACGCGGCAGCGCCAAGCATGGCTAGCGCCTGCTCCGCGCTAAGCTGTTTCGCTTCGTCCAGCACGGCCGCCGGCACCCATTCCGGGAACGGCACCTCTCGCGTTTCGTGGCGCCCTTTGGCGGTGTGTTCTTCATGCACCTGCGCGAGTCTCGCCGGCTCGAAGCGATCCGCCAGGCGAACCAGCGCCGGCCACAGCCGGCGATGGACAAGCGTCACCTTTCCGTCCACGAAGCGGCAAACCAGGATATCGGGTGATTCGGCCAGTTTCTGCAAGATCGCAAAAATTTGATGGCTCTTGGGATGTGCCCACCAACTCCCTTTGATCGGCTCACCGGCAATCGCTTCCGATAAACGTGGCGCCGATCCGCGGGCGGCAGTCAGCACGATGCCGTGCTCGTGAACAAACGCCATGGCTTGATCGATATTCATTCACGCGAGCACTTTAGACCAAGGCAGATGGTGCATCCAACACCGCAATATGGCGAGAAAACGGCGGCATTGTTAATTCCATGAGGATGTTGCACCGTCCAGCAGATGTGCAATGAGGCTTTCCACCGGCGCAAGATTTGCTGCCAATGCCGATGGCAGACCGTGTCGCTCGATCAGATATCGGGTGGCGTTGATATACACGTCGACGTGCCCTTGCGTGGATTCCACCACCAGCGCTTTCAAGGGAAAATCGATACCGGACGAAGGAACGGCGAGCATCAACGGCGTGCCGGCCTTGGGATTGCCAAACACGATAAGCGTTGTCGGCGGCATCGACAACCCGACCGCCAACGCCTCGGCCTGCTGATCGATCGTGGCAAACACTTTGATGTTGCGCTCCGCCAACGCAGCCTGCAGCCGCCTCACCGTATCATCGAATGAAAAGGGACTGGTAAAACGCAGAACGCCCGCATCGGTTTGTGAAGACGCCATGCCTCACCTCGCCTCATGATCGGCGTGCATCCGCCTGATTCGTACCGTGCTGCCATCCTCGTAAGTCACCACAAAAGTGGAACCTTCGTGTGATTGCGTTTTCACCTGCACCGGATCGTCCGCGCGTGCCGCCAGCAAGGCATCTTTGTTGAAAGCAGCCAGTTCGCCGCTGGGTATCAGCACCATGGGCGGACTGAAAGGCTCGAAGCTGGTGTAGTAGTGATATTGACAGGTAGCGCAGCCGAGCGTGGAGGGCTCGGGGAAATGCTTCACCCAGATCCAATACTTATTTTCGTGTTTGATGAGAATGCGATTTTCGTCGTTCTGATACGCACTCGCTGCCCCTCCGGCGTTCCACACCCGCACGATGCTCGCCTGACTGCAATCGGCGACCGCGCACTCCTGCACGACAAGATAGTCGTCGTCGGCCAGATGGACCGGATCGACGCTCAATACGTCGTCAGCCACCAATGCCTGCGAGGGAAACACGACCGAAGGAATATGCGGATTGGTCTGAAAATCCCCGGAAACAAGATATCCGCCGTGATGCGAGGTGTACGCAGGCGCGGTCACCTGCACCGGCGATAATGTGGTTTGCCCTGCTGCAAAGGCGGGTAAACACATCGCAACAAGCATCCAGGCACGCCAAGGTGTTGTTCCTTTCATACCGCCTCCTCGTCCAGGAGTCTGATCCCTGGCGGGATCGTACTCGCCCAGCTTCCGAATTACATCGTCAGTGCGACGCTGTGATTTCGTGACGCCCAAGGTGCGGTAACACCGATCTCATTGGATTGTTTCGCCCAAGACCAAAACGTCGGGGCTGACGAAACGTTAACGTGGTGATCAACTTCGTCGGATGGATCATGTATGTTCGCATCGCTTTTGCTCGCGCTGGCCTCGCTGGCGGGAACGCAGGATGTGGCCGTCGCTACGACCTACATTCCCGTACCCGGATCACCAGCTCAACGCTTGGCACTGCATTGCGCGCAACCTCTGCAACCGTCGCGCAAGAGCGTGTTGTTTATTCATGGAGCGAGTTTTCCGACGATGCTGGCATCGGGGTTCGAATTTGGGCCGGGCGATTCCTGGATTGCGTTCACAGCGCGAAAAGGCTACGTATCCTGCGGCTTGGATTTTTTAGGCTTCGGCGCATCCAGTCGGCCGCCGGCGATGCTCGGACCGGCGCATGGCGAAGCACCCGTGACCGATGCGAAAGAAGCCGCGCATGAAATAGCGCTTGCCGTCGACTATCTCCGCCGCCAAGGCATGACGGACGTGCATATCGTTGCGCATTCCTGGGGAACGGTGCCGGCGGCAGCCTTTGCCGCAACGCATCCGCACGCGCTGACTTCGCTGACGTT
>DATJMR010000082.1:0-6646 GCA_035508595.1 Dyella sp.
CCGTCGAATCACACTTAATAGGGCCACGTCGATCACTCCTGTTACTCCCGCTCAGGCATGAGCGGAGGGTGCGGGGTGGTGGCTCAAAATTCGACGAAAATCACCCCAGGAAGTGGCTCAGTTTTGGATAGAACTCAACACGGTCACCCTCTCCGCCACATAAAAAGACGCCCCTCGTGGGCGTTTTTTTATGTCGGAGCGAGTGGTTCGATGAGAACCCAAACCATTCGACACCCACACATGCCTGGAGCAAATTGGAGTGCCCGAAAGCTGCCCCCTCAGCGCGTAGCGCGGAGAGGTGAGGCTCATGGATGGGCCGAACAATCCCGCCCTCTCCGGTCACTGCTAACGCTCCATGGCGTCTGCGCCGTCAACGGTGCAGCAACCAAACACAAGCATGACGCTCATCGCGAGGTGTGAACGCATTCGCAAAACTTTTGCGCCACGCCTCCACATCCGGCATGCTGCGCGCAGCTACCCGGCGGATGCCCATGATCGAATTCGGACACGGAACCCATGTCGGATTGCGCCGCACGCGCAACGAAGACACTTACTACGCCGACGCATCGCTCGGTTTGTTTCTGGTTGCCGACGGTATGGGCGGACACCAACATGGAGAGGTGGCCTCGGCCATGGCGCGCGACACCATCGTTGGAGCCGTTCGCAGCGGACAATCGCTCGCGCAAGCGGTGCACGTCGCGGCCGCCCGCCTGTTGGAGCACGCGCAACGCTATGACGACGCATTACCCATGGGTACCACCGTCGCGGCGATTCGTTTTTCCGAACAAAGTTATGAAGTGGTTTGGGTGGGCGATAGTCGGATCTATCAGTGGAAAAACGGTTTGCACCAGATCAGCCACGACCACTCGCTGGTGCAGCGACTGGTGGAAGCCGGCACGATCGACGAGGCGCAAGCCAAGCGCCACCCTCAGCGCAATATTCTCACCCAGGCGCTAGGCATCACCGCACCCGACCAATTGCATATCAGCATGGCAAAAGGTCAACTCGAAGCGGGCATCAGTTTTTTGGTATGCAGCGACGGGCTTACCGAAGAAGTGGACGATGCCGCCATGGCACGGATCATCGGCCGCTCCGATCTGGCAGCGCAAGAATGCCTGGATCATCTGCTGCTCGCCGCGCTCGAAGGCGGCGGCAGCGATAACATCACCGCGATCTTGGCGCGCATTCACTAGCAAACGCGGCTTAAGCCTCCGCTTCCTGCTTGCGCCACACGGATTGACCGCCCGCGCTTTTATCGAGCGCATCGAGACGTTGCAGATGCGCGCCAATCTCTTCTTCATTCGCGCGCAGCACTCGCGGACGACGAGCCAGCACCACCGGCGCGATCACGGCCCGCGCACCGGTTTCGCCTTTGCCCTCGAAACCCAAATCCAGGACGACCTGACCTGACGTCATCGCCAGATAGACGTCCGCCAGCAACTGCGCGTCGATCAGGCCGCCGTGAAGATCGCGCGCGGAATTGTCCACGCCCAGTCGCTTACACAGTGCATCCAAACTGTTGCGCTGCCCCGGATACCGCTCGCGCGCCATCGCCAGCGTGTCCAGTACGTTGCAACGATCGCGTAGCCGCCCGAAGTGCTCGCTAACGCGCAATAGTTCGGCATCGATAAATCCAACGTCGAACGCCGCGTTGTGAATGATCAGCTCCGCGCCATCGATAAAAGCAAGAAATTCATCCACGATCTCGGGGAAACGCGGCTTATCGAGCAGAAACTCGTCCGCGATGCCCGTCACTTCGCGCGCGCCTTCGTCGATCGCGCGATCGGGGTTGAGATAGGTCTGGTAGTGACGTCCGGTAAGCCGGCGCTCGACCATCTCGACACACGCAATTTCGATCAGGCGATGCCCCTGCCGTACTTCGAGGCCTGTGGTTTCCGTATCGAGAACGATTTGTCTCATGGCGTTTTCCGAAATTGCTCCGCTTGTTCGCGCGCAGCCTGATCCACGCGTTCGTTTTCATCGTGACCGCTATGGCCGCGCACCCACTGCCAACGCACCTGATGACGCGCGGCGGCGGCAGCCAACCGTTCCCATAGATCTTGATTCTTCACCGGCTTTTTGTCGGCGGTACGCCAGCCATTGCTGATCCAGCGCGGCACCCATTCTTCGATACCCTGCATGACGTAGCGCGAATCCGTGGTCAGCACGACCTGGCAAGGACGCTTGAGTGCTTCCAATGCGCTGATGGCGGCAAGCAGCTCCATGCGATTGTTGGTGGTTTGCGCCTCGCCGCCGCTCACCAACCGTTCGGTGCCCTTGGCTCTCAGCAAGGCAGCCCATCCTCCAGGACCTGGATTGCCGAGGCACGCGCCATCGGTAAACGCTTCCACTTCCGCCACTCGTTCCGCTCCACTTCTCGATATCGTTTTGTTGAAGGCGTTCAGCTTACCGAACTGCGCCTCGCACCAGGCGCAAGGCCAGCCCCAACCCGCGTTGTCACCGGTTTGGGCCGCAGGCGTGTTGGGATTCTGGCCGGCCCCTTCTTACGGGCGACCAGCACGTAGCCACCACCTAGCCAGCCGGGAGACCCGTCAAGCACGGCCGATGACAGCGGCAATAGCTTCCCTACACGCTGTACTCGCTCTACCTGCACTTCCGCGCGACGCAGGCGAGCAGCGACCTGAATGGGGGATCTTGCATACGTCGAACTGCCGCGGGTGCGCCACAGCCACCACGGGGTCCATCCACTTAGGGGACTCATGCCGGTAAGCACCAGCATCCCCCCCGGCGCGAGCACACGCACGATTTCGGCCAACGACAGCGGCGCCAGCTCCAACGCATGGCGCAAAAGGATGAGGTCGAACGTTTCATCCAGGAACGGCAGCGCTTCGTCCGCGCTTGCGCAGACATCCCCCGCAAATCGCCCGTCTGCGAGGCGCAACGTCACCCATTGCCCCAGATAGGGCGGATTGGGGGGCTCATCGTGAGCGGCCGCCGACAGCAGCAAGGCCCGGGTGCCAGAGCAGCGACGCACATCAGGCATATAGGCGACCGTTTCATCGGCCAATAGATGACGCATGGGCGCACTTGCATAAATGTCGTGGGCGCGCTGTCGCATCTACCAAGGCCTATTGAAAGCTACGAGCAGAGTTTAGCGGCTGACCCGGCAAAGACGAACCATTGCCTAACCGTGTTCGCATGATATTTCGATTAACGCATATCTAACGATCACGCCCGCTTTGCGCCTTATAGTCGGCGGTCACGCGCAAGCCGGATGCCTGCGTCAGTCGATACGAAAACAGAGCGGAGTTCGCCTTGCACGTCGTACCGTTACCGGCGCTTGCCGACAACTACATTTGGCTGCTGCACGATGACCGCGGTCAGGCCATCGTGGTCGATCCTGGTGAATCCATGCCGGTTGAAGCAGCATTGCGGGCACGCGGCTTGACGCTGCGCGCCATTTTGCTCACGCATCATCATAACGATCACATTGGCGGCGCGGGCGAGCTGTCGCACATGCATGATGTGCCCATCTACGCACCGGAGGATGCGCGCATCGCCGTCGCCACGCATCGTGTAAAAGACGGTGAGACGTTTACGCTGCAACAACCCTCCGCGCATTTTCAGGTCTTGGCCGTACCGGGGCACACGCTGAGCCACATCGTGTACGTGGGCGAAGGCGTGCTGCTTTGTGGCGACACGTTATTCAGCCTCGGCTGCGGCCGGTTGTTTGAAGGTACACCCGCGCAAATGCTTGGCTCGCTGCAACGATTGGCATCGCTGCCCGGTGACACATTGGTGTGTTGCGGCCACGAATATACGGCTGCCAACGGTCGCTTTGCGCAAACCGTGGAGCCCGATAACGCTGCGCTAAAACAGCGCCTGGATGAAGTGGCCAAGCTGCGGGCAGCGCAACAGCCAAGCGTGCCTGCGACGTTGTCAAGCGAGCTTGCTTGCAATCCTTTCTTGCGGGTGGATAGCGAAAGCGTCGTGCGTTGGTGCCGTGAGCATGGCGCCGCGAGCGATCCGGTTGCCCGCTTCGCTGCGCTGCGCGCCGCCAAGGACGCATTCCGCGCATGAATACGCGACGACTTCTGCCCATGGCGCTTGCGTCGCTGCTAACCGCATGCGCGACGCCTCCCGTCAACAAACCGACAACACCTCCGCCGACCAAGGTGACCGCGCAACCCGGCTCGTTGAACGTTGCTCCCCCGCCGCCGGTTGCCGCGGCACCGGTGATTTCGCCGGAGCAACCGTCATCGGTCTGGGACAAGCTGCGCGGTAGCTTTGCCATGCCCGACTGCGATGCCGACCCGCAAATCATGACGTGGGCACGTCGATACACGCAAAATCCGCAACGCTTCGAAGCTCAAATGAAAGACGCGTTGCCCCAACTGGTGTATGTGCAGCAATCCGCCGAAAAATACGCAGTGGCCGGCGAATTCGTGCTTTTGCCATGGGTGGAAAGCCAATACCGGCCGGTACCTGGCCGTCGCAACTTGCCTGCGGGCATGTGGCAGCTGGTGCAGAGCACGGCGCACGTCATGGGTTTGCATGTCGACCATCGCTACGACGGCCGCTTGGATACGTCCGCCTCGACGGATGGCGTGATGCGCATGCTGCGCGACTATCACAACGAATTGCACGATTGGCGCCTGGTCGACTATGCGTTCAATCGCGGCGAGTTCGGCATCCAGCGACTCGTGCAGCAACACGGCATGCCGCCCGCTGAACCGGCCATTCCCAAATTGCCGGTTCCTCGCGTTACGCGCGAACATCTCACCAAATTGCTGGCCATCTCCTGCGTCGTTCGCGAACCCTCGCGCTTCAACGTCGAACTGCCCAGCCTTCCTGCCGACCAACATTTGGAGACGGTGGAGATCAACCACGGGATGACGCTGTCCACGGCCGCCGATCATGCAGGCATGCAAGCGGACACGCTCAAGCGTTTCAATCCGGCGTTGCAAGGCAACTCCCTCAATACCGATACCACCGCGCACCTCCTGCTACCGCATCGCAACGCCGAGCTTTTCCGCAGCGCCATGCAAACGGATGGGCAGAACATGACTGCGAACGCATCTGCCGATGCATCGTTGCCGAGCATGTATGAGGACGACACAGCGAATTCGCAGAACAACAACGCCGCATCCGCCGATTCGCCCCGGCACATTCGCACGCATACCGTACGCTCCGGCGAAAGCCTTTGGCAGATCGCGCATCATTACTCTGTAAGCGTGAGCACACTCGAGCGCTTAAACCATCTGCATGGCAAGCCGTTGAAGCCGGGCCAGGTGCTGAAGATCGACCCGCCAGGCACATCCCACTAAGCATCCGCGCTGAGATCGAAGCGACTTGCATCATCTTGCGTATGCGGGATGTCTGCCGCGCACATCTTGATCCACAAAAAAGGGCGGCTCATGGAGCCGCCTTTTGGGAGCCTTCAAACACCGCGCTTACATGCGGTCCTTGGCAATTTCGATCTTGGTGCCGGCTTTGAGCATATCGACGAAGCCTTGGGTCTCCACGCTACCGTAGACCTGCATCATCTGGCGATAAAGCTGCTGGCGATCGTCTGCCGTCATCTTGGAAACATCGCCGCCTTGCACCTTATCGACCGCCAGCACCGCGTACGTGCCGTGATCCAATTCCGCGTCGGCAAACTGCGGCTTGCCGTCCGCGCCGGGGTGCGGCGTCTTGAAGGCCTGCGCCAGCACCGGCTGGGGGACATTCGGCTGAACGCGCTGTACCTGGGTTACCGTTTGCAAATCAGCGTGCTCCGCTTTGGCGACGTCGGCCAGGTCTTCGCCCTTGCTCAGACGCTGAACCAGCACATCGGCTTTCTGGCGTGCCGCTTCGGCAATACGCTCATCGAGAAGCTTCTGCACGATCGTGTCATGCACTTGCGCGATCGGCTTGGGCGACGCCGGCACATGCTTGTCCACGCGCGCGACGATGGAATCGGTCTTGCTCAGATTGATCAGCGCGGAATTGTTGCCCGCCGCAAGCACATCGTTGGAGAACGCAGCGGCAATCACTTTGGGATTGGCAGCGACGTCTTGACCGCCTGTACGGCTAAAGAGCGGCGTTTCTTTGATCTGAAGCTTCAAAGCCTGCGCAGCCGGCTCCAGCGAGCCCGGGTTCTGCGACGTGAGATCGGTCATCTTGCCGGCGGCGTCGTTGTACGCGCGATCGCTGTCCGAGGAGGTCGCTTCTTTCAAAAGCTGCTCGCGAACTTCTGCGAACGGCTTAGTCTGTCCGCTGCGAACATCGCGCAAGTAAATGATGTGATAACCCTCGTCGGACAATACCGGCTTGGAGATCTGCCCTTTCTGCAAGGAAAACATCGCCGCGTCGAACGCCGCGTTCGTCACGCCTTTCTGCAGCCAGCCAAGGTCGCCGCCTTGCAGCTTTGAACCCAAGTCATCCGAATCCTGCTGCGCCAACTTGGCGAAGTTGGCCGGGGTGGCGTCGGAAGCGATCTTGTTCGCCTTGTCCAAGGCCGCCTTCTGCTGAGTGGGCGTGGCGTTCTTGGGAACATTGATCAAGATGTGCGATACCTCGCGCTCTTCCGGCATGCCAAAACGCGACAACTCGGCCTCGTAGCGCTTCTTCAAATCTTCGTCGGTCGGCTGCGCTTCCGGCTTCAGGTCAGCGCCGTTTACTTCGATGTATTTCAGCGACACCT
>DATJMR010000083.1:0-10162 GCA_035508595.1 Dyella sp.
CCGTCGAATCACACTTAATAGGGCCACGTCGATCACTCCTGTTACTCCCGCTCAGGCATGAGCGGAGGGTGCGGGGTGGTGGCTCAAAATTCGACGAAAATCACCCCAGGAAGTGGCTCAGTTTTGGATAGAACTCAACACCGTGGGTGGATGCTATCGTGACACCGGCTTATTGCGGTGCCAGATTCGGAAAATGGCCACGCTATATGGGCTTACCGAAGGGCGACAAAAATCAGAGAGATGTTAAGTTAAAATTAAGTCAAAAATCTATAGCTACGCGTCTTAGACAGCAGGCTCAAGTCGCATAGCGGATGTTCGCTATGTCACCCCAATTGCCCTGCAATCGAGCTGTTAAATAGTGTTTTGGTTGACTTTTAAAAACCATGGGAATTGGCGAAGCCACTTGCCCGTGCGCTAGCCCTTCCTTGCCGACACGATCTTCTGCGCCGCGTTCACCACACCGAGGCGCAAACGGGCTTGGATGCCACGGAGCGGCGGCGCAATTTGCGCGGCGCTTTCGCACTTCGCGATGCCGCCGCGCTTCCATCGCATGTTGCCGTGCTCGACGATGTGTTCACCACAGGTGCAACACTTGAAGAGTGCGCACGTGTATTGAAGCGCGCCGGCATCGCTCGCGTCGATGTATGGGCGCTCGCGCGAGCACCGCTTCCGCGGTCCTAAAGCGACATTGCCGAAGCGCTGCGAAGCCCTCGATCAACCCGGGCAGGTGGGCATTTTCCCGCCATTCTGACGCAGCATTTGCTCCCCGGTCTGTTGGGAGAATTGATGTATCTCGTCCTTGTGCTGGCGATAGAACGCCAGGTTGGCCTCGCTTACTTGAAAACCGGTCTTCTTGACCATGCCGGGATGTTCCTCGGCCATTTCCTGCTTGCCGGCCGCGAACAGCGTCATTACGCCCGCCAAGTAATCTCGCGCGGTGATGCCGTGGCTGGCCAGCATGGCGTGCACGCCGGGCTGCGCGTCGTATCCGCTGGCGACCTGGTCTACCGAATATTTCTGGCCGTCGTGCGTCATCTTCATAAGCGTAAACATCGCATCGAGGTGGCATGGGTCTTTCAGTGCATCGGTTTGCACGGCTTTCCATTTCGACAGAAACGTCGTATCGAGCGAAAAATTTCGCAATGTGGTCGTGTCAATGCCGGATGCCGGGGTAGACGATGCGAAAACCGGCTGCGAAAAAGCCGCCATGCCGATAAGGGAGGCCAGTGCTAAGCGTGTGATCGTTTGCATATGTCGGTTTCCATGACAGAGAGTTTTAGCAAAGAAAAGTGCCGATTCGACGCGTGCTCCTGCGCCGAGTCGAATCATCCGGTCACGCTGCGGCGGCGGGATGACCGCATTCAGGGCAGAAGCGACTGCCGGCGGGAAGCGTAGTGTGGCAACTGCCGCATTCCGCTTTGATACTCAGATTCTGGCCGCACTGGGGGCAGAATTTCGCTCCGTGCGTTTCGCTGTGACACGCGGGACAAACCAGGTTGCGCGCGGCGTTTACCTCCACGTCGACAGCCTGCGCCGCACCGGCGGCGCGTGCATGGTCCGTTGCCGCTTGCGCGACGCCGGCATAGCGAGCGGCTTGCACTTCGGCAGCAAGATCAGGCGCACAGTTTTGACACAATCCGCTGTCGTCGTTCCAGCACCGATCGCAGGCATAACGATGGCAATGCGCGCAGCGATGAAAGCGCGTTTCCGCCGCGCCGATGGCGGCTTTGAACGCGCTATCGCGCGCAACGCCCCATCCTGCTCGTGCTAAGCCCTCGGCAGCATTGTCGATTTGGTTGCCGAAACTTCCAAGCAATCCACCCAGCAAGCCGCCGGCCTCGCGCATCCAGCCCGATGCCTGTCCGCTGCGATAGGGCTCGAACGGTGAGCGCCAGGTGTCATTGCAGCACTCGCAATAGAACTCGAACTGGAATCCCGCGCCGGTTCCTGTCTGCATGCACAGATCACGGTAATTGTTTGAAAAATGAAGATCGCTATCGGCACTCATGCTGCAGTCCGTTCTCTCATTGTTCGACCATTTCCACGCGACGGTTTTTGGCCTTGCCCGCATCGTCGCGATTGCTTGCCACCGGCGAATAAGACGCCAAGCCCTTGGCCGAAAGCCTCGCCGGCGCAATGCCGTAGTGCGACACGAGCACCTTGATCACCGCATCGGCGCGGGCTTGCGACAAAGCGAGATTGTGAGCGAGCGTGCCGGTGTTGTCGGTGTGCCCGACGATGTATACCTTGAGTGTCGGCTCTTTGTGTAACAGGTCGCTCATCTGCTTCAGAGTCTGCTCAGAGTCTGGCTCGAGGTTTGCGCTGTCCGTCGCAAAATGCAGGCCGTACAGCGCGATTTTTCCGTCTGTGCGCAAACCTTTTTCCATCGCTGCGCTATCGACCGTCACCTGATCGGTCGGCATGTCGCCGCTCTCGACAATTTGCAGCAACACGCCGGCAGGGTTGTCGTTGTTCTTGGCAACCATCAGCCCAACATCGACCTTTGCGGTGCCGCGCTGCAGTTCCGCCAACAGATAACGCACATCGTCGTTGGTCGAATAGAGAACGCCGATCATCGCGTTGTAATGCGACGGATCGCCCGAAAGAATTCCTTCGGCGTACTTCTGCGAAAAATTGAAGCCGCCGCATCCATCGCTGCCGCTTGCGCATGTGTAGAGCAGTTTGAATCCGTGGCCTTGCAACGCGTTTTGGAAATTCGCGAGCACCTCGGCGGATGTTTTTCCATCCGGTGCTGCATAGGCGATGCGCGTCACCTTTCCTTTTGATGGATAAGTCTTGTCGAAAACGGCGTTGCGCAGCGGCCCTATCGGCAATTGGACTTCGTCAAAAGCCGATTGCTGGTAGCCCACGATGGCGGAGCCGGCAAAACGCGAAACGATGGGGTTGTCTTTGCTGTTTGGCACGTCGGTGCCGAGGGCTGGGGTTGCCAAAAATAGGAGTGTGATCGCGCTCGCAATTAATGCCGTTGAGAGGCTTTCAGCAATATTTATGCCGTTTATTTTCACGTTTCCTTCATCCTTGGTTCTTGTTTCAAACGCATTCAGCTTGCGCGAAACTTAACGATCATTGCCCAAATTCCGGTACAGATTTTGATTTTTTTCGAGGCGAGCGCCGATCTTGTTAGTGATTGTTTTTAAAGTCAATTACAAAATATATTGTCCGCGTTTTGTAAGAATGATCCTACAATTAGTGAATGAAAACTGAATATTTTGCCAAAGTGAAATATTTTGTTGACACCGCGCGCCAATTTTTTGACGTAAGTTCGTACTTGTCCGATGTATCGCAAATTCATACCTCGCCTGTTGAGGAGAGGGAGTGCTAACTTTTTGAATTTTCGGACGAAATGCCGTAGGGGGCGGTATTTGCGGTTAGCTGGCTGGGCCAGTTATTTCTTTCAATCGCAAGTTCGAACCGTATAGGGGCTACACCATGGAAAAGGCATTTTCGCTTCGCGGTATCCGTCGTCGTCAACGCGGTCAGGGCATGACCGAGTACATCATCATCACTGCGCTGATCGCCATTGCAGCCATCGCTGCGGTGAGCTATTTCGGCGCGACCGTTCGTTCGCAAGTGGGTGCCATGGGTCAGGAGCTGGGTGGTACTGACGCCACGAGTACCATCAATCACGCCAAGACCGAGGGTAATTCGGCTGCTGCCAAGGGCGTGGAGACGAAGGATCTCAAGAGCTACCAAAGCGAGAAGGAAATTCAGTAACGGATTGCCGAAATCTGTTGGTCGCAAGGGTGCAGCATGCTGCTGCACCCTTCAGCAGCTCCCCAATCTTCTAGACACGATGTCGCCGCGTTTGCGGTGACTTCTGGTCCGTGGCCGAGAAAAAGCAATGCCGGCAATTCAGTTGCGAAAGATGGCGGGAAACCGCCGGCTTCGGTGCTGCCCTGCGCGTTCGATGCGAACGCGGCAGAAGGGGCAGACATTGATCCTGGCGGTGATCTGCATGTTGGTCTTCGTGATTGGGGTGCTGGTGCTTTTCAACACCGGCCAAGTGATCAACAAAAAAGTCCAGCTCAACAACACCGCTGACGCGGCGGCGTACAGCGCCGCCGTGCAGGAGGCGCGTGCATACAACCTGATCGCCTATCTGAATCGCGCGCAGGTGGCGAACGAAGTGGCTATGGCGCAGATGGTGAGTCTGCATTCGTGGATGAATTACGTTATATCCGGCACCGACCATTTCGCGGATGCCGCCAACGGCATTGGTTGGGCGTTGGATCTGACAGGTGTTGGCGCTGAAGTCGGCGTGATGCTCAATGAAATTGCCGCCGAGCTTGATGAAGTGAAGGATGGCATCGAAGAACTTCGCAATGGCATGAAGGGTGTTTTCACGGTTGCCATCACTGGTCTCAGCGATGCGAATCTGCTTTATTCCGATGCGTCGAGGGCAGTTGGCGACGCAGAAATCATCGATGTGCCGACAGTAGTGCAGGACGTCATCAAGGCGAACACCGCAGGCGCGACGGGAACCACCGACAAACAGGCCAGCTTGGATGCACGGTCACTGGTGATACTTGGGCAACAGCTGATCGTGGCCAATAGCCATTACATAAAGCTCTACGTCGTACCGAATTCGGCGTCGCCCAGCAGCAATCCTCGCCACACTGCCGATGCCGACCGCTACGCCAACGTGGTGATGGAGGCGCGCGACGGGTTCTCCGCCAAACGAAACGGCGATGTTCTGTTGTTGCACAAGCGCGGCGGAACCGATTTGGTGAGCTACAACCGCTGGGTGGCGCTGGATGATCTGAATATGCACATCCCGCTGCCTTGGCCGTTGGACGATGTCGATCTGCCGATGGCATGGGGCGGAGCCGCCGCCGTAAAACGCAGTTCGGGCGCGGCCTTCGCCAATCTTGTCGACGCCGATCGCGGCTGGACGTCGCCTTACGACAACGATCGGGGCTATGTGCAGCCGTACAACGGCGCGCTGAACAACGGCAGCGCCGGGAGCCTGGCGCGCACCAATCCGGCCGAGCCGAACAATAACGAAGCCATCCTTACCGGCTATCAGGGGCTGCATTCGTACGACGACATTGTCGCCAACCGGGCGGTCGTGCCTTACGACGCAACCGGTAAACAAGATGTGGGTCCGGTCTTCAGTGTCGTCGTCGATCAGGTGATGACCGATGTGCGAACGACCTCCAATGTAAAGGGTCTGGGCGGCCCTCCGAATTTCACGGTTCCCGATCAAGCGCAAGACAACCGCATGACGGCGCTGGCTTCCGCGCAGGTTTATTTCGATCGTCCGCGCAGCTTGTTTCCGCGCAACGCCGACAGCCGTCGCGAATTAGGCAACCTTTTCAGCCCCTATTGGCAAGCGCGTTTGATCGATACGCCGACGAGCGTGAAAGCCGAAATATTTGCAACCGATGCGGTGGGATTGTGATTAAGAACTTTTCAAAAGCGAGTATGCAGGGAACGGCGGTCTTGCTGATGCTGGCATTGCTTGGATGCTCGCACAATGCAGAATCATCCTCGCCCGAGGATGCGTCCGCCTCGTCAAGCGAGCGTCCGCCCATTCATTACGACCAAACCGCCGTATTGATGGTCGACGGTCAAGCGCAGGAAGAAAAAGCCTATCGATCGCTGTTGGACGCCTGCAAAAAATCCGGCATGCCGACGCATGAGCTCACTCAGGATGAAGTCGGCAAGATCGGCCGTCTGCATGTGGAAGCCTGGATCGGTCCCGACACGCAAGCCAAGCACACGGAAGAGTGGCACCAGAATGCCGGCTCGCCATGCCAATTCACGCTGATTCACAAGGATCAGACTGAGATCATCGATGCACAGGGGCGTTCGACGCTGATCGATGCCGCCACGCACAAAGCCGAAGTGCAAGAGCTCGGTGCTCCGACGCCGGTAACGCCGTTGCCGGCGGGCGACGGCAATATGGACGATGCGGCCAAACAGGCCGGGTGGAGCAAATTGAGCGACGCCAGCGCGAACGGTGCGGCCTGTTCCATTTGGCAGAACGCACAAGGATTGCAGTTGTGCGTGTGGAAGGGCGGCGCAAAGTGGGGCTATTCCTCTTACGGTGTCGATGCCCTCAAGGACGGCATGTCGCAAGACAGTTCGATCGTGCTCTGGTCTCGTCCCGGCAAGGGTGCGGCATGGTCGTTGGAGACGCGCGTGTTCACGGTTGGCCAGCCGCTGGATCAGTCGGCGTTCAAGGTACCTGACGGCGTTGCCGTCAGCGCCGCGTCGCCGTAACGCCAATCGCCCAAGGAGAGGAAGGAGCATGAACGCACGCATCCATCGACCGACATTTTCCCGGGCACACATGGGCGCGCAAGCACAGCGCGGACAGAGCCTGGTGGAGATGGCCATCGCATGCATCGTGATCGTGCCGATGTTCCTCGGCGTGATGCTACTCGGGCAGTACACTCACATTCGCCAGCAAACGCAGGCAGCGGCGCGCACGGCCGCCTGGGATGCTGCAGTCAGCCCGACCATCGTCAACAGCGCCGGCGGTTTGCCTTCGCAGACCATCGAGCAAAATCGCATGCAAGCGCTGCAGTTCGGCAAAGCCGACGCCACGCTCAACAACATCACGGCGCCGTCGCGGCTGCAAGATCCCATGCTCACCACGTTTGCCGGGCGCGACCTGGTGCTGGCGCGCAACGTCACGTTGGGTACGTACACCAACGCAAAATCGCCCGCGTTGTCGGAAACGATCCTCGGCCCGCTCGGGCAGGGTTCCAAAGCGATCGGTCTGGGTACGTTTCCGCCCGACAACGACGGCCTGATTACCGCCGAAGTGCACGTAAAGCCTGAACACATCACCGACAGCTCCGGCAAGCCGCTCGCCTTCTTGGATCCGCTGGATACGATGGATCTGGATTTCCACGGCCGCACCGTGCTGCTCGCCGACGCATGGAACGCCGACGGCGCGGGCGAAAACAGCGACGGTCAGCCGCAGAACGACACGCTGCGTTCCGTGCGTTCGGCCATCAAGCCGCTGACGCCCTCGGAATGGGCCGGCAATTCGATCGATGGTGGCATCGACAAGTTCATGAACATTTTGGGCGATATCCCGGTCATCGATCAGGTGCTGACGCCTGGATGGAACGACTTCAGGCTCGGCAAGACCGCGCCCGACGTAGTGCCGAGCGACAAGCTGGTGCGATATGGCACGACGCATCCTTAAACACTTTGCGCTGAGCGCATGTGTGCTGTGGGCGGGTGCGCTACCGGCAGGCGCATTCGCATCCGATTGGCCGGATCCGGCCTTGCCCGACGGAATGCAAGCCGCGGAGATTTCTTCGCATCTGATCTACAACGGCGCGGATATGCGCAGTCGCGTTTTCGCCTCGACGCAGAACGCCGCGGACATTGTGAAGTTTTATCGCGACCTGTGGGGAAGGCAATCCGTACTGAATCAGCTTTCTGGCTGGCAGGTCGTCGGACACCGGGAAGGCGACTTCTATATCACCGTGCAGGTGCGCAGTGACGGCAGCGGCAGCCGCGGCGATATCGGCATCGTGAGGATTCCACACGACCACGTTCGGGTCGAATTGGGCAAGGGTGTTCCGCGGCCGGCCAACACCACGGTATTCAACGACATCTCCTACCCCGACGACCCGACGCCGGATCGCACTCTGGCGATGACCAACGACCTTTCGGTGGAACAGAACGCGAGCTACTACCGCGAGCATCTGATCGCACAAGGTTGGAAACCTGCCGGCGCTGGCAACTGCGTCAGCGACGCGGCGTCGTGCGTGATGAATTACGAACAGGGCGATCGAAAAATGACGCTGGCCATGACGGAGCGCAGCGGCCATTCCGAGATCGTCATCAATGTGCTGGGAGAGGAGACTGCGCCGTGAATGCATTCGGTCGGATAGTACTTCGTGCAGGTCTCCCTCGACACCAACGCGGTGCGGCGACGGTCGAATACGTGATCGCTGCCTTGTTCATCGCCATCGTGCTTATCGGCAATCCCAATGTGATTACGCAACTTGCGCAAGCCATGCGCGATGCGTACGCGAGTTTCGTGTACGCACTTTCGGCTTCTTGGTTTTGAAAGGGAGTTTTTGATGCCTCGTATCAACAGGAATCTGCTTTACCTGGCGATCGCCATCGTGCTTGGCCTATTCGCCAGCCTTTTGGCCGTCCAGTACGTCAACAAACAGGTGGCGGCACGCACGCCGACCGATCACACCAAGACGGTGACGGTCGTAGTACCGGTGCACGCGCTGCAAAGAGGCGACATTCTGCAAGCAAGCGACGTCGCCACACGCGATGTGCCGGAGGCGTTTGTCCCCGCCGATGCGATTACGCCCGACAACTACGAAGGCTACATCGGTCAGCTGTTGCGTGCACCCGTCGCACAAGGCGCGCCGCTGAGCGCGAGTGCCATCGATCTGATCACCGATCACTTTTCGAATGTAATCAACAAAGGGGACGTGGCCTACAGCATCCAGGTGGACGACACCAATTCGGTGTCCGGGCTGATCGTTCCCGGCGATCACGTGGACATCCTGTTGATGGTGACCGAGAACGAGGCGGTAAGAATCATGCCGCTGGAGAGCAACGTGATGGTGCTCGCGACCGGACATCGTGCAAAGGGTATGCAAAGCGGCGATCAGAGCGATAAGGACAATTATTCGAACGTGACGCTGGAGTTGTCTCCGTCGGAAGCGCAGCGTGTGGCCTTGGCTGGCAAGAGCGGCGAACTGCGCGTGATGCTTCGCCACGCCGGCAGCAACGAGCCATTCAATTTGAATGCATTGAGCAAGGCCGATCTATTAAGGATAGGAAGTCCTGTCCACAAAGCGACGGGTGTGGAATTCATTATCGGGGGCAGGGGTTGATTCATGGCGCGTATCTTTAGAGTCCGCTTTGCGGAAGCAATACTGTGCGTAGGTCTTTGTAGCGTTTTGATCGCGTTGGGGACCAGGAAGGCGCACGCCCAGTCCGCGGATATTCCCGATGAGATAACCATGTATGCCGGACAGGCTCAGGTGCAAAGCGCACCGGGGCCGCTCAAGCGCATTGCCGTGGGCGACGGCAAGTTGCTGGAGGTGAAAACGATAGGCAAGCAGGAAATGGTGCTGATTGCCGAAAAGCCCGGCGATACGTCGATGCAACTGTGGATGAGCGATGGAAGCCAGCGCAGCGTGACCGTGCACGTCACCGCCGGCAACAGCGAGCAGGTGGCGGAAGTGGTGCGCCAGATGCTCGGTGATAACAAGGCTATTACCGTGACCCCGATCGGCGGCAACGTCGCTGTGACCGGATCCAACCTCACGCCCGGCGAGATCGCCAATATCGAGTCGCTGCGCAAGATCTATCCGCAGATCGTCAACTTCACCAGTGCCAACCCGGTGCAGATGCAGCCGACGGTGTTGATGCAAGTGCGCATCATGGAATTCGACAAAAAGGCCATGCACGACATCGGTATCGCATGGGATCAGCAGATCGACGGCCCGACCGCCGGCCTGGCGCACGAATGGGTGACCAATCCGTATTACCGCGTGATTCCTGGTGCCACCACCGGCATCGGCAGCTCGCTGCCTGTTACCGTCGATCCGGCTCAGCCGGTGTATGGCGCGCCGATTCCGTTGCGTGGCACGGCAGGTTATCTGGGGTTGATGACGTCGATCACATCGAAGATCAACCTCGCCATGCAGACGGGTAATGCCTGGGAGCTTGCGACGCCGCAACTCAGCGCGCGAAGCGGCGGCACGGCGGATTTCCTGGTGGGCGGTCAGGTGCCGATTCCGACCAGTTCCGCATTCGGCCAAGTGACCGTCGACTACAAGGATTACGGTATCAAGCTGCACATCGAGCCGGTGGTGAATGCCGACGGCGATATCTCAGCGAAAATCGAAACGGAAATCAGCAAAATCGATCCGTCGGTGGTGGTTGCCGGTTACCCTGGTTTTCTTACGCGCCGTGCCAATACGGAGCTCAACGTACACGAGGGCGACACGATCGTCATCTCCGGTCTGGTCGACTCTAACGCCGCCAACACGATCGACAAGGTGCCTGGTGTGGGTCAGCTTCCCATACTCGGCGAGCTGTTCAAGTCGCGCTCTTTCCAGGCGAACAAAACCGATCTCGTCGTGTTCGTAACGCCTTACGTCATCGATCCAAGCTCCAAGCGCAACAAGGACCTGATCGA
>DATJMR010000084.1:0-65550 GCA_035508595.1 Dyella sp.
GCTGGTGACATCTGATCGAGATGTCACGGAGCAAACGGTGCTCACGTGGACCAGCATTATCTCCACCGTATGCGGAGCGGCGCTGACACCCCTGTCTATGACGAGAGTAGGTGTGAGTTTGCTTCAGAAAGCCCTCACGGCCGGCGACCTTGCAACAGCAGGCACAAGCATCGGCATCGGCACCGATCAGGAAAATCGAAACAAACCCGAAGGCACCTCGTCGATCGTAAACGGGCTCATGCCGCTGGTGTTGCGGGGCGCTTTGAAGGGTAGTGAATGGAGCGCAAAAAAGTTCGCACACGGCGATGCCGATACCTCGCAGGGCCCACAGCAGCCGGCCAGCACATCGAACTCGTCCATCGGCAAGCCGTTCTTTGGCACCCCGGAAAGAATCAATGGACAGATCGGCTTCCGCATGTCGCCAAAAGGCGCATCAACATGGAAGTCGACCACCAGCACTGAGGATCAGATCGCCAGTGAATTCATCTTGCCGGAACATATGCAAGCACTGGCGAAAGCATCAAAGAAAGGAGGCTTTGCGGTCAGCTTCCGAAAAGCAGGCGCTTTAACCCTGGAAAAACTCGGCAAAGGAGCCGCGACCAAAGGGCACGACATATTGGAAAAAACGATCAAGGAAAGCTCTATCAAAGCCTATTATCCAAAGGACTATGCAACGATCATGCAGAAGGTCAAAGCTGCCGGCATCGACGGCTATGTCGGTCATTGGGAAGAAGGCAAGGGACTGGTGGGAATCTATCTCAGCGATAGCCATGGGTTGAGCAACGTTAAAGTCGTCAACGAACATGGCGCCACGCACTACATCTATCCCATCGACTTGAACCATCTCACCGAATCGTTGGCGCCGCTCAAATCGCTTCCGGAATGGGAGCGCATACCCTTTACGGGCGACTACGACATCCACGACATGATTACCTTCAAGGGTGCGGGAAGGCCCCGCAGCACCCTTTCTGCATCCGACGAAGAAACGCAGATCATTAACCTCATTACCAAGGCCGTCTCCGAGGTCGACATACATCGACCCCATACACCACCCTCTTCCAAAAGCACGGAATCAATCAACGATCACAGCGTTATTAAGCACGGAGCTCAAGTCAACTATGTGAACTTCATGATCCTTTCCGAGAAGGAAACGTTCAAACAAAAAGGATTGGTTCTCTCTGTTGCAGAGCCGGGAGAATTTCCTCTTGCCATGCTCGATCGGGGAACCTGGAGCATCATACGGAACAAAAGTCAGCTGAAAGCCTTCTATGAAGGCGTCGGAGCGGTCATGAAGGAAGCATGGACGGATAATGGTGCGGTGAAATACCACTCCTATGGCTATATGCGTACAAATACCCAAGGCTTCGTTGGGAAAAGAACCATTCCGGATATTCCTCGCAGTGGCAGCAGCAGCAGCAGCAGCGGCGGCAGCGAAGGCGACGACATGCTTGATTAGCATCGGCACACCCGTCTCTTCTTTACGCGGCAATCGCTATACGTTGCGCCTCTATTGAGAACATAAGCGAGACAAAAGCGTCGCTGGTTGAACGTCCAACCGGTTGGCTCAACACGTTCTCACTCCAACGCCGAGGCAACCATATCGATGCAGCTCGGCGATCACGGCAACGTGTATTCGAACGCGTAGGAGTGTTTGCCTTGCTCGATCAGGATTTGCATCGTGCCGCTCAGACCCGTCAAGTCCTCCGTGCCCGAATCGGGCACGACCGTCACCGACAATTGCGGCACACCACGATTCATGACGCCGTGGTGCTGCAGCACAAAGCTTCCGCGCCTGCCATGTAAGGTGCCGGTCACGCGCTCGATCGCCACATAGCCTGCCGAACCTTGCACTTGCCCCATGGCGGACAGCATTTCGCCGAGGCTGGCTGCCTGCAGGTCGCCATGGAACTGCTTGTCGATGGTCATCCGGCCCAGATGGGCCGGCTCGATACCGGCGGCCGCCGGCTGCGGGGCGAGTTTTACGTCGAAAGGTCCGGTTGCGTGCATAGTGCGATGCTCCTATTCGCTTTCCTGTCAGGACATTAGTACAACGTACCGCCATGACGATTGGAAAAACGCGACAGTACCCCGCCTGCGGCGAACGCGCCATGGATAGCCGCCTAGACAAGCCTCGCGGCGTATTGCGTCAACGCCTGGAACAGGGCGAGTTTCAACATGCCCGTCGCGCACCTTCACCCGCCCTGGCGGCGCTGATTGAACATTACTGGTACGTGGCGTGGGATCTGCGCGGTTTGCCGCCGCAGCAACAGGAAACACTGCCCCATCCGAACGTGCAATTCGTTGTCGAACCGGAACGGACAGGCATATACGGTGTGCATTCCGGGCGCTTCACGCGCTTGCTTGAAGGTCAAGGCCGTGTGTTCGGCATCAAGTTCAAGGCAGGCGGATTTTTCCCGTTTTTCCGCGAACCGGTTTCCGGTCTGATGGACCGCTCGCTCGAACCCTGCCGCATTTTCGGAGATGACGCCGCACGCTACGAATCGGACATCTTCGCCAGCAACGATATGGAGGCGATGGTGGCCGCCGCCGAACGCTTGTTGTTGACCCACCGGCCGCCTGACGACCCCAACGTAACGCGTGTCACCGCCATGGTCGCCAGCATTGTCGAGGATCGCTGCCTGACATCGGTCGAGACCCTCGCCGAGCGTAACGGCCTGACCAAACGCGCGTTGCAACGGCTGTTCCATCAATACGTCGGCATCGGCCCCAAATGGGTGATCAGCCGCTACCGGTTGCATGAAGCCGTCGCGCAGCTGCAAGCGGGCACCCCGATTGACTGGGCAGAACTCGCGCTTGCGCTGGGTTATTTCGATCAGGCGCATTTCATTCGCGACTTTCGCAAGCTGGTGGGACGCACACCTGCGGAGTACGCACGCGTCGAAGGCAAGTCCGGCGACTGACATCATATGGCTCGTCTTATCGGTAATCTGATGCCCGCCGGCAGCCGACTTATTTTTTATGTGATTTATACGACGCCTTGAAAAGCCGATATAGCCATTTTATGCATCGGGGTCCGAAAATGCCGTCATGAAGATATCGACGATACGCATGACTTTGGCACCACGCACAAGGCGGCGCCTTGGCCCGGTTGTTCTGGCGTTACTGTTCTTGCTGTCGGTGTTTCAGTTGACGCATCAGCCCGCGGGCGTTAACCCAGGCTTTGTCGATCTGTGGCGGGGACTCGCGGTCGGATCGCTATTTCTTTTCTTCTGCCTTCCGAGCTCGAAGCATTCCCGCTCCGATCTTTGAGCAACTGGCAAGCGCCAGCTGCTCAAAGCCGTACTCATTACGCTTTGTGATAGACCTCTGCGCCCTGCGCGCGGAATTGTGCCGCTTTCTCGGCCATGCCTTCTTCCAGCGCGGCACCGTCGTCGACACCGTGTTCGGCGGCGTAATCGCGCACATCCTGCGTGATCTTCATCGAACAGAACTTCGGTCCGCACATGGAACAGAAGTGTGCGGATTTGTGCGCATCCTTCGGCAAGGTTTCGTCGTGGAATTCGCGCGCCTTTTCGGGATCGAGACCTAAGTTGAACTGATCGTCCCAACGAAATTCAAAACGCGCCTTGCTCAATGCGTTGTCACGTACCTGCGCACCGGGATGACCCTTCGCAAGATCAGCGGCGTGCGCGGCGATTTTGTAAGCGATGATGCCGTCGCGCACATCCTGCTTGTTCGGCAGGCCCAGATGCTCTTTCGGAGTAACGTAGCAAAGCATGGCGGTACCGAACCAGCCGATCATCGCCGCGCCGATCGCACTGGTGATGTGGTCGTAGCCCGGTGCAATGTCCGTGGTGAGCGGCCCCAGCGTGTAGAACGGCGCCTCGTGGCACTTTTCCAGCTGACGCTCCATGTTTTCTTTGATCAATTGCATCGGCACGTGGCCGGGGCCTTCGATCATGACCTGCACGTCGTGCTTCCAGGCGATCTGCGTGAGTTCGCCCAGCGTGTCGAGCTCGCCGAATTGCGCGGCATCGTTCGCATCCGCGATGGAGCCAGGGCGCAAACCATCGCCAAGACTGAAGGACACGTCGTAAGCCTTCATGATCTGGCAAATGTCCTCAAAATGCGTGTAGAGGAAATTTTCCTTGTGATGCGCGAGACACCATTTAGCCATGATGGAACCGCCGCGCGACACGATGCCCGTCACGCGCTTGGCGGTGAGCGGCACGAAGCGCAGCAGCACGCCGGCGTGGATGGTGAAGTAATCCACGCCTTGTTCGGCTTGTTCGATCAGCGTGTCGCGGAACAATTCCCAGGTGAGTTCTTCGGCGACGCCACCAACTTTTTCAAGTGCCTGGTAGATCGGCACGGTGCCGATCGGCACGGGCGAGTTGCGGATGATCCATTCGCGCGTTTCATGAATGTTCTTGCCGGTGGAAAGATCCATCACCGTGTCGCCGCCCCAGCGGATCGACCACACCAATTTCTCCACTTCTTCGGCGATACCCGACGACACGGCGCTATTGCCGATATTCGCGTTGATCTTGGTGAGGAAGTTGCGGCCGATGATCATCGGTTCGCTTTCCGGATGGTTGATGTTGGCGGGAATGATGGCGCGGCCTCGCGCCACTTCGTCGCGCACGAATTCCGGCGTAATCAGTTTCGGCAGCGATGCACCGAACGATTCGCCCGCGTGCTGCTTGCGCAGCGCGCTTTCTTTCAGCGCTTCGATGCGCTGATTTTCGCGAATGGCGATGTATTCCATCTCCGGCGTAACGATGCCGCGGCGCGCATAGTGCATTTGCGTGACATTCGCGCCAGCTTTCGCGCGCAACGGTTTGCGAAGATGCGTGAAGCGCACGGCATCGAGCTTCGCATCCGCGGCGCGCTCGCGGCCGAACGCGGAGCTCAAGCCCTTGAGTTCTTCCACATCGCCGCGCTCGGCAATCCACGTTGCACGCAAGGCGGGAAGACCTGCCGCGAGATCGGCGGCGTAATCCGGATCGGTGTACGGGCCGGAGGTGTCGTAGACGGTAACGGGCGGATTGGCTTCACCGCCGAACAAGGTCGGCGTCTGTGCCTGGCAAATCTCGCGCATCGGCACGTTCAGATCTGGGCGGCTGCCCTGCACATGGATCTTGCGCGAACCCGGAATGGGCTTGGTCACGGCTTCGGAGAGTTCTTGCGCGGCGCGCACGAGATCGGAGGGCAAGGCATTCATCGGCATTCGTCCTTCAGCTATCCGCACATGTTGCGCGGCGTTCGTGCGGATTCCGCACAGGATCGAAGCGACGGCGCCAACGCATGGTGATGGTCCATGCGACGAAGCTCCCTACACCGGTGCTAACCGGATCAGGTTCGAAGGGACTCTCTCAGCCGACTGCGCCGGCACCCCCGCTTCCAAAACAGCCTTTTCAGGCCCCGCTATTTGAACACGAAGCGGGGCGATAAACGAGTGAGGTGGTCTTAGGGCCGCTAGCAAAACGTAGCGAACCGCCGCCAAGGGGTGCGGGCGGCGCGCAGGAACCGACGCCTACTGACGCATACGCATATATGTGGGGATTCCGGGTACCGGTCGCGCCCGTATGGCGGCGGCGCAGTAGTTTTGCTGGCAGTTCTAACGCTTAACGGCGGTAGGCACGCAGAAACATGGTCACGCCTGCACGGGCGTTTTCTTCCACTTCCCTGGCATAGGTCTGTGCGCAATCGGTGCAACCGAACATGTGGCGCATCATCATGTCGCCCTTGATCAGCGAGATGAACTGGATGGCGGCACGCTGCACGTCGGCGATGTCGAGCTTGCCGGCATCGACAGCCTGCTGCATCAGGCGCTCCAGCAAGGCACGCGAACGCATCGGGCCTTCTTCCCACATCAGTTTGCCGTAGCGGGGATTGCCCTGGCGGCAATCGCTGAGAATCGCGCGGAACGTGCCCACGGTTTCCGGGTTGCAATCCAGGTTGGCGTGAATCTGCGCGATGCGATGGAGAATGTCGCCGATGTCGGCGCTGGGGTCGAACTGGTAGGTCTCTTCGGGAAGAAGGTCCTGCACGCGAGCGCGGATGACTTCGCGGAACAAGTTGTCCTTATCGCCAAAGTGACTATAGACGGTCAGCTTGGATACGCCTGCCTCGGCGGCAATGGCATCCATGCTGGTACCGGCGAAGGCATTGCGTATGAACAGAGCCTTGGCGGCATCGAGAATGGCCGCGCGCTTTTCCATGTCCTTAGGGCGGCCTGGCCCGTGCGGCTTGGTCAGCGGGATCGAGTTCATGGGAGCACCTTCACAAATCAAAAAACCCAATTTATTATACGGGTCGGTTTAATTATTTCCTGAATGATACCGAATATTTCGGCCGATGTGCGCGACCACCCCCGAATTGGCGCTTAGCGCCCACTATCGCAAGGCCCAACGCCTACTTTCGGGGTGGTTGGAGAGCGGCTGGACAGCGCGCAGACAGGTGTTTGCGATCCGGACCGCTCTGGCCGCCCTCGATGCCGTCGACCGGCACCGCCTGACCCGCTGGCTGGCATGGTGGTGCCTGGCGTTTGCCCGCCGAGGCGAGTGGTTGCTGGGGCGCATCGAACGGCTGGATCCCGTGCTCGGCGCGAGTACCGAATTGGCGCTTTCACAGCTGCCGATGAGTATCGATCCAAGCATGATTCTTCGCGCTCGAAAAAGCGCGTAAGTGTCCGCGGACACAGGCTATTACATGACTTACGTCAGATCATCGCGATGACTTCCGGCACTTCGTACAAATCGGGCGCCACCTCACGCTAACCATTGTCGAAACAGGGTCTAAACGCTTATCCTTTTTGACCTTTTTTCGCTCTCTATAGGCTCGTTTTCCATGGCGATGAACTTCGATCAGGCGCGTCAAAACATGGTTGAAAACCAAGTGCGCCCTTGGGAGGTGTTGGACGGTCGCGTGCTGGAGGTGTTACGCCACGTTCGCCGCGAAGACTTCGTCGCGCCCGCGCATCGCCAATTGGCCTTTGCCGATCTGTGTCTGCCGCTTGGCCACGGCGAAGTGATGATGAAACCGGTGCTGGAAGGCCGCGTGCTGCAGGCGCTGGATCTGAAGCCTGAAGACAACGTGCTGGAAATCGGCACGGGCTCGGGTTTTCTCACCGCCTGCCTGGCCAACCTCGCCGCGCATGTCACCAGCGTGGACATCCATGCCGATTTCACCGCCGCCGCGGGCCAGCGTCTGCAAGCGGCCGGCATCACCCATGCGCAGCTGCTGACCGGTGAAGCCGTCAACGCATGGCAGGCGCAAGGCACGTTCGACGCGGTGGTTGTCACCGGCGCCGTTTACCGTATCCCCGACCGTTTCCTTGGCTGGCTCAAGCCGGGCGGCCGTCTGCTTGCCGTTCGCGGCGAGTCGCCGGTGCAGCAAGTGATGCTGATCACGCACGAAGGCAACGGCCGTTATCGCGAAGAGAGCCTGCTCGAGACGGATCTTCCCTATCTCGCGCATGCCGAACCTCCGCGCAGTTTTGTTTTCTGACCCCCGATCCCCGAACCTTACGAGGCGAATCATGCGCTTGAAGCTTCTGACCCTTGCCCTGACCCTGGCGGCAGTTTCCCTGCCCAGCCATGGCGAGGATTTGCTGGATGCATACCGTCAGGCGCGTGCAAACGACCCTGTACTGGCGCAGGCCGATGCCACCCGCCTTGCGGTGCATGAAGGCGTGCCGCAGGCACGCGCGTTGTTGCTGCCGCAGATCAGCGCCGGCATGGATCTCAATCAGCAGAGCCTCTCCGGCAGCGGCAGCAACCTGGGCCAGTCCAACGGCGAGGATCTGGGCGGCCATGAGCGCACGCGCTCGATTTCGGCCACGCTGAGCCAGACCATTCTCAACCTGTCCGATATCGCGAACCTGCAGGCCGCGCACTCCACCGCCGATGCGCAGGAAAAAACCTATGAAGCCGCCGCGCAGAATTTGTTCGTGCGCGTGGCGGGGGCCTACTTCACGGTGTTGAACGACGAGGAACAAGTCGCCTACGCCAAAGCCAACGAAGAGGCCTACCGCGTCACCTACGACCAGGCCGAGCAGCAGTACAAGGTGGGTATCTCCGCTATCACCAACGTCTATCAGGCCAAGTCGTATTACGAAGCCGCCAAGGCGACCACCGTCACGTACCAAAACACCCTGGCCAACGATCGCCAGGCGCTGAGCGTCATCACCGGCCAGCCGGTCGGCGACTTGAAGAAGCTCCGCGACGATCTGCCGATGAACGCGCCGTCGCCGGCCGATCCGCAATCGTGGGTGGACAGCTCGCTCAAGAACAACCCCACCCTGGCGTCGGCGCAGCTTTCCGTGGATGCCGCCGAGCATTCGATCAACGCGGCTCGCGCCAACCACTTGCCGACGATTACCGGCACCGTCACGCGCGCCAAGACCACCGCCTGGCTGGAAAACGGTAGCTACAACGCCCTGGGTGCCAATGGCAACGGCCGCTACGGCAATACCATCGGCATCTCGCTGTCGGTGCCGATCTTCGAAGGCGGCGCCACGCAGTCGAAAGTGCGCCAATCCATCGATGAGCGCGACGAAGCGCAGGATACGCTGGAACTGACCCGCCGCCAGACCGTGCAGAACACGCTGAACTACTACAACTCGGTACTCGCCGGCATCAGCGAAGTGGAATCGGGCAAGGCCGCCGTGGATTCGGCGCAGAAAGCCGTCGACGCCACCAAAGCAGGTTTCCAGGTGGGCACCCAGATCATGCTGGACGTGCTGAACTCGATTCAGCAGCTCACGCAGGCGCAGAGCACCTATTCGACCGCACGTCACCAGCTGGTGCTCAACCGTCTATTGCTCAAGCAATCGGCCGGCACCATCGGTTACGACGATCTGCAGTACGTGAACTCGTTGCTTCAGTAACGTCTCGGCGCTCGGTCGCCGACCAAAAAGGCCGGGGCATCCCGGCCTTTTTTTATGCGCATCATTCCTGCAGCATGCGATCGATCAACGCCATCACGCGCCCCACCGCGCCGCGCTCGCTGTCGAACACCACCCTCGCCTGCCGCCCCATCAGCCTGCATCGTGTTTCGTCCTGCAGCAGACGAAGCACTTCGGCACCCAGCCCGTCGCTTTGCAGCACCCGCTTGGCGCCGCCGCCGCGGATCAGCGCCAACGTGATTTCTTCGAAATTGAACGTGTGCGGCCCAACCAGCACCGGCCTGGACAACGCGGCGGGCTCCAGCACGTTGTGGCCGCCGATCGGCACGAGGCTGCCGCCGACAAAGGCCAGATCGGACGCCGCGAAGAACGGCATCAGCTCGCCCATCGTGTCGATCAAAAACACCTGATGCGATTCGCCCGGCACACGATCCGTGCTGCGCATGGCCATGGTGAAGCCCAGGCTGCGTACCGAATGTTCCACCACCCGGAAGCGCTCGGGGTGGCGCGGCGCGATCAACAGCAAGGCGTCGGGAACGCGCTTGAGCACCTCCAGATGCGCTTCCAGTACCGCGAGCTCTTCGCCTTCATGCGTGCTGGCCGCCGTCCACACCGGGCGCAGGCGTCCCCATTGCTGACGGAACGTTTCCCCGCCTTCCAGAGCACCTTCCGGCACTGGCATGTCGAACTTCAGATTGCCGCTCACGGTAACCAGGGCCGGGTCTGCGCCCAGCAATCGATAACGCGCCGCATCGGTGCGCGATTGCGCCGCAATCTGCCGCACGCAGCGCAGCGCCGAACGCAGCAATGCACGCATCGGCGCGTAGCCGCGCAGCGAACGACCGGAAAGGCGCGCATTGACGATCATCAACGGAATGCCGCGGCGATAACAGCCGAAATACAGATTCGGCCAAATCTCCGTCTCCACGATCAACGCCAGTCGCGGCCGCACCTGCTTCAAAAAGCGATGCACGGAAAACGGCAAATCGTAGGGCAGGTAGACGTGAAACACGCTGTCGCCGAAAAGCTGCTGCACGCGCGCCGAGCCCGTCGGCGTGACAGTGGTGACCACCAGCGGCGCCTCGGGATAATCCTGGCGCAACGCCTTGATCAACGGCTCGGCCGCGTTCACTTCGCCCACGGACACGGCATGCACCCAGATACTGCCGCGCAAATCCGGTGCCTTGAAAATGCCGAAGCGCTCCGGCCAGCGCTGATGGTAGTTGCCGTAGCGCATGCCGCGCGTCAGCAAGCGCAGCACGATCAGCGGCGTGGCCAGATACATCAGTAGCGTGTAGAGATAGCGCAACGAAGACTCCTGTCCAGGACGCGGAAGTATACGGGCGACGCCGCATGCATACTCCCCCTTCCCAGAGGGCGTAGGCATGCATGCGTACCGCTACAATGCGTCGGATGCCCGGAACGCCTCGCCCCACCTTTACCCGCGCCCTGCTCGCACCAAGCCTTTGGCCGGCCTGGATCGGCGTGGGCATCATGAAGCTCATCGCCATGCTTCCCTTCGGCGTGCTGATGGCCGTGGGCCGGATGCTGGGCGCGATCATCGAGCGCTTCCCCTCGCCCCGGCGCAACGTGGCCGCCATCAATATCGCGCTGTGTTTTCCGGAGCTCGATAGCAAGGCGCAAGCAGCCCTGGTCGATGCCCACCTGCGCGACATCGGCATGATGCTGATCGAATTCGCGCTGGGATGGATGGGCTCCGAACGCGCCATCGAAAAAATTCCGGTGTCGTTCGAAGGGCTGGAGCATCTGCAGGCCGCGCATGCCGAAGGTCGCGGTGTGTTGCTGGTCGGCGGCCATTTCTCGCATCTGGAGCTTTGCGCACGACTGGTGTCGCAACGCATCCGCATTGCCGGCATGTATCGGCGCATGGACAACCCCGTGTTCGAGTGGACGGTGCTGCGCGCACGCCTGGGTTATGCGCGTGCCATGTTCGACAAAGACGATATCCGCGGCACGGTGAAGTACCTGCGCAGCGGCGGCACGCTCTGGTACGCGCCCGATCAGGACATGCGCAGCAAGGACAACGCGTTCGTGCCGTTCTTCGGCGTAAAGGCCGCTACCATCACGGCCACGCACCATCTGGCCCGCATGTCGCAAGCGGTGGTCGTTCCGTTCTTCCACCGGCGCCTGCCAGGAAGCCAGGGTTACGTTTTGCGCCTGGGCGCGCCACTGGAAGGGCTGCCCAGCACCGACATCGAGGCGGATACCGAACGCGTCAACCGCTGCATCGAGGACATGGTGCGCGAGGCGCCGGAGCAATATCTGTGGGTGCACAAGCGATTCAAGACCCGCCCCGAAGGCTACCCGCCGATCTATTGACCGCGGCGGGGCCGATCGCGACAGGCTAACGTCAGCCTCGACCGGTACATAAGCGGGCTGGCCTTTTTCGCGCGCCCCTTTGCCATGCCCCGCCACCGCTCATTCCGCCAGCCCCTACGCCATTGGGCATTACCGATTGCCGTAATATTTTACGCGCGGTCGTTAAGGAGTGCGGCGTGACCACGATGGACGGACAGCAGGCCTCTGCCTGCCCGATTTTCATGTACCACAATATTGCGCAGGCGCCGCGCGACCTGCGCCGCTGGCGCAGCTTGTATGTGAGCCCCGGTGCGTTCGCGCGCCAGATGTGGCTGCTGAAGCGGCTTGGCTATACGGGCGTGTCGATGGCCGATGCGATGCCTTTCTTGCGCGGCGAGCAGCCAGGGCGCATCGCCGTGATCACGCTGGACGACGGCTATGTGGACAATCTCCAATCCGCACTGCCGGTGTTGCAGCGGTACGGTTTCACGGCGACGTGTTACGTCGTGAGCGGCCGCATCGGTCGCTACAACGACTGGGACGCCGAGAAACTTGGCATCCGCAAACCGCTGATGACATCCGCGCAGATGCGCGCCTGGCGCGACGGCGGCATGGAAATCGGCGCGCACACACGCAACCATCCGCGGCTCACGCAATGCAACGACGACCGGCTTTATGACGAGATCGCCGGCAGCAAAGCCGATCTGGAAGACGCGCTGGGCACACCCGTCACGCAGTTTTGCTATCCGTACGGCGACATGAACGATCGCGTCGCGGATGTCACGCGTGCCTGCGGTTATATGGCCGCCACCACCACACGGCGCGGACGCGCGATCGTCGGCACCGATCTTTGGCGCCTACCGCGCGTGCAAATCGCGCGTCACCATGTGCTGCCGCAGTTCGCCATGCGTGCCTTCACCAACTACGAGAACAAGCGCGCATGAAATTTCTCTTCGTGGGCACCAACCCGGAAAACACCGGGGCCGCTACGCACTTCGTGGCGCTCGCTCAAGCGATGGTGGAGACCGGCCATCAGGTCAGCGCGGTGGTGTATCCGGGCGGTCTGATCGCCAACAGCCTCGCCACCTCGGGCGCGCGTCTATACCCGGCGAAGTTTCGCAACGTGTTCGATCTGCGCGGTTATCGTGCCACCTTGAAAGCGGCGCGCGAGCTTCGCCCGGATTGGTTGGTCGGCAACTTCGGCAAGGAATATTGGCCGTTGATTCTCCTCAGCCGCATGCTGGGCATCCCGGTCGCGCTGTTCCGCCATCGCACGCCGGCGATGGGACGCCTTTCGGGCTATCTGGTGCCGCGTCTGGCGCAGCGGTTCTTCGCCGTTTCCAGTCATGCGCGGCAGGCCTATCTCGACCGCGGCGTACCACCCTCGCTGGTGCGCGTGCTGTACAACCCGGTCAACATGGCGTTGTGCAAACCCGATCCGCAACGCCGCAGCGAAATTCTGCATCAGCTGGGCATACCGCAAGATGCGATCGTGATCGGCTACTTCGGCCGCATCCACCACAGCAAAGGCATCTTCACCTTGCTGGACGCGCTCGACGGCGCGATGGGTCAGGAGTCGCGCTTGCATTGCCTGTGGCTGGGCCATGGCCCGGATTCGCAATGGCTGGGCGAACGCATCGAAGCGGGCTCTTTCGCCCATCGTCATCATGTGCTCGGCTGGATCGACGATGTGCATCCGTACTACAGCGCCATCTCGATGCTCGCCTTTCCCTCCATTGCCACGGAAACGTTTGGCCGCGTATCGGTGGAAGCGCAAGCGGCCTGTGCGCCGGTATTGGGCAGCAACATCGGCGGTGTGCCTGAAACGCTTTGCCCCAATGTCTCCGGCTTGCTGTTGCCGCCCGGCCATGTCGCCGCGTGGCGCAACGCGATTTTGAAAATGTGCGAATCGGAAGTCCGCGAACCGATGGGCATTGCCGCACGTGATTTCGTGGACCGCCACTTCAGCACGCGCGTGATCGCGGATGAATTCGTGCGGATACTGAGCGACGGCTAGCGTGTTGACCTGCGCGCCTCGTACAACTTGGCATACTTCAGAAATACGTAGTAAGCACCCAGCACGCTGGCGATAAACCCCGCCCAGCCGCTTAGAAAATAGCGTTTGAACACGAACTGTCGCAAAAAGAACAGCGGCGGATAAACCACCATGCGAATGCCGGTGAATTGTTGGCCGCGCCGCAGTTTGTGCACCACCATGCCGCTGCTGTAGCGGTTGATTTTTTCCACCCGCGTGGCGATATCGCCATCGCCATTGTTGACAAAGTCGGCGCCCCATAGCGTTTTGGTCGGGCCGCGCACTTCTACCGCCGAATGCACTTCCACATCGTTCATCGCGCCGTGCTTGCGGTTGAACAACCGCAGATGGCCGTTGCGATGGCTCCAGCGGTGCTGCACCGTCCAGAACATGCGCTCACGCCGCGGCAGACGGAAACCCGCATGCTTGGGATCGTCCAGCGCGCGCTCGATGATGGCGCGCGTGCCGGGCGAAAGAATTTCGTCCGCATCGAGGTTCAATATCCAGTCGTTGCGCGCCAGTTCGTAGGCGCGTTGCTTTTGCGGACCGTAGTCGTCGAAAGGATGCGCTTCCACGCGTGCACCATGCATGCGCGCAATGGCGACCGTACTGTCGGTGGAACCGGAATCGAGCACGATGATTTCGTCGACCCAATCCACCTCGCGCAGGCAGGTATCGAGCGTGTCGGCGTTGTTGTAGGTAATCACCACCACCGAGAGCGGTTCACGCGCCATCGCCCGGCTCCTTCGTCACGACAAACAGCACGGCACACCATACTCCCAGCAGCCATGCAAATAGCAAACCCCACCACGCCGAATAGAAGGCCAGATGGGAATTGAACGGAAACAACATCGCCACGAGCGATACCGTTGCCGGAAAGGCCGCGCTGCGCCCGATCTTGCCCACACGCCGCCAGGCACGCCATGCGACCGCCACGCCCGCGAGCCACAGCAGCATGCCGACGACGCCGGTTTCGGCGAGTATTTCCAGCAGCAACTGGTGCGCATGACACGCGCCCATGCCTTCGCCGCAATTCTCGCCCACGGTGAAATGGTCACCCGGCGGGGCGTACTGCGGATAGGCGTAACGGAATCCGCGCACGCCCACGCCCATCAACGGATGCGCCTGGATCATGCGGAATGTGGTTCGCCAGATGTCCAGACGCCCCGTCGCGGCTTCGTTGACGGCTTGCTCGTTGCCGCCTAGCGCCATCAGCGTGCGTTGCATGCGCGCATCGAAGCGCTCGGAGGTTTTCCATGCGAGGCCCCCCGCCATCAGCAGCACGACCGCACCTGCGGCGCACCATGCAATAAAACGCTTGGCCGAACCGGCCTCGCGCCACGCGAAGATCAAGATCACCAGCGCGAAGCAGATCCACGCCGAACGCGATCCGCTCAACATCACCGGCCCCAACAGCAGCGCGAAGGCCGCGATCAGTCCGCGCAAACCCCAGCGATGTCCTGCCACCCACAACACGAAGGGCGACAACACGGCAAGCGTCGGCCCCAGCTTGGGATCGTCCGCGCCAAACAAACCGGAAATACGCTCAGGCTCGGCATGTCCGCGCAAACTCCAGCCGCTAAGCATCTGCATCCACGCATCCAGCGCCCAAAAGGCGATCACCGCGGCGAGCGCAAGATAAAAACCTTGCACACGCTGCTCGCCGCGAAGCGCGTAGCACGCATACAGTCCTAACGGCACGTAACGCAGCAAGGCGGCGACCGTGCCCCAACTCTTGCCGGGCGCGATCGCTACGAACGAAGATAGCAACGCCGCACCGATGTAGCAGCCCAACAAGGCAAGCAGCAAGCGGGCCGCGGGCCGCTTCACCATTGCCGCGCCATCGCCGTGCCACGCGACGGCCGCACCGATCAGACATAGAAACGTACCCAGCTCCGCGCTGCGCCCGAACGGCAACAGCACAATCACCAGCCACAACGGCAGCAGCGGCGAACGGGCGAGGTTTTTCGGCGAGAAGGCCATGCCAGATCCACGACGGGGGTTCTGGCATTGTAGGCGAGGCCGAGGAACAGCCGGCGCGAGTTAGGCGGCCACTTCCTCGTAAAGCGCCAGCGCCGCATGCTGCATGTCGATCAGCCGATAGCGCTGCAGCGGTGGAATGGGCGGCGCGACGCGCAACAATTCGGCAGCACGCTCGACCAGGCGTTCGTGATCGCCGGGCGGTACGCGGCCGGCAGGATAGAGCTCGGCCAGCAATTCGCCGACGCCTCCGTGCGCATAGCCCAATACAGGGCGGCACAGCGAAAGCGCTTCCACCACGGTGCGACCGAAAGCTTCCGGCTTGTTCGAGAGCTGCAGCACCAGTGCGGACATCGCGTAGATGTCGCGCACGTCGTCGCGCGGCGGCGTCATCACTACCAGATCGGTCACGCCGCGACCCTTGATCAGCGCTTGCAGCTCTTGCACATAGGCTTCGCGGCCCGGCTGGATGACACCCAGCAGCATCAGCCGCGTATCGATGCCGCGCTGCTTGAGTTCGGCGACCAGCTCGATCGCGTCGTGATGGCCCTTCAGGCGCGTCCCCCGACCGGGCAAGGTAAGCAGCGGGGCACCGGCGAGGTTGGGAAATTCGTTGAAGAAGGCTTTCTGCCAGGTCTCGTCGGGACGATGGCCGTACGGAAACGCCTCCGGATCGATGCCGCGCGGCACGATGCGAATGCGCGTGGTATCGAGTTTCCCGTAGTGACTGATGAGGTAATCGCGCACCGTCTGTGAAACGACCACGATGCGCTCGCCACGCAGCATGATGGCGCTATAGCGCCCGGGCGAATTGAGCCCATGCACAGTGGTGATGAAATGCGGCCGGGGCGAGAGGCCCTTGAGCGCCCACCAACCCATCCAGGCAGGCAGACGGGAACGAACATGAACGACATCCGGCCGCAGCTCGCGAAGCTTGCGCCGCAAAGCCCCCAACCGCCACAGCGTGGAAAGCGACTTGCGCCCGATATCCAGTGTGATGTGCTCGCTGCCCTCCGATTCCAGCTGCGAAACCAGACGGCCGCCCGCCGAGATCACCACCGACCGGTGGCCGGCTTGCACCAGGGCCCGTCCCACTTCCAGCACCGAACGCTCCGCGCCGCCCGATTGCAACGCGGGTATGAGCTGCACAACGGTCAGCGTTCTGGCCGGTGTGGCGGCAACGGACATGATTCCCTCATTCGCGACTCTCATTCGAGAAAACCAAGCACCAATCGTGCCGATGGTGCGGCTTCACGAAAGGTGGCGACGGTTAATTAGTCGCGCAGGACGTAATGTGCGCCGCAGTAAGGACATACGGACTCGCCGCCATCCTCGACGATGGGCAAATAGACCTTCGGATGTGAATTCCACAGCGCCATGCCGGGCATCGGACAGGACAGCGGCAGGTCCGAACGCGTCACTTCGTAACGATTTTCGGCATTCGCCAAGATGGGCGTGACGGCGGCAGAGGAACCCGACATGGGCTGTTGCTCCGGGTAAGACTGTGGGGCCGAGCATGTTAGCAGGCCCACGCTTTTTACGGTTGCGCTCGACCGACTGGTTCAGCTTGCCGCAAGGGTGCCTCGACATCGTACGAGGCACCCACCGCAGCGGAAACCAAGCGCCTTATTGCGCGCCAGCCTTCGGCACCGAGCCCTCGGTGGTGATGTGCAGCTGGATTTCATCGCTCACGTTCGGCACATAGGCACCCAGGCCAAAATCTTTACGCATCAGCGTGCCGGTGGCATTGAAGCCAATGGCTTGCTGACCGGTCATGGGATGCTTGCCGACGTTGTTCAACGTCGCATCCAGCACCACCGGCTTGGTGACGCCGTGCACGGTGAGATCGCCGGTGATCTTGAAGTGTTTGCCGCCGAGCGGCTGCACGCTCGTGCTCTTGAAGGTGATGTTCGGATACTGCTCGGCGTTGAAGAAATCCGGCTCCTTCAGATGCTTGTCGAGCGCCGGCACATGCGTGTCCAGATTGCTCAGCGGCATGGTCACATCCACCGAGGACTTGGACGGATTCTGCTCATCGAACACCACCGTGCCATTGGAAATACCGATATCGGCTGTGGGATTGGAGAAACCGAAATGGCTCCAGCTGAACAACACCATGGTGTGATTCGGATCGAGCTTGTAGGTCACCGGGGCGGCCTGAGCCGACAACGCCGCGCCAAGCAATCCGGCCAGCATTAGGTAGCGAAGAGTACGCATGAAAAATCTCCTGCTTTTCATCGATGGGTTAAGGGGTTGTTTTCTCACCTGCAACAGGATCGCTTGTGCAGCATAACCGTCGGCGATCCCGCGGAAAAACCGCGGCGCCGCGTTATTCCACGCGAACGGCTTCGTCAAACGACAGTCGCGGGCTGCGCGGGAAAAGGTCGCGACTGGCATCGCCGTAGCCGATGTTGATCAAGAAGTTCGACTTGATCGTCGTACCGGCGAAAAACGCCTCATCCACACCGGCGTTGTCGAAGCCCGACATGGGGCCGCAATCCAAGCCGAGCGAGCGCGCGGCCATGATCACGTAAGCGCCCTGCAGCGTGGCGTTGCGAAACGCCGTGGTATCGGCCAACGCCTGATTGCCGGCAAACCAGCTGCGCGCATCCGCATGCGGAAACAGCTTCGGCAGATGCTCGAAGAACGCGTGATCGTTGGCCACGATCGCGGTCACCGGCGCGGCCATGGTCTTGGCGCGATTGCCTTCGGAAAGAAACGGCTTGAGCTTTTCCTTCGCGGCTGCGGACTTTACGAACACCAGCCGCATCGGCGAGGAGTTGGCGCTGGTCGGGCCGAACTTCGCCAGTTCGTACAGCGCATGCAATTGCTCGTTGCTCACTTCCTTGGGGAGGAAGGCGTTATAGGTGCGCGCCGTACGGAACAACTGATCCAGGGCTGCCTCGGCAAGCTTCTCGCTCATGGGTATCCTCACGCGTGACGAAAGACTCGCCCCCACCGGGGCGATATGAACGTAGAGTGTAAGCGCAAGCCGGATGAATCATCGACGACGGAGGCGAACGTACTGTGCACGATCCGGCAACAATCAGCTCGCCAGGGCAGGATGCGCTACCGCGGCTGCAAGGCGAATGCTGGGCGATCACCGACCTGGCGGCCGGCAATCAACGGCAGGCGCTGGCCCTGGCGGAACAGATGGACATGCCGGTGCGACACCTCGTTTTGTCGCCGCGCGCGCCATGGTCGTGGCTGTCGCCGCGCATGACATGGGGTGGCCGCCTGGCCCTTCCCGCTTCGCAACGCGCCATGTTCGCACCACCCTGGCCGCGCATCGCCATCGGCTGCGGGCGCAGCGCGGCATTGCTGACGCGCATGCTGCGCACGCTGACGGAAGGCTGCTGCCATACCGTGCAGATTCTCGATCCGCGTGTCGATCCCGCCCATTGGGACACCGTCATCGCACCGCGCCACGACGGCCTGGCCGGCGCCAATGTGCTCAACCCCTTGGGTTCGTTGAACCCGGTCGACGAGGCATGGCTGCAAGACGGCCGCGAGGCCAGCCCGGCCTTGAACGATCTGCCGCGGCCCCGCGTGGGCGTGTTGCTGGGCGGTCCGCGTACCGGCATTGGTATCGATGCCAACTATGCGCAGCGCCTGGTCGAACAATTGCTCGCCCGGCGGCGGCGCGAAGGCGGAAGTTTGATGGTGCTGGCGTCGCGCCGCACACCCGCCGCGGTCGTGGAAGTAACGCGCAACGCACTGCGCGGCACCCCCGGCTTGATCTGGGCCGGGCCCGAGGAGGGCATCAATCCTTATCCCGGCGTGCTGGGCTGGGCGGATCGGCTGGTCGTTACGCCCGATTCGGTCAACATGCTCAGCGAAGCATGCGCCGTCGGTTGCCCGGTGCACACGTTCGTTGCCGGCACCTTGCCGCCAAAACTCGCGCGCTTTCATCAGAGCTTGCGAGCGGCTGGCCTATTACATGATATGAACGAGGATTCACCCGCCACGCAAACGCCGCTGCGCGAAACGGCGACGATTGCCGATGCATTGCGCAAACGCTTGCTCGCATCGTAAACGCCCAGGATGCGCGCTGTTCAAAAATCGAACCCAAGCGCCCGCGTCACCACGCCAACTTCGCCGCACCATTCATCCAGCTCTGCGTCGCGTGGCGCAATGCGCGAGCGCAAGTCCAACGTGCACAGCAACGCGCGACGCAGCAAGTGGGCATGCGCGCGCGAGAAACAGTTGGCTTGTGCCGTATCCAGCAGACCTTCGTTGCGGCACAGCTCGATCAATCCGGCATTGGCCGTCGTCGACAGCAGATGGGGCGATTTGGCCGCGTGCGCCAGCACCAAACCTTGCAAGGCGAATTCGATATCCAAAAGGCCGCCATGCCCTTGCTTGAGATCGACCTGCGCGGCATCCGAACGATCACGCTCCGCACGCCAGCGCTGTCGCATGCTGCTTACTTCGGCAAGCACCGCCACGCGCTCGCGCGGCACGGCCAGCGTGCGGCGGCGCACGTCGCCGAGCTCCGAATTCAGCACGGCATCGCCCGCCACGGGACGCGCGCGCAACAGCGCCTGATGCTCCCATGTCCACGCCCGGCTTTCCTGATACGCGACAAACGCATCCAGGGTGCCGACCAGCAAACCCTTGGAGCCGTCCGGACGCAAGCGCGTATCCACCTCGTACAAACGCCCGGCACGCGTGAGCACCGTCAACCAATTCATGACGCGCTGCGTCAGGCGCTGATACCAACGCGAACCTTCCAGCGGGCGCGGACCATCGCTCATGGCTTGCGCACGCTGGCCGTCGAAGACGAACACCAGATCCAGATCGGACGCAAAACCGAGTTCTTCTCCACCCAAGCTGCCGTAGCCCAGCACCGAAAAACCCGAGCCTTTACCGGGCAATCGGCCATGCGCGGCGATGACTTCGCGTTCGGCCAATGCCGCCACCGCATTGACCACGGCTTCGGCCAAGGCGGCGAGCCGGCGTGCCGTGGCGACGGCATCGGCGCGACCGTCGTTGAAGGCAAGGCCCAATCGAAACGCGATACTGGATTTGAATTCGTTGATGCGCTCCAGCTCGGCCTCGGCTTCGCGCTCGTCCAGCGTGGTAAGCACGTGCGCGATTTCCGCGCTGATATCGGCACGCTTGAGCGGCAACTGATCGATGCGCGGATCGAGCACGTCGTCGAGCAACAACGGTTGCGCAATGACACGCTCGGCAAGAAACGCGCTATCGGCGAACAGTTGGGCGAGTCGCTTTCGAGCCGACGGCTGCTCCTCCAGCAACGCAAGATACGAAGGCCGGCGCGCCACCGCTTGCACCAGGCGGCACAGCCGCAACAAGCACGCCACGGGCGCCGCCGTGTCGTGTGCGGCAGCGAGCAATTGCGGCATCAAATGATCCAGTTGCTCGCGCGCGCGCGCCGACATCGCACGCAACGACGCCGCCTGCGGCAGTTTGAGCAAGGCATCCAACGCCTCCCCGCCGGGAACAAAACCGGATGCTTCCAGCGCGCTCGCTTCGAGCGATTCGTCGCGCGCTTTTTTCCACAAAATAGCATCGGCGGCCGGCACCGCGGCTTTCGCGCCGCCTTCGGGCATCAGCACCGCCTCGAACTCGCTGGCGACGATATCCCGATGCTTTGCCAACTCATCCGCCAACGGCTCCCATGCCGGGTAGTCCAGCGCCAGCGCCAGCCGCTCGCGCGTCAACGGATCGTCCGGCAAGTCGTGCGTTTGCGCATCGCGCATCATCTGCACGCGGTTTTCCAGCCGCCGCAGAAACACATACGCCTCGCGCAACGCGCGCGCGCGCGTGGCGGGAATGTGGCCGCGCGCTTCGCACGCCGTCAGCGCCGGCAAGAGTCCGCGCACGCGCAAGCTGGGTTCCCGACCGCCACGAATCAGCTGCACCAGTTGCACGATGAACTCGATTTCCCGAATGCCTCCAGGGCCGAGTTTCAGATTATCGGCCAGGTCTTTGCGCGCAACCTCGGCATCGATCAACGCCTTCATCTCGCGCAAACCGGCAAACGCGGTGTAATCGAGGTATTTGCGATACACGAACGGCCGCAGCATTTCCTGCAATTGCTTGCCTGCGCTGCGATCGCCCGCCACGGTGCGCGCCTTGATCCACGCGTAGCGCTCCCAGTCGCGCCCTTCGCGCTGGTAATACTGCTCCATGGCGCTGAACGGCAACGCCAATCGACCCGCGTTGCCGAACGGCCGCAAGCGCAAGTCGACGCGCGCGCAGATGCCGTCGGTCGTGGGTTCGTGCAACAAGCGTACCAATTGCCGACCCAAGCGCACGAAGTATTCGCTGTTGTCCAGTACGCGCGCGCCATCGCTCTCGCCGCCTTGCGGATACGCCAGCACCAGATCGATGTCGGAAGAAAAATTGAGCTCGCCACCGCCGAGCTTGCCGAAACCGACCACGACCAATCGCTGCAGACTGCCGTCCTCGCCACGCGGATGGCCATAGCGCACCGCCAAATTGCGTTCGGACCAATCGAGCGCGGCACCGAGCAAGGCTTCGTAAAGCACGCTGGTGGCGGAAAGCGTTTCGGGCAGATCATCCAGCCCGTTGACGTCGCGGAACACCAGGCGCAACGCTTCGGCGTGCCGGAACCGACGCAGCGCGGCCATGCAGACGGTTTCGTCCGTGTCGAGTTTCAGCGCGTCGATACGCGCTGACGCGTCGCCATTCACGCGCAAGCGTTCCAAGCCCTGGGGTGACAGCAACGGCGGTTGATTGCGCCACGTCTCGAAGGCGAAGTCGCTGGCAAGCAAGGTCCGGCGAATGCGTTCGGCGACGCCGGCATCGTCGTGCAGAGGTACGCCGGCGGCGCGGCAGCGAGCCGCGAGCTGTGCGTAGCGGTCGTCGATCAAGGCCTGCAGCGCGGGAGATTCGGCGGGAAGCGAAGTCACGGTCATAGGCCCATTATGACCATTTCATCCCGCTCTTCCGAGTTTATGCCGCTACGAATGCACGCCTTTACGCTTCGATGCGACGCCAGGGGCCTACCGCGACGGGAGAATTCACATGCGAGGGATGAAGTGTCACCCGTTGACGTACATGTCCTTCCCTATCCACGCCGAATATCGCCAATGCGTGGAAATGGACATCGATCGTATCGTCCGCGATACCGCCGTGGCGTGCCCAATCGCGCTCGCTCCATTCGGCCTCGAGCGGTTCGTCCAACCCCTCCAGGCGCAAGCTGGCGCGCACGGTGCCGGCGACGTGACGAAGATTGAGCACATGCGCCTTTAAACCTTCGCCCTGCCGCGACGCGAGCACAATGTCTTCCGGACGCACATGCACGGAAACGTCATGCACGTTGTCCAGGGAGAAATCCTCCAGCGGCCAAGCACGGCCAAACAGATGCAGATGCTGCGCCTTTACCTTGCCCGGCAACGATTGGCCGCGCGCGATGAAACGCGACGCGAAGGGCGTGGCAGGCTGACGATAGATCTGCTCCGGCGCACCGATTTGCTCGATGCGGCCGCGATTCATCACCACCACGCGATCGGCCATTTCCAACGCCTCGTCCTGGTCGTGCGTAACGAACAAGGTGGTAATGCCGAGCGAGCGATGAAACTCGCGCAGCCAATTGCGCAGATTGACGCGCACTTGCGCATCCAATGCGCCAAAAGGTTCGTCCAGCAACAGCAATCTCGGTTCGATCGCCAATGCGCGCGCCAACGCCACCCGCTGGCGTTGACCGCCGGATAGCTGCGAAGGATAGCGATGTGCCAATCCCTCCAACTCCACCCGCTGCAGCAAGGCCTCGACATTCGCCTTGATGACGGACGCCTTCGGTCGTGTGCGCCAAGGCCGAACACGCAAGCCGAACGCCACGTTCTGTGTCACCGTCATATGTGGAAACAAGGCATAGTGCTGAAACACCAAGCCAACGCCGCGCCGTCTCGCATCCAACTTCAAAAGATCCTGCCCATCGCGGTGGACGCTGCCCGCGTCGGGCTGATCCAGTCCGGCCAGGATTCGCAGCAAGCTGGTCTTTCCCGATCCGGAAGGACCGAGCACGGCGACGAATTCGCCGTCGGCGATCGTCAGGCTGACGTCGTCCAGTGCCACGAATGCGCCAAACTGACGTCGTATGCGGGATATCTCGATGCCCATGGCGTGTGGGTTCCTCAATGATTCAAATCGTCGCCGTGTCGCCACTCCATCAACCGTTTGATGCCGAGTGTGAGCACGGTAAGCAACGCAAGCAGCGAAGCGACGGCAAAGGCGGCGGAAAAATTTTCCTGGTAAAGCTGATCCACCTGCAGCGGCAGAGTGTTGGTGACGCCGCGAAGATGCCCCGACACCACATACACCGCGCCGAATTCACCCATTGCTCGCGCGTTGCACAACAGCACGCCGTACAACAGCGCCCAGCGCACGCGCGGCAACGTAACCCGAAAGAAAATCTGCCATCCGCCGGCCCCCAGCGTAAGCGCAGCTTCTTCCTGATCCGAACCCTGTGCCTGCATTAACGGAATCAGTTCGCGCGCCACAAACGGCAACGTGACGAGCACCGTCGCCAACACCAGGCCCGGCAGCGCAAAAATCACCTGCACGCCATGCGGCTCCAACCATCTGCCCAGCCAGCCTTCTTTGCCGTAAACCAGAATCAACATCATGCCGGCGACAACCGGCGATATGGAAAAAGGAAGATCGATCAACGCACCCAGCAAGGCCTTGCCGCGAAAGTCGAAGTGCGTCATCGACCAGGCCGCGGCCAGACCGAATACCAGATTCAGGGGAACGGCAATGCCGGCGACGGTCAAGGTCAAGCGCACCGCCGCGATGGTGTCCGGTTGCCGGATCGCATCCAGATAGAAGGCTGCGCCTTGGCGAAACGCTTCCGCGAATATCGCCAGCAGCGGCAGCACCAGCAACCACGCCAACACCGCGATAGCACCCGTCACCAACAACGTGCGCGCCGTGCGCATCACCCACGAGGGGCGTCCGCCGATCGATATCGCTGCAGCCACGGCAGCCATCAGCGCGACACCGCCCAACGACGCGACCAGCGCTGCAACCCTGTCAGCGCCACCAGCAAAAGCAGCGATGCGGCCAGCATCACCGCACCCAAGGCCGCCGCGCCGCGATAATCGTATTGCGAATCGATCTTCTGCACGATCAGATATGGGGCGATCTCCGTGCGAAACAGTCGATTGCCGGAAATGAAAACCACCGATCCGAATTCGCCGATCGCACGCGCCAATGCCAATGCAAATCCGGTCAACAACGTCGGCAACAGCAGGGGCAGCAGCACGCGAACGAAGCGCTGCCACGGCGACGCGCCCAAGGTGTACGCCGCCTCCTCCAGATCGCTCTCCATGCTTTCCAGTACCGGCTGCAACGTACGAACGACAAATGGCAATCCTACGAACACCATCGCAAGCAAGACGCCGAGCCGCGTGTAAGCCACCTCGATACCGAGCGGCACCAGCCGGCTGCCCAGCCAACCGTTGGGTGCGTACAGCGAGGTCAACGAGATGCCCGCCACGGCGGTAGGCAGTGCGAAAGGAAGATCGACCAGCGCGTCGCACACGCGGCGAAACGCAAAGCGATAGCGCACCAGCACCCACGCGACCAACAAGCCCAACAACGCATCGATGGAGGCTGCCAACAACGCCGCGCCGAAACTCAAACGCAACGACGCCAGCACGCGTCGTGTACCGATCTGTGCCCACCAGCCCGACGGCCCGAGTTCGAACGCCGTCCACAACAACGCCGCCAGAGGCAACAGCACGCAGCTGCCAAGCACCGCCAGCGTATAGCCGGTGCTGAGACGAAAACCTGGCAGCACGTTCCGCGTCGCCATACTCACTGCTGCCCTTCGGTGATCTGGTCGAACACGCCACCGTCGGCGAAGTACGTGGCCTGTACCTTGCGCCAGTCGCCGAATTGCTCGGCAATCGTGAATGTCTTCACCGCGGGAAACTGCGCGGCGTACTGCGCGGCGACCGCGGCATTGCGCGGACGAAAGAAATGCCTGGCGGCCATCGTCTGACCTTCCGTGCCGTAAAGAAATTGCAGGTACGCCAGCGCGACCTTCTGCGTGCCGTGCGCCGCTGCCGCCGAGTCGACGACCGCCACCGGCGGTTCCGCCAAAATGGTGAGCGAGGGCACCACAATCTCATACTTGTCTTTGCCAAACTCCTGCTGCGTCATCAAGGCTTCGCTTTCCCAGGCGATCAGCACATCGCCGATGCCACGCTGCACAAACGTATTGGTTGCGCCGCGCGAACCCGTATCCAAGACCGGTACGTTTTTATAGAGCGCCGCGACATACGCGCGCGCCTTCTCGGCACTGCCGCCTGGGCGACGCGCCGACCAACCCCATGCGGCCAGAAAATTCCAGCGCGCGCCACCCGATGTCTTAGGGTTGGGCGTAATCACTTGCACGTCCGGTCGAATGAGGTCCGGCCAATCGCGGATCTGCTTGGGATTGCCCTTGCGGACCAGAAATACCACCGTGGAGGTATAGGGAGAGCTGTTGTCCGGCAGCCTCGTCTGCCAATCCTTGGCGAGCAGCCCCTTATCGGCCAGCACGTCGATGTCGTAGGCCAGGGCCAAGGTGACCACATCCGCGGGAAGTCCGTCGAGCACGGCGCGCGCCTGCTTGCCCGAACCGCCGTTGGAGGTCGTCACCGCGACACGTTGACCGGTCTGCTTGAGCCAATATGTCGCGAAGGCGGCGTCCACATCCTGGAAATATTCGCGTGTCGGATCGAAGGAAACATTCAAAAGCTTCGCGTCCGTTGCCGACACATCGCCGACGCCCAGCGAGAGAAGCGCTGCCAGAACGAGCAGTAGGCGTTTCATGCGTAGCGGTCTCCTCCGGGCAAGTACGCCCATCGTGAACTATAGGTTTGGATGGATGGACGTCCGAAAGCGCGGATCGTCCTATCCATATGCGCGGATGCGTTAAATGAAAATTTCCGCACGCAGCTCGACCACATGCGGGTTGATCACCAGCCCTTTTCGATCGCTGAACGCCCGGATGTAATTCGCCTGCAATCTCAGATGCGTGCCCAGGTACCAGTTCGCACCGGCTGTCCAGTCGTGCTCTTTGCCGCCCTGCACGCGGCCGTCATTGAGGTCCAGGTCGCTGTAACGCACGGCGAACTCGACGGCGCCCCAAGGATGGGACGGGATCACGTTGCCGACATTGCCATCGTGGTACTGGCGCGATTCCCCGGTAATGACCCAGCTTGCGAATACGTAATAACCGCTGAGATCGTAGTTCGGCTTGGGCACGTCGAACGTCGTGTCAGCCTTGAGATATTCGCTCTGCACGGACCAGGGACCATCGATCCACAAACCTTCCAGACCCACACGATCGATGTGATTCACATTCGTGAGCGTGCCGGAGCTGACCAGGGCGACCGTAGTGAGACCCGCCTCCGGCGGAGTCTTGAAACTGGCGGTCGCCGGTTGCTGCACACCGAGCGCATCGACCAGCCCGTAGGGTCGTTCCTGCGATGCGGCGATGCCTAGATGCAGCACGCGATCGGCCTCGTGCAACGGTATCCACGCCGCACGCGCCGCCCATGTGTGGCCATGATTTTTGCCCGCCATGTTTTCGCCGTAGTAACCGAGGCTGGCAAGCCAATGCGCGCGTTGAATGGCCCAATCCACGCCGATGCGGCGATTTTCGTAGACCGCCTGCGAGGGCAGCGCCAACTCGATGAAGGTGGTCTGCGTGGAGGTGGTAACGCCCTCGAAGCTTACCGGTGTCTTGCTCTGCCCAAAGCGAATGGCGCCGAAGTCTTCGCCCAAGGCGGCTTTGGACTGCAATCGCAGAAAAGCATCTTGCCACTGCCTGGATTGAAAGTCGTAATACACCGTTGCGTCGTAAACGCCCGGTTTCTTTACATAGAAGCCCAAATACTTGCGCCGATTGGTATGCGCATCGATGAACGCATGATCGTCATGTGAAAAGTCATTCACGTCATATTGATAGCGCAGCACCAAGCCGATATCGGTCCCGTCGCTCAACTGAACCTGCGTCGGCCAATGGTCGAGCCCATCGACATCGCCAGCCTTGGCGTTGGTGGGGGCCATCACGGCAAGCGATGCCGATACGGCCAGCGTCAACACAGCAAATAAAGGCTTGGATCGTCGTGGCATAGCGTCCTCCGACGCCGCATGACGGCGCCCATGAAAAGTGGATGAAGAACAACCCTGGCCGAGCGCTGGGGATAGCGCCCGGAACCCATGCTGCCTGCCCGGTTTCGTGCGACGGAAAGGAGCGAATGGCATGCGGATATGCCACCCCATCATTTCTTGGCCAAAAAACGAAGTTCTAACATCTATCGATCAGATGGACGTCTAAACGTCCAAGGACTCTACAATGACCGCCGCTTCGCTATTGCCGTTACCCGAAGACAAGCACCCCTTGGTCGCTCGTCTTGTCGATGGACTGGAAGCGCCGGCCTTGCAGTGGCTGTCCGGCTATCTCGCCGGCCTGGCGACGCAACGCCAGGCCGGCGGCAAAAACGCAACCAACGAACCTGCGGCAGCTCCCGAAGCTCAAGCACGCCTGACCGTGGTGTACGGCAGCCAAACTGGCAACGCCAAGCGTTTGGCCGAAGACCTTGGACGCCGCGCCTCCGCCGCGGGGTTGGCCGTACGCGTGGTGCGTGCGGATGCCTATTCCACCCGCGAGTTGAAGCAGGAACGCCTGCTTTACGTGGTCATCAGTACGCAGGGCGACGGCGATCCGCCCGACGATTCGCGCGCTTTGGTCGAATTTCTCGCGAGCGCCCGCGCGCCGAAGCTGGATGCGTTGCGCTACGGCGTGCTTGGCTTGGGCGATTCCAGTTATCCTAATTTTTGCGCCATCGGTCGACAGCTCGACGATCGCCTTGCCACGCTCGGCGCACAGCGCCTCTTTGCCGCCGGCGAAGCCGATGTCGATCTGGAAACGGTCTCGCAACCGTGGCTGGATCAGGCCCTACAGCAGGCACGCGAACAACTGAAAGCGTCGGCGCCGCTCGCCAAGGTCACCACGCTTCGCACCGCGCGCACGACGCCGGCGTGGCATCGTGACCAACCGTTCCAGGCGCCGCTGCTGCTGAACCAGCGCATGACCGGTCGCGGCAGCGATCGCGATGTGCGTCATCTGGAGTTCTCGCTCGAAGGCTCCGGTCTTCGTTACGCACCGGGCGATGCGCTTGGTGTGTGGCCGAGGCAATCGCCGGCATTGGTGGATGCGGTGTTGCACACGCTGCACCTCGATGGCGAGGCAACCGTTCGCGTGGCGGAGGAAGAACACTCCTTGCGAACCTGGCTCGCCCACCATCGCGAACTCACCTTGCTTACTCGCCCCTTCTTTACAGCTCACGCCGAACGCAGCGGCGATGCGTCGTTGCAAGAATTGCTGTTGCCCGCCTCGCGCGACGCACTGTCCGCGTTGTTCTCCCGCTGGCAAGTGCTGGATCTGTTGCGCAAGCATCCTGGCGAGTGGACCGCCGAAACGCTGGTCGCGGCGTTGCGCCCCCTGGCGCCACGCCTCTACTCGATCGCATCCAGCCAATCGGTGGTCGGTGACGAAGTTCATCTCACTGTGAGCCACGTCGATTACACGTTCGAAGGCGAAGCGCGCTGGGGCACCGCAAGCCGATACCTTGCACAACATGCCGAAGGCGAATCGGCACCAGTGTTTATCGAAGCCAATGAACGCTTTCATCTACCTGCCGACGATCGCGATATCGTGATGATCGGCGCCGGCACCGGTGTCGCACCGTTCCGCGCCTTCGTGCAGGAGCGCGCCGAACGCGGCGCCGGCGGACGCAACTGGCTGGTCTTCGGCAACCCGCATTTCCACTCCGACTTCCTGTATCAGACCGAATGGCAGCAAGCGCTGAAAAACGGATCCTTGCATCGCATCGATCTGGCGTTCTCGCGCGATCAAGCCGAAAAACGCTACGTCCAGCATGGCCTGCTTGAACAAGGGCGACGTCTCTACGAATGGCTCGACGCGGGTGCGCACGTTTATGTCTGCGGCGACGCCAATCGCATGGCCAAGGATGTGCACAAGGCATTGGTGGCCATCGTTGCCGAACACGGCGCCCGCTCGACCGAAGATGCCGAGGCGTGGTTGAACCAATTGATCCAGCAGGGCCGTTACGCCCGCGACGTGTATTGAGGCGCAACATGAGCGACAACGGCCTTTCCGATCTCGAACGCATCAAGGCGGACAGCCGCCTTCTGCGCGGCACCTTGATAGAGAGCCTGGCCGATCCGGTGACCGGCGCCATCAGCGAGGACGACAACAAACTGCTGAAATTCCACGGCAGTTACCAGCAGGACGATCGCGACCTGCGCGAAGAGCGCCGCAAGCAAAAGCTAGAGCCCGCGTACCAATTCATGGTGCGCGCCAGATTGCCTGGCGGCGTGTTGAGCCCGGCACAATGGTTGTCGTTCGATCACATCGTGCGCACCTGGGCCAATCACACGCTGCGAATTACCACGCGCCAAACCTTTCAACTGCACGGCATTCTCAAACGCGATCTCAAGCGTTCCATCGCCGCGATGAACGAAGCGCTGGTCAGCACCATTGCCGCATGCGGCGACGTGAATCGCAATGTCGTGGCAAGCGCGAATCCCGTCGCCACGCCGGCACACCGCCTGGCGTATCGCTGGGCCGAACGCTTGTCGGAATATCTGAAACCCAAGACGCGCGCCTATCACGAAATCTGGCTGGACGAGAAGCGCGTGGCCGGCGGGGAGCCAGAAAGCGAACCGCTTTACGGTCCGACCTATCTGCCACGCAAATTCAAGATCGGCGTGGCGGTACCACCCACCAACGATGTGGACGTCTTCGCGCAGGACCTGGGCCTGATCGCGATCATCGAAAACAGCGAACTGCTCGGCTTCAATATCGCCGTCGGCGGTGGCATGGGCGCAAGCCACGGCGATGCCAGCACGTATCCGCGCCTCGGCAGCGTGCTTGGCTTTGTCGAACCTGAGCAGCTGCTACGCACCGCCGAGGGCGTGATCGAGGTGCAACGCGATTACGGCGATCGCAAGGAACGCAAGCATGCGCGCCTCAAATACACCATCGATCGCATGGGCTTGTCGGCATTCAAAGCGGAGCTGGAGCGCCGCCTAGGCTTCAGCCTGCAGCCTTCGCGCGCCTATCGTTTCGATCACAACGGCGACCGTTACGGCTGGACCGAAGGCGACGACGGACGCTGGCACCTCACCTTGCAAATCGAATCCGGTCGCCTGGCCGATGGTCCCGGCCAACCTCATCTGAGCGGGCTACGCGCGATCGCGCAGGTGCATCAGGGCGATTTCAGGATGACCTGCAATCAAAACCTGATCATCGCCAATGTGCCGTCGACGCAACGCGATCGCATCGACGCGTTGGTGACCGAATACAAGCTGGACGGCTATCGCCGGTTGAGCGGTATTCGTCGTCACGCGGTGGCCTGCGTCGCCTTGCCGACATGCGGATTGGCCATGGCCGAGAGCGAACGCTACCTGCCGCAGCTACTGCCCAGGCTCGAAGCATTGCTCGATCGCCACGGCTTGCGGGACGAACCGATCCTGCTTCGTCTCTCCGGCTGCCCGAACGGTTGCTCGCGTCCATATCTAGGCGAAATCGCGCTGATCGGTCGCGCCATCGGCCGCTATGACTTGCGCCTGGGCGCCGATTTTGCCGGCCAACGCCTCAATCGAGTCGTACGCGAAAATATCGATGAAGCCGAAATCCTCGCGGAATTGGACGCGTTGTTCGCGCGCTACGCCGTCGAACGACATGATGACGAACGATTCGGCGATTTCCTTGTGCGCAGCGGGGTGCTGGCGGCGGCGCGTCACCCTATCGACGTGGAGGTTTTCGCATGAGCTTGCCCACGCTTGAGCAAGCGGAAATCGATCCCCGCGCGCGCGTCAAGCTCGACGCGTGGCTGCTCGCGCTTACCGCGCAGGAGCGCATCGAATGGGCTCTGCAACATCTGCCCGGCATGCACGTGCTGTCTTCCAGCTTCGGCGCGCAGTCGGCGGTATCGCTGCATCTGCTTACGCAATGTCTGCCGAACATTCCGGTGATCGTTATCGACACCGGTTATCTGTTCCCTGAAACCTATCGCTTCATCGACGAACTCACCGAACGTCTTTCACTCAACTTGCGAGTCGTGCGCCCCAACTTATCGCCGGCGTGGTTGCAAGCGCGATACGGGGAACTATGGAACCAAGGGCGCGAGGGCCTGGACCACTACAACCGGATAGCCAAGGTCGAGCCCATGCAACATGCGCTGACCGAGCTCGGTGCCGGCACCTGGTTCGCGGGCTTGCGGCGTCAGCAATCGTTGAGCCGCGCCGCGGCGCCGGCCTTGGATCGTCGTCACGGACGCTGGAAAGTGCATCCGATCATCGACTGGACCGATCGCGATGTCGGTCTTTATCTGCGTCGACATAACCTGCCCTATCACCCCTTGTGGGACAAGGGTTACGTCTCGATCGGCGACACGCACACCACGCGCCGCTGGGAACCCGGCATGCGCGAAGAGGACACCCGCTTTTTCGGCCTGAAACGCGAATGCGGATTGCACCTGGACGTATGAGCAACGCCTGCAACACGACAAACCATACATAGCCCCGACAAAGGACACACCATGAAAGCCCTCGCCGCCGAGTTCGCCTTGGCCGAACACGAAGCGCTGGTTGCGCCGCACGGCGGCGTGCTACGCGAGCTCTATCTTGACGCCGACGAAGCGCAAGCGCTGAAGAAGCGCAGCGCATCGCTGCCGCAATGGACGCTCAATCAACGTCAGCTGTGCGACCTCGAATTGCTGCTCAACGGCGGCTTCTCGCCTTTGCAGGGATTCCTGGGGCGCACCGATTACGACCGCGTCGTCGCACAAATGCGCCTGGCCGACGGTACGTTGTGGCCGATGCCGATCGTATTGGACGTGGATGAAGCCTTCGCCGCAAAGCTCCCGGAAAACGCGCAGATCAGCCTCAACGATACGCAAGGCACGCCGCTTGCCGTGCTGACGGTGGAAGACGTCTATTTTCCCGATCGTATCGCCGAGGCGCTCGGCGTGTTCGGCACCACCGATCGCGCGCATCCGGGTGTGGCGGAGTTGCTCGATCGCACGGGCTCGGTCTATCTGGGCGGGCGCGTGCAAGGTATTCAACCGCCTGCCCATTACGACTTCGCTTCCATTCGCCAGAGCCCGCGCCAATTGCGCGACTGGTTTCATCAACACGGATGGCATCGCATCGTGGCGTTTCAGACGCGCAACCCGATGCATCGCGCGCACCGCGAATTGACGTTGCGCGCAGCGGAACGAGTCGGCGCCAAGCTGTTGATCCAGCCATCGGTCGGACGCACAAAGCCAGGCGATGTGGATCACTACACGCGCGTGCGTTGCTATCGCGCGCTGCTCGAACACTATCCGCACGATCAAGCAACGCTTTCGCTGCTGCCGCTGGCCATGCGCATGGGCGGCCCACGCGAAGCGTTGTGGCACGCGATCATTCGCAAGAACTATGGCGCGAGCCACTTCATCGTCGGGCGCGATCACGCCGGCCCCGGCAAGGATTCGCAAGGCAAGCCGTTTTACGATCCGTATGCCGCACAGCATCTGCTGGCCGAGCATGAAGCGGAACTCGGCATCGGCATCGTTCCGTTTCCGGCCATGGTGTATGCCGCCAACCGCGACGCGTATGTGCCGCAGACGGAAGTGGAACCCCACGACGAAGTTCGCGATATTTCAGGCACCGAATTGCGTCGTCGGTTGCACGATGGCGAAGCGATCCCCGAGTGGTTCACGTTTCCGGATGTCGTGAAGATTTTGCGCGATCGTCATCCTGCCAAAGCACCCCAGGGTTTCGCTCTGTTTTTCACGGGGCTTTCCGGTTCCGGCAAATCCACGTTGGCGCAAGCGGTGTTGGCCAAGTTGCTGGAAACCAGCAGCCGGCCCGTCTCCATGCTCGATGGCGACGAAGTACGCCGCCATCTTTCCAAGGGACTGGGCTTTTCTCGTGAAGACCGCGACGCGAACATCACGCGCATCGGTTTCGTCGCCAGCGAAGTGGTGCGCCACGGCGGCATCGTTATCTGCGCACCCATCGCACCGTACGCCAACGCACGCAAAGACGCGCGACAGCTGGTGCAGACGCACGGACGCTTCGTGGAAATTCACGTCTCCACGCCGCTGGAAGTGTGCGAGGCGCGCGATCGCAAGGGCCTGTATGCCGCTGCACGCGCCGGCAAGATCAAGGGCTTTACGGGCATCGACGATCCGTACGAAACGCCGGTGTCGCCGGAGATCATCATCGACACGAGCGACATCACCGTGGTTGACGCTGCCGCCCGCGTCGTCGACTGGTTGCGCGAAGAAGAACTCATTTGATGCAAGGGTCTCCTCCTTCACGTGTGTCGAAGGAGGAGACCAGGCTTTATTTGCTTGCAGAAAGGCGTTACTCCAGCGCTGGCGGAGTAAAGCGGGTACGAAAGCTCGATCGGCTTGCGATTTGTATCAGGCGGCGCGCGGTGTGGCACGACGTGTGGAGCGCGATTGCAATTCGCTCCACAGCGGCGGCGACGGCCAGCGTGGCTCGGCATGCCCCGCCACCACCCTGCGCAGCTCCGCCTCGTCCAACTGCGGAGCGACCAGGCGTGCCAACTGCGCGACATAGCTGCGCAGAACATGATCGCGGCGCAAAACCATCCAGCTCGTGCAGACGGGCAACAAGTTGTCGATGTCGAGCGTGACGAGCTCGCGCGAATCCGACGGGCTGATGGCCATTTCCGCCAGGATGCCCACGCCCAAGCCGGCGAGCACGTAAGTTTTGATGAGATCCGCATCGGCCGAGGTGCAGGCGATGCGCGGCGCGAGGCCGGCGGCGGCGAACGCGCGCCGCAACGAAGACTCCGGCTGCAGCGAGGATTCGTAACTCACCAGCGGATGCTCGGCCAAGTCTTCGACCCGCAGCGGGCGGTTCAACTTTGCCAGCGGATGACCCAGCGGAACCACGGCGCGGCGATACCAACGGAACAACGGCACGGCGATACCGCCCTCGGGCGGCTGGCCGCTGGTGCTGACGATCACCAGGTCCACCTCGCCGCTTTCGAACAAACTGATGATGCGACCTTCGCCTTGTGGGCGGATGTGCACGCCCAGATCGGGGTAATGCTGCTTCAGCCGCGCAATGGCTTCCGGCAAAACGAAACGCGCCTGGGTATGCGTGGTGGCGACGGACAGCTCGCCGTGCGCCTCTTCGCGCAGATTGGCCGCCAGCGCACGGATGTTGCGGGCCTCATGCAGGATGCTGCGTGCCCGTTCCAGCACCTGGCCGCCCGCGGGAGTGATGGTGTCCAGGCTTTTGCCGCGACGGGTGAAGACCTGAAAGCCCAGCTCTCCCTCGAGCTGCTTGAGCTGCTTGCTGATGCCCGATTGGGTGGCGTGGACGTTGTCCGCCGCCAGGGTGATGTTCAGGCCGGCGTCGGCAATGGCGACGATGTAGCGAAGTTGCGTAAGGGTCATGAAACGGGCTCCAAAATGAATCGCGCGCAGGGTTGTGCTTCATGCGAGTCGAAGCACATACAGCTCACGAACCACCCTGAACGGCGTTTCATCACGACCTCCACACACCGGCCCATTACCGGTCGTCGTCGGACCTTAACACAGCGTTATTTGGACGTCTATACATCTATAAGTCTTTGCGGTGTCTATGCCTTAGCGGCATATCTTCGGTCCCAGCGGCCATTTCCATCAAAAAAATGCCGGCGTTAGCGTAGATAACCCCTCTCTTTCGCCGGGCCCGATTCATGCAGCTTTACCCGCTCTTTGCCGATCTTGCCGGCCGCCCCGTACTGGTGGTGGGCGGTGGCGATGTGGCGGCAAGAAAGACCGCCATGCTGCTCAAGGCCGGGGCCACGGTAACCGTCGGCGCGCCGCTGCTGGGCCCCCAGTTGCGCGAGTGGGTGCAACAAGGACGCATCGTGCACCTTCCGGGCGCTTATCAATCCGAGTGGCTCGACGGTGTGTGGCTGGTGATTGCGGCGACGCGTTCGCGCCCGCTGAATGCGCGCATCGCCGCCGAGGGGCATGCACGGCTGCGATGGGTCAATGTGGTGGACGATCCGTCGCTTTCCAGTTTTCAGGTACCGGCCTTGATCGACCGATCGCCATTATTGGTGGCCATCTCCAGCGGCGGTGCCGCGCCGATGCTGGCGCGCCGCTTGCGCGAGCGGATCGAGAGCTTGCTGGATCCGGCATTCGGATCGTTGCTGCAACTCGCACAGCGTTATCGCTCGCGTATTCGCGCGCGGTATGCGGATCTGACGGTACGTCGCCGCTTTTACGATTGGCTGCACGACGATGTCGTGCTCGCATCGTTGCGCGCCTCGCAACCCGTTCGTGCCGAGCAGCAGCTCGTCGCCGCTCTGAACGATCGCCGGGAACCCACGCAGCAGGGTTCGGTCGTACTCGTGGGCGCGGGTCCCGGCGACCCTGGCTTGCTTACGCTGCGCGCGTTGCGCGCGCTGAACGAAGCCGATGTGATCCTTCACGATGCGCTGATCAGCGAGGAGATTCTCGATCTGGCACGTCGAGACGCGACGCGTATAGCCGTGGGAAAACGCGGCGGCGGCACGCATACGCCGCAGCCGTCGATCCACGCACTGCTGCTTGAGCACGCCAAGGCAGGACGACGCGTGGTGCGACTCAAAGGTGGCGATCCGTTCGTATTCGGTCGTGGTGGCGAAGAGTTGGAATTTCTGCGCGCGCACGATATCGCTTATGAAGTGGTGCCTGGCATCACCGCCGCGCTCGCATGCGCCGCGTATACCGGCGTGCCGCTTACGCATCGCGATCGCGCGCACTCGCTGCAATTGGTTACCGCACACTGCCAATCGTCCGTCGACGGTTTGGATTGGAAAGATTTGGCACGCGAGCAGCAAACGCTGGCGATCTACATGGGCGTAAGTCAGCTGGAAGAACTCACGCAGCAATTGATCGCACATGGTCGCAGCGCCGACACCCCGTTCGTGCTAATCGAAAACGGCTCGCTGCCGCAACAACGCACGCTTGCCGGCAGGCTTGGCGAATTGGCGACGCTGGCCATGCGTCATGCGATTTGCGCACCTGCCATGCTGATTGTGGGTGAGGTCGCTGCGCAGGCCGAGGCCGCGCATTGGTACGGCGAACTGCTCGTGAATCCATCGAATCACGCCATCGTCGGCCCTCGGCGTCTAGCCGATGCGGCTTGACCGTTTCCACTGCTGACGGAGACTGCTATGAGCCTGCAACTGGGCGAAATCGCCCCCGACTTCACACTCGATTCCACCGATGGCCCGATCCAGTTGCACGATTACATCGGCGACCATTGGCTGGTGTTTTTCTCTCATCCCAAGGATTTCACGCCGGTCTGCACGACCGAGCTTGGCGCGTTCGCCCGGCGCAAGGCGGAGTTCGACAAACGCAACGCGCGCCTGCTCGGCCTGTCGGTCGATCCGGTAAGCGATCACAAAGCGTGGATCAAGGATGTCGAAGAAGTGGGCGGCGCAACGGTGAACTATCCGATTCTCGCCGACCCGGATCTCACGGTGGCCAAACTCTATGGCATGTTCCATCCCAAGGCGGATCCCAAGGTGACCGTGCGGTCGGTTTTCATCATCGACCCACAGAAAAAAGTACGCCTCACCCTCACCTATCCGCCGAGCGCCGGTCGCAACGTGGACGAAATTCTGCGCGTGCTCGATTCGCTGCAACTCACCGATGGACGCAAGCTCACCACGCCGGTGGATTGGCGCCCAGGCGAGGAGGTAATCATCGCCCCTTCGCTGTCCGACGACGACGCCCGCAAGCTGTTTCCGGAAGGTTGGCGTACCGTTAAGCCGTATCTGCGTTTATTGCGGTTCAGCAATACCCAGCACTGAGGCTTTGCCGCGCAAGTTCTTGTTACAGAACGCGGAGGGCCGCCATCGCGCGATGGCGGCCCTCCGTTTTTGCGAAATCTCCGTAAGTTCGGAGCAAGGCGGCGTGAACCCGTCCCGAGGCCGGCCAGTCGCCTGACAACCGATTCATGTCAATCACGTTACAGTCCGTATCTCCTGAAGAAAACGGGTTACGGGCTGTATGGTCCCTTCGTCGTCCGCCATGCTCTCCAAGCATTCCCTCGCGGCGCGCATCGCGCTGGTGCTCGCGATGACGGTCGCGTTCATCCTGCTTACGGGTTTGCTGGACGGACACGACGCGGTGGCGGCGTCCCAGCTGATCGAGCAGCCCGCCTTTCCCCTGGCCAATGCGATGCCCGGCTTGATGCTGGCGTTCCTGCTACTGGTGGTGACCCGTCGCGCCCTGCTCTCGTTCGGCCTGGCGTATCTGTTTCAGGCCGTGATGTATGGCGTCAACGCCCTGAAGGTTGCCAACCTCGGCACACCCTTGTTGCCGGCCGACTTCCGCATGGTGGATCAATTGCAGAAGGGCGGCCTGCATGTGCTCGGTGGCTATCTTCCGCACAGTCCCTGGCCCTACCTCGCGCTCTTGGCCGGCGTGGCCGTGATCGTGGCGATGTGTCGCTACGAACCGCCGCTGTTCGCGCGGCGCACACGCGGCAAGCGTGTCGTTGCGGGCGCGCTGCTCGCCGGAACCTTTGCAACGCTGCTGCTGGGCATGCCCGGCTGGCGCAATCTGTATAACGGCAAAAAGCTCTGGCTGGAGCCGTGGTCGGCGGCGGCCACCACCACCCACTCGGGTTTGGTGAGTTCGCTGGTGATGTTCCATCTGCAAGATCGGCGCACCAAGCAGAAAATCGACCCGGCGGACGTGAACAATCTTCTGCAAACCACCGGCAACGAAGTGCGCGCACGCATGCAGGCGCCGATAGATCAAGACAGCGCCATGCCCGACATTGTCGTGGTGCAGAGCGAATCGTTTTTCGATCCGAGCATCGTGCGCGGGTTTGAGCACGCCAATCTCACGCCCAACCTCACGCGTCTGGCCGAAGAGGGCATGAGCGGGCCGCTGCACGTACCTACGTATGGCGGCGGCACGATCCGCACCGAGTTCGAAGTACTTACCGGCCTGTCGCTGCGTTACTTCAGCAACATGCAGTTCCCCTATCTGCAGATGCACGACAAGGTCGTCCCGAGCATGGTGCGCACCTTGCGCGCGCACGGGTACGAAACCGTTGCTGTTCACGGCAACGATCCCACGTTCTGGAATCGCAACACGGCGTTCAAGGTACTGGGCTTCGATCGCTTCGTATCGCAGTCGAGCTTCCCGAAGAATGCGGCGATGGACGGCAAATACATGGCCGACAGCGCGATGACCGACGAGATCATGGCGCAGCTCAAGGATTCCGGCCCGCCGCAATTCCTCTTCGCGATCAGCCTGGAAGCGCACGGCCCTTACGATGTGGAGCCGAAAGACGCGGCGGCGCGCAACGCCATTGCGGTGCCCGATACCGTTCCCGCGAAAGACAAGGTCGAGGTACAGAATTATCTCTACCACATGCAACATGCGGACGAACAATTAGGACGTCTGGCCGCCTTGCTCGCCAAGCGAAGCCGCCCGACCCTGCTGCTGTTCTACGGCGATCATCTGCCCGGCCTTACCGACACGTATCACGCAACGGGTTTTGCAAACGGGCAGGACATGCTTGCGCAAGCGGGTACGTGGTTGCTGATCGACCCGCGCAATCCTGGCGCAGCCCAGCGCGTGGACATGGCGTCCTGGATGCTGCCGGGACTGCTGCTGGAACGCGCCGGCATTCATGACGATGCGTACTTTGCGCTGACCCAGGTGCTCGCGCCCTCGCTGGCCGACCTCACGCACGCGCCCGGGGCGCAACCGCCCCCCGTCAATGCGCAACAGCAAACGTTCGACAAAGACATGGCGAGCGTGGCGGTGCTGCGCATGAAGGGCAAACTCGACAAACTGCTACCTGCAAGCCTGCTGCCTTCCAACACGGCTGTCGCCAAGCAGGACAACGAGGATGCAGGCACGCAGGCATCGGAAGCCATGGGCGCGCATCGCTGATACCGCAAAACAAAACGCCGATCCGTGGATCGGCGTGAGCGCGTGTTCCTTAGCGATAATTCTCAGGGCATGCCGTCGGCATTGGTCAGAACATCCCCGGCATCGAAGTGCCCCAGCGCGCTGGGCGACGAATCGCCAAGATCGTCCACGCGGTTCAATGAGGTCATGAAACGCCCCTGTGGATCGAACGAAAGCACGGTCGAATACTGAACACGATGCCGTTTGGGCAACGCCGATCCCGTTTCCGGGACCGAGCCGTCCACATCCTCGATCTTCCTCTTGGCGTATAGAATCAGGCTATCACCGTTGGCAACGCGCGCGGTTTTGACCGGATTTCCCAGCACGGCCTCCACCTGAGCCATGGTTGTCACGCCGGGTTTGAACGTGGCGACGACATCCGGATTGACCGCATAGACCGGTTTCGACGGCTTCTTTGCCGCGGCTTGCCCGCCCGCCAGCTGCAGCAGACAACCGACCGCAATCACCGCCATGAGCTTCTTCATAAAAATCCCCTGAAAGACCCATTGCGTTCACCACGATAGGAGGCTGGACGACCAGCCGGTCCCGGGTGCTCCATGCCCACGATAGGCTTGGAGGAGCGAACATTCAACGCGTCCTCTGCCAGAAAAAAGCGGGCGGGCGCCGCACTTTTTGCCGCATCGGATTTGGGGAATCGGAAAGAAAAAAAGGCCCCGCTTGCGCGGGGCCTTCTTCAAACACATCGCGATGAACGCAGGACTTAGAAGTCCATACCGCCCATACCGCCCATGCCGCCGCCGGGGGCGCCATGGTTGTGCTCTTCCTTCTTCGGCAGCTCCGCCACCATCGCTTCGGTGGTGATGAGCAGGCCGGCCACGGAGGAGGCGTACTGCAGAGCCGAACGCGTGACCTTGGTCGGATCCAGGATGCCGAATTCGATCATGTCGCCGAACTCGCCGGTGGCGGCGTTGTAACCGTAGTTGCCCTTGCCTTCCTTGACCTGATTGACGATCACGGACGGCTCGGCGCCGGCGTTGAACACGATTTCGCGCAGCGGTGCTTCGAGCGCACGGCGGGTGATGGCGATGCCGTGGTTCTGGTCTTCGTTGTCGCCCTTGATACCTTCGATGGCCGTCAGCGTGCGGATCAGCGCAACGCCACCGCCCGGCACCACGCCTTCTTCAACCGCGGCGCGGGTGGCGTGCAGCGCGTCTTCCACGCGTGCCTTCTTTTCCTTCATTTCGACTTCGGTCGCGGCACCGACCTTGATCACCGCAACACCGCCGGCCAGCTTGGCCACGCGTTCCTGCAGCTTCTCGCGGTCGTAATCGGAGGAGGTCTCTTCGATCTGCGCCTTGATCTGGCCGATGCGCGACTGGATCTTCGCCGCTTCGCCGGCACCGTCGATGATGGTGGTGTTTTCCTTGGTCACCACGACCTTCTTGGCGCGGCCCAGATCCTGGATGGTGGCCTTTTCAAGCTGCAGGCCCACTTCTTCGGAGATGACCTGGCCGTTGGTGAGGATGGCCATGTCTTCCAGCATCGCCTTGCGACGATCGCCGAAGCCCGGCGCCTTCACGGCGGCCACCTTCACGATGCCACGGATGGTGTTGACCACGAGCGTGGCCAGCGCTTCGCCTTCCACTTCCTCGGCGACGATCAGCAGCGGCTTGCCGGCCTTGGCGACGCCTTCGAGGATCGGCAACATTTCGCGCACGTTGGAGATCTTCTTGTCGTGCAGCAGGATGAAGGGGTCGTCCAGCTCGACCTGCTGGCTCTGCTGGTTGTTGATGAAGTACGGCGAGAGGTAGCCGCGGTCGAACTGCATGCCTTCCACGACGTCGAGTTCGTTTTCGAGGCCCGAACCTTCTTCGACCGTGATCACGCCTTCCTTGCCGACCTTCTTCATCGCGGTGGCGATGATGTCGCCGACGGCGACGTCGGAGTTGGCGGAGATGGTGCCGACCTGGGCGATGGCCTTGTCGTCAGCGGTGGGCTTGGAGAGCTTCTTCAGCTCTTCCACGGCGGCCACGACGGCCTTGTCGATGCCGCGCTTGAGGTCCATCGGGTTCATGCCGGCGGCAACGGCCTTCAGGCCTTCGCGCACGAACGCCTGGGCCAGCACGGTGGCGGTGGTGGTGCCGTCGCCGGCGTTGTCGGACGTCTTGGAAGCGGCTTCCTTGACGATCTGGGCGCCCATGTTTTCGTAGGCGTCGGCCAGCTCGATTTCCTTGGCGACGGACACGCCGTCCTTGGTGACGGTCGGGGCGCCGAAGCTCTTCTGGAGCACGACGTTGCGGCCCTTGGGACCTAAGGTGACTTTGACGGCGTTCGCGAGCGTGTTCACGCCCTTGAGAATGCGAGCGCGGCTGTCTTCGCCGAAGCGGACTTCTTTAGCGGCCATAAATTTTTGCCTCAAAAATTTAAATTAAATGCGGAAAATTTTGCGAGAAAACTGCGGAAGGAGCCGGCGGCGACTGGGTGCGCGTTTGGTTTTCGCGCCCGTCGCGGAGGCATCAACCTTCGATCACAGCCACGATGTCGTCTTCCTTCAGGAAGACCAGCTCTTCGCCGTCGATCTTGATTTCCTGGCCGGCATATTTGCCGAACAGCACCACTTCGCCGGCCTTGACCGACATCGGGCGAACCTTGCCGTCTTCCAGGATGCGGCCTTCACCGGCAGCGATGACCTTGCCGCGGGTCTGCTTTTCGGTTGCGCTATCGGGGATGACGATGCCACCGGCGGAGACACGCTCCTCTTCCAGGCGCTTGACGATGACGCGATCGTGCAGCGGACGCAGTTTGCTCATGAGAAAACTCCAGCTATGGCTTGAGGTTAGAGAAAATGTTGGGCGACCCCGAGGCCGGCCTCTGGGAGGCGCCTGTTAGCACTCAGGAAACACGAGTGCCAATTTTAGCCTCCAAAAAAACCCTGGGTACAGGGCCGGTCGAACTCTGGAGGGTTCAATAAGGGTTCGCCAGCGGCTTTCAAGGGTCCGATCTGCTTTTTGTCGTGGCCGGCACCGGGCCAGAACGAGGGCACCCTATCGACACCAGGACCCGAAACATCAACGATTGCGTATTGCGCACCCCTAAAAGGCTATCGGCAGTGAGTAACGAGCGCTCGCTTCGCGAGGAAATCGTCGCCAACGGTTTGATATTGACCCCGTCCGGCTTGAGTCAGGGCACCTCCGGCAACCTGAGCATCCGGTTCGGGCACGGATTCCTGATCACCCCGAGCGGCATGCCCTACGGCGAGGTCACCCCGGACGATGTCGTCCTGGTGGATATGGAGGGCCGATACGACCATCCGCGTCGTCCGTCGAGCGAATGGCGGTTTCATCGCGACATTTATGCGGCACGTTCGGATGTCGGCGCAATCGTACACGCGCATCCTCCGTACAGCACCGCGTTGGCGATGTGCCGCATGGATATCCCCGCCGCGCATTACATGATCGCGGTCGGCGGCGGCGATTCGATTCGATGCTCGGACTACTACACCTACGGCACGCAAGAACTCTCCGATGCCGTGGTACGGGCGCTGGAAGGACGGCTCGCCTGCCTGATGGCCAACCACGGCATGATCGCCGTCGGCGCCAACATGGAGCAAGCGATGTGGCGCGCGATCGAAGTGGAAACGCTCGGAAGGCAATACACGCTGGCGCTGCAAATCGGCAAGCCGGCGATGTTGAGCGACAAGGAAGTGGTCGATGTGCTGGAAAAATTCGGCAATTACGGTTTGATGGCGCGCAACGCATCTTCCACCTGAGTGCCGCGACGAGGCTTTTTATGTCCGCTTCCGACCACGTTCTGCTCTGCTATTGCACATGTCCCAACGTCGCCAGTGCGCAGCATCTGGCCGAGGCATTGGTCAACGAATCGCTGGCGGCCTGCGTGAACCGCATCCCCGGCATTCAATCGACGTATCGCTGGAAAGGCGAAGTCACCACCGACACAGAAGAACTCCTGCTGATCAAAACCACGGCAGCGCGTTTCGAAGCCTTGAAGGAACGCGTATTGGCGCTGCATCCGTACGAGTTGCCCGAGTTGATTGCAGTGCCGGTGGAGCGCGGACACATCGCCTATCTGGATTGGGTGCGCACCACCTGACAGCGCGAATACGCCGCACGCAAAAGACGCGTCGATCCATTTGCTCGATTGAAAAACCTGCCCTACAGGGAAAGGTGATTCTCGTCACACGACAAACAAGCGCCGCCTCCTAGGGTGGAATCGCCTCGCAAGACTTGCGAAGCGAGGCATTCCCCAATGCGACACCCCTACAACGGAGCAAAACTCATGGATACGAAACAAATCATCCGCAAGGCATCTGTAATCGCCATTGTTGCGGCAAGCTTTTCCACGGCCGCTTATGCGCAGACGCGCTACTTTTCGTTCGTGACCCCCAACAGCCCCAACTCAGGCGGCAGTGATGCGACGACCTTCGCACCGCACGAATTCGTCATTGCGGTCGACAACCCCTCGCTCGCCAATCAAATCAGCGCCATCATCGAAAACAATTACATCGGCAGGGATTTTCATGTCATGGGCAAAGTGGTGCGCGGTCGCGTTCCTTACAATGAAGAATATCCCTTCCACCTTGACCCAACGACCATTTCACTGTTCAGCAACGCCACCGAACAGTGCGATGCCACAGCGTTCCAGGTCGAGGAACACTTGGAGCTCGTCGGTGTCCCGGATGGCGGGTTCTTGAATGACGGCTTTTGGTGCCCGTATAGCTCCCGACTCGTACGGGAAATCAGTTATGGACCCATCTCCGGCTGAGTCAATTGGATAAAAATTCGTACGCTTGATACAGGTCTCCGGCTCGGGCTTTCAGTGCCACCGCGCGCAGGCATGTCAGCTCGTGCTGGAGCCTTTGAGAAAAGTAACGCGTCGGCCATCGCCGTACGCCCCGTGCGCGCACACTCTCAAGCTATTCGAAAATAGAAGACCGGGGCGGTTTGCCACCGCGTGTGCCATGCCAAATGATCGCGACACGCCGTGGCGACCGCCCGTCCTCATGTTCGCCTCGCACTCGTCCCAGCGCATGCATTGCACCGACTGCATCGCTGATGGCAGTGGGAATTCGAGCACGGTCGGCACGATCACCCCATGAGCGTCGCCAGCTTGCGCACGGCCTCGTCGATGGCTCCCGTTTCGATCATGCCCAGACCGAAACCCACGGCTTGGACGGCAGAAACATCCAGCACGTAAGCGCTCAAAGCCTCCAAACGAATGCCCTCGTCGGCAGCACGCACGGCGAGGGTTTGCGCGTCGACGCCCGCTTGCAGCTTCGCCGCCAAATGCAGCCCCGCATCCGTTGGCCATACCTGCAGGCGATCGCAACTGTGCTGCTCTAAAGCATCGAGCAAGGCATCGCGCCGCTCCGCATACACTTTTCGCATGTGCCGCACATGACGCACCAGATGGCCTTCGGCGATAAACGCCGCGAGCGTGTCTTGCGCCAGCACGTCGCCGTGCCAATCGGTTTGATGCTTGGCATTGACGAACGCCGTGCGCAACCACGACGGCACCACGGCATAGCCGAGTCGCAACGTTGGAAACAAGCATTTGGAAAACGTGCCGACGTAGCAGACCGTATCGTTGCGATCGAGCGTTTGCAGTGCATCCAACGGACGTCCGCTGTAACGAAACTCGCTGTCGTAATCGTCCTCGATCACCAACGCGCCGCGTGCACGCGCAAATGCCAGCAAGGCGATCCGCCGGCGCGGCGACATGACGACGCCTAGCGGAAACTGGTGCGACGGCGTTACGTAGATCACGTTGGCGTCGAGCGGCAATTGCTCGACGATCAACCCTTCTTCATCCACGGGTACACCGACAACGCGCGCACCTGCCGCAAGAAAAACGGCGCGCAGCGGTCGATAGCCTGGATCTTCCACCGCCACCACAGTGTGCCCCGGCGTCACCAGAACGCGGGCCAACAAATCGAAAGCTTGCTGCGCACCGCTGGTGACGATCACGTCGTCCGGTTCGCAGGACACGGCACGCGCAAACGAAATATGTTGAGCGATGGCTTCGCGCAGCGCAGGTCGTCCTTGCGCAAGGTCGTAGAGCGGCGCGGCTTTGGATAATTGCCGCAACGCGCGCGCGGACAGACGCCGCCAGATGTCGTAGGGAAACGCTCGGCTATCGGGAATGCCAAGGCGAAAGTCGTACGCAAAACGGCCGGGCATCGGAGCCGGCATGCCCGCAAGATTTCGCCAATAAGCGGCCAACCGTTTATCGGACGGCGACGTGGCGGCCTTGGCGTGATGCGGGTCTTTGCGCAGGGCCAGGTTGGCGACGAAGTTGCCGGCACCTCGCCGCGCTTCGATATAGCCCTCGCTCAGCAAAAGGTCGTACGCGGCGACCACGGTATTGCGCGACACCTTCAACGCATCGGCCAGCGCGCGCGTCGCCGGCAAGCGAAGACCCGGTTTCAGGCGCTCATCGAGAATGGCGGCGCGCAGCTGGCCGTGCAGAGCGGCAAGTCGCTGCCGGGAGCCACGCTCGGGCAAGGCCAGCGGAAATTCAAAGGGGTGATCCACGTCGGAGCTCCGATCCAACTGGACCTGTAGATTTGTCTTAATGTGGTCCTTTTGCAAGTCCAGCCGGCCACCTAGGATGGCCACAACGCCACCGGAGTCCCTCGTCATGATCGATCTCTATTTCGCCGCCACTCCAAACGGTTTGAAGGCCAAGCTCTTCCTGGAGGAAGCGCAGCTGCCGTATCGGGTTATGCCGATCAGTCTCAGCAAGGGCGAGCAATTTGATCCGGCCTATCTGGCCATTTCGCCGAACAACAAGATCCCGGCGATCGTCGACCGCGATCCGATGGGCGGCGGCGAGCCGGTGAAGTTGTTCGAATCCGGCGCGATCCTGCTTTACCTCGCCGAAAAGATCGGGCGCTTCATTCCCAAAGACGTTCACGGCCGCGCCGAAGTTCTGCAGTGGCTGTTCTGGCAGATGGCCGGCCTGGGGCCCATGGCCGGGCAGATCGGGCACTTCAATGTCTACGCGCCGGAAAAAGTGCCTTACGCGATCGATCGCTACACGCGCGAGACCGCACGTCTTTACGGCGTGCTCGACCGCCGGCTGGCCGACCGCACGTTTATCGCCGGCGAATTCTCGATTGCCGATATCGCCTGTTACCCGTGGATCGTTCCGCACGAAGCACATGGACAGCGTCTAGATACGTTTGCGAACGTGAAGCGCTGGTTCGACGGTATGGCAACCCGACCCGCCACGCTGCGCACCTATAAGGATGTCGAGAACGTGTATGCCCCTAAACATGCCCTATCGGAGGAGGAACGGCAGGTGTTGTTCGGCACGGGCAATCGCACCTGAGCGCCGAACATTGCTGACAGGTTTGAGCACTCCGCCGATTTAGGTTCCATGCACGACACTGTTGAGTTACCTCCCATGAAAAAGTCCGACATCGCCGCGTTGTTGCTACTTGGAGCCCTGTGGGGTGCCTCGTTCCTGTTTATGCGCATGGGCGCTGCGCAATTCGGCAGCATGGCGCTGGCGGGCATGCGTGCCATCGGCGCGACGATCTGCTCGCTGCCGCTGTTGATGTCGCGCGAGCGTCTTGCGGAACTTCGTGCGAATTGGGCATCGATCACCTTGATCGGCCTGGCGAACTCGGCACTGCCGTTCGTGTTGTTTTCGTATGCGGCGCAAAGTTTGCCGTCCGGCTTGTCGGCGATCTTCGATGCGATCGCGCCCTTGCTGGTCGCCGCATCGGGATGGATGTGGCTGGGCGAGAAGCTGGATGCGACGCGCGCCAGCGGATTGGTGATCGGCATGACGGGCGTGGTGTGGCTGATCGGCGGCACCATGGGTTTCGGGCACGGCGGCGCGTCGGCGGGTTGGGCGATGGCGGCCTGTGTCGGCGCGAATATTTGCTACACCTTCGGCGCGCATTACAGCCATCGGCGCGTGCAGACGGTCACCCCGCTCACGGTCGCCATCGGCAGTCAGGTCGCGGCGGCGTTCATGCTGCTGCCTTTCACGGTATGGCTGTGGCCGGCGAAGTCGCCTTCGGTGCAGGCCTGGGTCGCGATGTTCGGGTTGGCGGCGGCGTGTACGTCGCTCGCCTACGTACTGTTCTATCGGTTGCTGGCGCGCATCGGCTCGACGCGCTCGATGGCGGTGCTCTATCTGATCCCGGTGTTTGGCGTGGCGTGGGGCGCGATGTTCCTGGGCGAAACCGTGACGCTGGCGATGGGCGGCGGCTGCGCGGTGATCCTGCTCGGCGTGGCGCTGACCACGGGCATGCTGAAGCCGCGATCCAGGGCACCTGCCGTGGCGTGCGCGGTCGAAGACGCATGAGTTCCGGTATTCGCTGCCGGCTGGTCCATAATCCCCTTTCGCGCCCAGCGCGATCTTGATTGGAGTTGGAATGCGTTCGCTTCGTTACGGCCGCGTGGCCGCTTATCTCCTCACCCTGCTTACCGTGGTGTTTGGCGCGTCGGCGTTCGCGCAGGACACCGACAACCTGCTGCCAGTGACCGAGGCGTACAAACTCACCGCCGACGCCGGCACACCCGGCGTGGTGAAGCTGCACTGGACCATCGCGCAGGACTACTACCTTTATCGCGGACGCATGGCCTTCAAAGGCGGCAACGGCGTCACGCTGGGCCAGGCGCAGCTGCCTGACGGCGAGAAGCACGACGATCCTTACCTGGGCCCGGTGGAGACGTATCACCACAGCATCGATGCGACGATTCCGTATACCGTCGCGCCAGGCACGACGACACTCGCGTTGAGCGTGCGCTATCAAGGTTGCCACGAGACCGATCCGAAGATTTGCTATCCGCCGCATACCGAGCAGTTGAATCTGCCGATACCCGCAGCCGGTGCAACGCCGACGAATAAGCTCAGCGCATTGCTCGATTCGCCGCCGTCATCGCTGGCCAACAACCATGCACCGCTGCCTGCGGAACAAGCCTTCCGTTTCGATGCCATCGCACAGGACGCGCATCATTTGTTGCTGCGCTGGACGATGCCCAAGGGTTATTACCTGTATCGCGATCAGACTCAGCTCTCGCTGAAGGACGCACCGAAGCTGTCGCTGTCGCCCACCTGGCCCGCAGGCACGACGCACAGCGATGCGCACTTCGGCAATACGACGGTGTACTTCGACGAAGTGACCGTGCCGGTCGCCATCAACGGCGACACCAGCGGCACCCCATCGCTCGCGTTGATCGCCAGTTTCCAGGGTTGCCAGGACGGCGGCTTGTGTTATCCGCTGATGACGCGTCAAGCGCGTATCGATTTGTCGGGAGGCAGTGCCACCACGATCGAAGCCGCGCCGAATCCCGCACCGCAAATGCCGCCGGCCGATGCGAAGCAAGACAGCTCGTTCCATGTGAGCTTCTTGTACGCGCTGCTGCTCGCCTTGGGTGGCGGACTGGTGTTGAACCTGATGCCATGCGTGTTGCCGGTCCTTTCGATCAAAGCGATCGGGTTGATCGAGAGCGCAGACAGCCCAGAGCGCCGACGCATGCATGCGCTGATGTACACGTCGGGCGTGCTGGTGAGTTTTGTCGTGCTCGGTGCGGTGATCGTTGCGTTGAAAACGGCATGGGGCGCGCATCTGCAAAATCCATTGGTCGTCGCGATACTCGCACTGGTCATGCTTGCCGTGGCGCTGTCGATGTCCGGTGTCGTGCAGTTCGGCGCATCGCTGGGCAATACCGGCAGTTCGCTGGCGAGTCGCTCCGGTCCCGCCGGCGATTTCTTTACAGGCGTGTTGGCGGTGGTGGTGGCCAGTCCTTGCACGGCACCTTTCATGGGCTCGGCGTTGGCGTATGCGCTGGTGGCGCCGATGTTCACCGCGATGTGCGTTTTCCTTGCATTGGGCGTGGGTCTGGCGCTGCCGTTTCTCGCGGTGGGATTTGTGCCTGCGCTCTCGCGCTGGTTGCCGAGGCCCGGCCGCTGGATGGAAACGCTGAAGGAAGTGCTGGCGTTTCCGATGTATCTCACCGCCGCGTGGCTGGCGTGGGTGTTGGCGCATCAACGCGGCGCCGATGCCGTGGGTTTGTTGCTGGTGGCCGCGGTGTTGCTGTCGATGACGTTGTGGTGGTTCGAGCGCAGCCGTGCGCGCGGCGTACTCAGTCGCGTGCTGGTTGGGTTGCTCGCGCTGTTCACGCTGGCGCCGTTGTATTACCTCGCGACGCTGCCGGCCGCTGCGCAGGCGTCCGCCGCCACCGATGGGGTGGTGGCCTATTCGCCCGAAAGGTTGGCCCAATTGCGCAAGGCCGGTACACCCGTATTCGTGGACATGACCGCCGACTGGTGCGTGACCTGCAAAGCGAACGAACACACCGTGCTCGACGGGGACGATTTCCGCGCACTCATCAAGCGTACCGGCGCCGTCTACATGAAAGGCGATTGGACCAACGAGGATCCGGCCATCTCGGCATTCCTGCAGGAATATCACTCCCCCGGCGTACCTTTGTATGTCGTGTTCCCGAAGGACGGCGGGGCAGGACGGCAGCTGCCAACGGTGCTTACCTTTACCTTGGTCGAGCACGCGTTAACGGAGGCGGCCCAATGATCCAAGGCTCCGCGGCATGTTGAGCCGTGCCAATGTGATCATTCTTGGCTTGGCCTTGCTGGCGGCCATCGCGGGCGGCTGGCTGCAATACGAAAGCCAGTTGCCGCGCGCTCCGGCCGGGGTTCACGTCGCGAACGTCGGCGATCTTCGTCCAGATCTGGCCCTAACGGACGCCGAGGGCAAGGTGCATCGCCTGTCCGATTTCCACGGCAAGCGCGTGCTGATCAATTTTTGGGCAAGCTGGTGCGTGCCTTGCCTGACGGAGATGCCGGCATTGAACGCCGCGCAGCATAACTTCGCCGATCAGGGTGGAATCGTGCTGGGAATTGCGATGGATGAGTCCTCGAACGTGCAAGCTTTCCTGGCCGCGCATCCGGTCGCCTACCCAATTCTGATGGGTCAGCTGCCCTGGCCGAGCACCTCGCTCCAGTTCGGCGACAGGGACGAAGTGTTGCCTTTCAGCGTGTTGCTGGACGAAAACGGCAGGATTCTAGCCATCCAGCGCGGCCCGCTCGATGCCCATCAGCTGAGCCGTTGGCTTTCCCCCACAACCGCGCCCTGACGCGGTTTACGGCGCCATACGTTTACGCACGTTTAACGCCGCCGTTCTCCGTCAAACATCGCCGAACTGCGCCGAACTAGACAATATCCCAGGCAGCCATCACACTGCGCGCATTCCGAGGCGCCCGGGGGCGGCCTGGAGCCAACAATGGCGAAGCTGCTGGTCCTGCACGGACCCAACCTCAATCTGCTCGGCGTACGCGAACCGGATATCTACGGCCGCGAGACGCTGGCCGATATCAACAACCTGCTGGCCCAGCGCGCCCAAGCGGCGGGGCATGAGCTGGCCTGGTATCAATCCAATGCCGAGCACGAGCTGATCGGACGGATTCATCAGGCGCGGGACGAGCAGGTGGCCTACATCCTGATCAATCCCGGCGCCTTCACCCACACCAGTGTCGCCTTGCGCGATGCGCTGGCGGCGGTGGGCATTCCGTTTATCGAACTGCACATGAGCAATGTGCATGCGCGGGAGCCGTTCCGGCGCCACTCCTACCTGTCCGACCTGGCGGTCGGCGTGATCTGCGGTTTTGGCAGCGCCAGTTATCGCCTGGCTTTGGATGCCGCCTTGACCAAACTTGAACCGAAGTCGGCCCGTTAGGCCGCAATACGGATTTCTTTCACTTTCCGGCCGCCAAGCTGCGGCCCTGAGACCTGAGAAGGCAAGCCTTATGGATCTGCGCAAGATCAAAAAACTGATCGACCTGCTCGAGGAATCCAACCTCGCCGAACTGGAAATCAAAGAAGGCGAGGAAGTCGTTCGTCTGTCGCGCGTCCCCAAGGGTGGCATCACCGTCGCCGCCCCGCCCGCCGTGGTGCACGCCGCTCCCGCGGCAGCGCCCGCCGCGCCGGCCGCTGCCGCGGCACCGGCCGAGGCCGCCAGCAATTTGCCGGCGGGCCACGTGGTGAAAGCGCCGATGGTGGGCACTTTCTACGCCTCGGCCAGCCCGGGCGCCCCCGCCTTCGTGAAGGTGGGGCAGCAGGTGAAGGCCGGCGAGACGCTGGGCATCATCGAAGCCATGAAGATGTTCAACCAGATCGAGGCCGATGTCGGCGGCACCGTGCAGGCCATCCTGCTCGACAACGGCCAGCCGGTGGAATTCGACCAGCCGATGTTCGTGATCGCCTAACCCGGCCCGACGACTATGCAGAAGCTCGAAAAGGTCGTTATCGCCAACCGCGGCGAAATCGCGTTGCGCATCCTGCGTGCATGCCACAGCCTCGGCATCCGGACCGTGGCGGTGCACTCCACCGCGGATCGCAATCTCAAGCACGTAGGCCTTGCCGATGAAGCCATCTGCATCGGTCCTGCGCCATCGGTCGACAGCTACCTCAATATTCCGCGCATCATCGCGGCGGCGGAAATTACCGACGCCAACGCGATTCATCCCGGCTACGGCTTTCTCGCCGAGCGCGCGGACTTCGCCGAACAGGTGGAACAATCCGGTTTCATCTTCATCGGCCCGACCGCCGATGTGATTCGCATGATGGGCGACAAAGTCGAAGCCATTCGCGCGATGAAATCCGCTGGCGTGCCATGCGTGCCCGGTTCGGGCGGACCGCTCGGCGACAACGTCGAAGAAAACATGCGCATCGCGCGCGAGATCGGCTATCCCGTGATCATCAAAGCCGCCGGCGGCGGCGGCGGCCGCGGCATGCGCGTGGTGCGCACCGAAGCGCATCTGGGCAACGCCATCACCATGACCAAGCAGGAAGCCAAAGCGGCATTCGGCAACGATCAGGTGTACATGGAAAAGTTTCTGGAAAATCCGCGTCACGTGGAAATCCAGGTGCTGGCCGACGGCCAAGGCAACGCCATTCACCTGGGCGAACGCGATTGCTCCATGCAGCGCCGCCATCAGAAAGTCGTCGAAGAGGCGCCCGCACCGGGCATCACGCCGGAGTTGCGCGCGCAGATCGGCAAAGTGTGCGTGGATGCATGCTTGCGCATCGGTTATCGCGGCGCAGGTACGTTCGAATTCCTGTTCGAGAACGGCCATTTCTACTTCATCGAAATGAACACGCGCATCCAGGTGGAGCATCCGGTGACGGAGCTCATCACCGGCGTGGATCTGGTGCGCGAACAGCTGTTGATCGCCGCCGGCGAAAAGCTTTCGATCAAGCAGGAACACATCAAGATCCAAGGTCACGCGATCGAATGCCGCATCAACGCGGAAGATCCGGAAACCTTTATGCCGTCGCCGGGCACGGTGAAGCGCTTCGAAGCACCCGGCGGCCCCGGCGTGCGCGTGGACACACACCTGTACGACGGCTACAAGATTCCGCCCAATTACGATTCGATGATCGGCAAGCTGATCGTGCACGGCCCGGATCGCGAAACGGCCATTGCGCGCATGCGTCTTGCGTTGGCGGAGACGGTGATCGAAGGCGTGAAATGCAATCTTCCGCTGCAACAGCGCATCATGAACGACGTGGGCTTCCAGCAAGGCGGACAGAACATTCACTATCTGGAAAAGCGCATGGCGGAGCATAAGGAACATCCGCATAGCGGGCATTAAAATGCCCGTCATTCCGGCGTAGGCCGGAATCCGGTGCGAATACGTCGTGCGCGGCACTCGAAAAATGCTTCGCGTGCTTCGCACAGCCTACTGAAACTGGATTCCGACCCGCGCCGGAATGACGCTGAGGCCTAACCCCCTCTACGTTAAGCGGCCGGGTTGAACCTTGTCGCAAGTTTCGCACTTCGCCCTACCCTCGCCGCAAAAGGGCGAGAGACAATCGCCTCATCGCCGCCTTCCGGAACACCCATGCCTTGGCTCGAACTCTCATTGATCGTGCGCGCCGAACAGCAGCCACGCGTGGAAGAAGCGCTGGACGATCTGGGCGCACTCTCGATCACCATGCGCGACGCGGACGCGGAAACGCCCGACGAGCAAGCCATCTTCGAGCCCGGTGTCGGTGAGTTGCCGTTGTGGCCCACCATCACCTTGAACGCGCTGTTCGAAGCCGATGCCGATCGCCGCGGTCTGAGCGAAGCCCTGGGCGAATTGCTGCCGTGGCTGGAACCCGATCAACTCAGCTTTCGCGACGTGGCCGACGAGGATTGGGAACGCGCATGGATGGATCAATTCAAACCGATGCCGTTCGGACGCCGTTTATGGATTTATCCCTGGAATATCGCGCCTCCGGACGACGACAGCGTGATCGTGCAACTGGATCCGGGCCTGGCCTTCGGCAGCGGCACGCACCCCACCACGGCGATGTGCCTGGCGTGGCTCGATAGCCTGGATATCGCCGGCAAACGCGTGATCGATTACGGCTGCGGCTCGGGCATTCTCGCGATCGCCGCGCTCAAACTGGGCGCGATGTCGGCGGTAGGCGTGGACAACGATCCACAAGCACTGACCGCCTCGGCCGACAACGCCGAACGCAACCAGGTTGCCGATCGGCTTGCGCTGTTTCTGCCCGAGGATTTTGCTGGCGAACCGGCGGATGTCTTTGTCGCGAACATTCTCGCCGGCCCGCTCGGCGAGTTGGCACCCACCTTCGCCGCCCTCACCAAACCGGGCGCGCCAGTGGCGATCTCCGGCATTCTGCATGGCCAGCACGACGAACTTCTCGCGCGTTATGCCGAATGGTTCGATGGGCTGCGGGTGGACACGCTCGAGGATTGGGTACGCATCAGCGGGTATCGTCGCCGTTGATCGCGCGATCCCCTGCTAAGCTTGCCGGATACGAGTTCTAGCACCCTGCATGTATACGCAATGTCCTGAATGCTTGTCCGTGTTTGCAGTCGACGCGCGCACGCTCGCGCAGGCGCACGGCTTTGCCATGTGCGGACATTGCGGCGCGGGCTTCGACTCCATCGCCACGCTGTCCGATCAGCTGCCGCCGGAACCCTTTGTCGAGTTGCCTTCGCACGAACCGGGCATCGAGCCGCCGCGCGTGGAACTGGTCGTTTATCGGCCCAAATCCACGACCGAGCCGCCGGAAGCCGAAGCAACGCCCGCCGAGGACGTGTTTGCCGATCTTGTCGTTACGCCGCGTTTCGCGCGCGATATGCGCGCCGATAAGCCACGCCGATGGCCGTGGGTGGTCGCGTGCCTGATGTTGTTAATGGGCCTTGCCACGCAGCTTGCATGGGCCTTGCGCGATACGTTGATCGTCGATCCGACAACCGGGCCGCTGCTCCAACAGGTTTGCAACGCTTTGCAATGCCAATTGCCGCAGGTACGCGACGTTTCCAAACTTCGTCTGTTGGCACGCGACGTACAGACGCATCCCACCGTTCCCGGAGCGTTGCTGATCAGCGCGACGGTGCGCAACGACGCCGCGTTTACACAACCCTGGCCGGTGGTCACCCTGCGATTGTCCGACGGCAATGGCAAAGTGATCGCCATGCGTCGACTCAACCCTTACGAGTACCTGGATGACACCGAAGCCTTGCGTCGCGGGCTTCAGCCCGGCGCTAGCACAGCTTTGGTTTTCGAGGTAGAGGATCCAGGGCATCAAGCCGTCGCGTTTGACCTGGGATTTGAATAACCGCCGCTTAGTGTCTGTTCGGCATAGGCTTATGCGTTTTCATGCCCATGGGCTCTTAATTTTGTCTCCGGTCGCGAGTACACTCGGTCCCTCGCGCTAAAGAAATGCTCCGACTTGAAGCATCGCTTTGCGCAAACTTTCGACCCGCCGCAAACGCGGTAACTGCCAAAACATGGTGACGGCCCATGCAGCCGTTACGTGAGTACGTGAGGGGAAATGTCCTTGAACGCCGTCAGACTGCCTACCCACGAGGCTGTTCGTGAATCCTCGTCGCAAAGTGCACTGAGTGAATGCGTTACGCGTACCGTGCGCCGCTATCTCGCCGACATCGGCGACACGACGTGCGATGAAGGTCTGTATGCCATGGTACTTCGCGAAGTCGAGGGCCCCCTGCTGCGCGAAGTGTTGTCATTCCACGACGGCAACCAGAGCCGCGCCGCCACGGCGCTGGGCATCAATCGCGCGACGCTGCGCAAAAAGCTCGCCGCGCACGGCCTGCTCTGAAACACCACTGAACCTCATCGTTTTCCCCCTCATTTAGACGTCCAAACAACGGGCGCCGGCGGCGTTCATCGCGCTATAATGCTTGGCTTTCACGCTCCCGGAAGCCGCCATGCCCGCACCTGCCGTCACGCCCATCCGCCGCGCTCTGATCAGCGTCTCGGACAAGACTGGACTGATCGATCTGGGTCGGCGCCTGGCGGCGGCCAAGGTAGAGCTGCTCTCCACCGGCGGCAGCGCCAAAGCCCTGCGCGACGCAGGTATTGCAGTGATGGACGTCAGCGAGGTCACCGGCTTCCCCGAGATCATGGACGGCCGAGTCAAGACGCTGCATCCCAAGGTTCACGGCGGTCTGCTGGGCCGCCGGGGCACCGACGATGCGGTGATGGCCGAGCTTGGCATTGCGCCCATCGATCTGCTGGTGCTGAACCTGTATCCGTTCGAAGCCACCGTTGCCAAGCCGGACTGCACGCTGGAACAGGCGATCGAGAACATCGATATCGGCGGCCCGGCGATGCTGCGCTCCGCCGCCAAGAATTGGAACGATGTCGGCGTACTCACTTCTCCCGATCAATACGAAGACGCGCTCGCCGAAATCGAACGGCAAGGCGGCCTCAGCCGTGCAACGCGCTTCAAGCTTTCCGTGGCGGCCTTCAATCGCGTGTCGAACTACGATGGCGCAATCAGCGATTACTTGTCGGGTCTCAAGCTCAATGATGCGCAAGACGCCATCACCGGCCACGAAGCATTTCCGGAGCAGGTCAACAGTCGCTTCGTGAAACTGATGGATCTGCGCTACGGCGAAAACCCGCATCAGCAAGCGGCGTTCTATCGCGATCTGTATCCCGCGCCGGGCACGCTGGCGACATTCCGCCAACGTCAAGGCAAAGAGCTGTCGTTCAACAACATCGCCGATTCGGATGCCGCGTGGGAATGCGTACGCAGCTTCTCCAAGCCGGCTTGCGTGATCGTCAAGCACGCCAATCCGTGCGGCGTGGCGGTGAGCTTGGAGGGCATCGGCCGCGCTTACGATCTCGCTTACCAGACCGACCCCACCTCGGCGTTCGGCGGCATCATCGCTTTCAATCGCGATGTCGACGGCGATACCGCACGCGCCATTGTCGAACGCCAGTTTGTGGAAGTCGTGCTGGCGCCGGGCTATGCCGACGATGCGTTGAAGGCTTTTGCCAAAAAGACCAATGTGCGCGTGCTGGAAATTCCGGCGCCCGCTTCGGGCGATCTCAGCCAGGCTCACCCCGGCAACGACTCGCGCCGTGTGGGTTCGGGCTTGTTGATCCAGACGGCGGATCGCGGCATGGTCGCAGCGTCGGATCTGAAGATCGTCACGCGCCGCGCACCGACGCAGGCGCAAATCGACGATCTGATCTTCGCCTGGAAAGTGGCGAAGTACGTGAAGAGCAATGCCATCGTCTACGCACGCGATCGGCAAACGATCGGCATCGGCGCAGGCCAGATGAGCCGCGTCTACAGCGCGCGCATCGCCGGCATCAAAGCCGCCGACGAGAAGCTGGAGGTACGCGGCTCGGTAATGGCATCCGACGCCTTTTTCCCATTCCGCGACGGTATCGACGCTGCCGCTGCCGCAGGTATTGCCGCCGTGATTCAGCCTGGCGGCTCGATGCGCGACGCGGAAGTCATCGCCGCGGCGGATGAGCACGACATGGCGATGGTCTTTACCGGCATGCGTCACTTCCGCCATTGATACGGCTCCACCCTCCCCTACTGCACGCAGTAGGGGAGCAACACACGCACGTTATTCGATGGCCAGCATCTTGGTCTGGGATGACTTGCGTTTAGGCGACTGCGCGCGCTGCGCATAGCGCCGTGCCAGCACCGCGCATACCATCAACTGCATTTGATGAAACAGCATGATAGGCAGCACGATCATGCCCAACGCATGCGCCGGAAACAGCACGTTCGCCATCGGCACGCCGCTGGCCAAGCTTTTTTTGGAACCGCAGAACACGACGGTGATTTCGTCTTCGCGGCTGAAACCCAACGCACGCGAGCCATAACGCGTCGCCAGCAAGGCAAGAGCCAGCAAGATCGCGTTAACCACCAACAATCCGCCCAATACGGATAGCGGAAGCTGCTTCCACAACCCTTGCAACACCGCGGCACTGAACGCCGTGTACACGACAAGCAAGATGGACCCCTGATCGACGAAACCGATCAACGGGCGATGGCGTTGCACCCAGCCACCGATCCGGCGTTGCGCAATCTGCCCTGCCACGAACGGCACCAACAGCTGCAACACTATGTCGCCCACCGCATGCCACGACATCGCGCCCTGCCCATGCGCCTGCACGACCAAACCCGTCAGCAGCGGCGTGACGACGATGCCGATCAAACTGGATGCCGACGCGGAACAAACGGCCGCCGAAACGTTGCCGCGCGCGATGGAGGTAAACGCGATCGACGACTGCACGGTCGACGGCAACGTGCATAGAAACAAGATGCCTACGTAAAGCCCCGGCGTCACCAGCGGCATCAACAGCGGTTTCAACAGCAAGCCCAGCAGCGGAAACAACGCGAACGTGCTGGCCATGACAACCAGGTGCAAGCGCCAGTTGGTGATGCCCGCGATCACGGCCTCACGCGACAACTTGGCGCCGTGCAGAAAGAACAACAGCGCTATCGCCAGATTCGTAAGCCACTCAAACACCGTCGCGGCGGCCCCGCGACACGGCAGAAGACTGGCCACGGTCACCGTGCCGATCAAGCAGAGCGTGAAATTGTCAGGAAGAAAACGACGCAGAGACATGGCTGGAACACCACGAGAAGGACCGTAACAGCGCTATTACAATCGAGCCCTATTGATAAATCAAATCACTTTATTGTATCTATTGATTCATTATGGGTATGAATATCAGCTTGCGGCAGCTACGGGTGTTTCTCGGCGTGGCGCAGCAGCGCCATTTCCGTCGCGCCGCGGAGCATCTGCATCTCAGCCAGCCCGCCGTAAGCCGGCACATCGCCGAGCTGGAAGCCGAGCTCGGCGTGCGCCTGTTCGACCGAAGCACCCGCGAGGTGATTCCCACCGAGGCTGGACGCTATCTGGAAAGCGCCATCGAACGCGTGCTGGACGAACTCGAAGGCGTGCTGGAACACGTGCACTCCGAAGGCGAGCGGCGACGCGGAAAAATTCGCATCGCATCCGTGCCTACGTTGTCGGCGAGCCTTATGCCCGCCTGCATTGCCGACTGCGCACGCGAATATCCCGAACTTGCCATCCAGCTGCACGATCAAACGCAAACGCTGGTCCTCGATAGCGTGCGCGGGGGCGAAGTGGATTTCGGCATAGCGATCGACCCGCCGGAAGCGGGCGATTTTGATAGCGAGATCATCATGCGCGATCCGTTCTGCCTGGCCTGTCGCACCGATCACCCGCTCGCGCGGCACAAAACCGTGCCTTGGAAAAAATTGCAGGGCCAGCGGCTCATCTTGCTGGACTATTCCTCCGGCAGCCGCCGCCTGATCGACCAGATCCTGCAAAAGCAGGGCGTTGAAGCGCATGTCGTGCAGCAGACAGGCCACACGCATACGGCGTTCCGCATGGTGGAAGCGGGGCTCGGCGTGACGGTAACGCCCGCACTGTCATCGCCGCCGCCGACACTCGCGGTACGACGACTCACGCCCACCGAACAACGCGCCGTCACCCTCATCCACCGACGTCAGCGTTCACTGTCGCCATTGGCCGCCCTGGCCTGGAACCGATTGCGCGAATTGGCGGCCCAAGGCGCGCTCACGTCGTATTGAAGGCGGCCTCGGCGATGCTCCGAGCGATTCTACGTAGGCGACATGATGTTCATAAGTCCTGCGAACGGACAAAGCCAACACCTACGTAGAATTGATCAGAGCATCTCTAAGCTGCCGGAACCGCGGCGAGGAGCATGCGTCATGCGCTACGAACTGTATTACTGGGCTGGCATTCAGGGTCGCGGAGAATACGTACGCTTGGCGCTGGAAGATGCCGGCGCCGATTACATCGATGTTGCACGGGAACGCGGCGACAACGCTCTGATGCCGTTTCTGCGCGGCAAGCAAGAGGGGCCGCTGCCCTTCGCGCCGCCCTTTCTCAAAGCGGGCCGCCTCTTGATCGCGCAAACGGCGGCGATTCTCGCTTACCTGGGCCCGCATCTAGGCTTGGTGCCCGGTGGACAAGCCGCCGAAATCTACGCGCAGCAACTGCAACTGACGATCGCCGATTTCGTGGTGGAAATCCACGACACGCACCACCCCATTGCCGCCAGCTTGTATTACCAGAAGCAACGCGCCGCCGCGCTCAAACGCACGCAGGTCTTTCGCGATGAGCGCTTGCCTAGATTTCTCGATTACTTCGAAAACGTGGTCGATCGCGGCAACGGCAGAACGGCATTGTCGCGCCACTCCTATGTCGATCTTTCGCTGTTTCAACTTGTCAGCGGACTGGACTATGCGTTTCCCAACACCATGCACAAGATGCAAAAACGCATACCGCGTTTGCGCGCGTTGGCCGAACGCGTCGCCAAGCGACCGAATATCGCAGCGTACCTCGCATCCCCGCGACGCATTGCGTTCAACGAGGACGGAATTTTCCGGCACTATCCCGAACTGGATTCCGTGCGCTGAGAACGCATTCCCGGCGCGCTTCAGAACAACGCGATCACCAGCGATCCCGCGACGATCAGCACGCCGCCGATCAGCACCGGCCAACTTGGCTTCTCGCCCAATAGCAAAAGACCCAGCACGATCGCCATGGCAACGCTGAGTTTGTCGATCGGCGCGACTTTGCTCACCGGCCCAAGCTGCAACGCACGGTAGTAGCACAGCCACGAAAGCCCGGTGGCGATGCCCGAAAGCACCAGAAATACCCAGCTATGCCACGGCAGTCCGGAGGGTTTCGCCCATTCCGAACGCAAACTGAGAATGCCTGCGGTGACAAGAAGAATGACGATGGTGCGAATAAAGGTGGCGAGATTGGAATTGATGCCCGCCACGCCGAGCTTGCCGAAGAACGCCGTCAGCGCGGCGAAGAACGCCGAACCCAGGGCGAACAGCAGCCAACTTTCGCGCAAGTTCATTCGCCGAGTTTTTACTGGCCGTTGTCTTCGGACGACGAGGCCGAGGCGGGTTTGCTATTGCCCCACTCCAGGACCTTGTACTCGACCGGCTTCACCCGCGTGCGGCTGACCGGATCGAACATGTTGCCGTTCTGGTCCACGTTGTACACCTGCTGCGGGCCGTGCTTGGGCGTCACCACCACCATGTACACGCGTCCGTTTTGACGGAATTCCTGGATGGTGTTCTCGCCTTGCTGGCGCACCGTCACATCCGGCGGCGGCTGACCGTTGGCATCGTGCTCGGATGCCGGTACGCCTGCCACTTTCGGCACCGGAATGGGCTTGCCCGGCAGATGGCTCGGCTCCAGCTCCGCGGGGCTCGATACCGGCTTGCTACTGCTACTGCTTGCGGCAGCGGCCGGTTCCTTGGCGGGATTGACACCCGGATCGTTCAAGCCCGGCGGCGGCGGCGCCGGCGCGAACTGCGGCTTGGCGGATGAGGACGAGGACTGCGCAAAAACCGACGAAGCGGCTAAAAACGAAACGGCAAGCAAGCTGGCGGCGTATTTCATGGCGATAGACCTCGTCAGGGCCTTCAAGCATAGCAGCGGGCGATTCGCCCGGCAGTGAACGGGAAGCGCAAGGCACGCAGAACGCGCGCCGCATCGCAAGGCGCTCGCACGCTCCATTTCCTCCCCGTCATCGTAGGTTCGACTAGAATCGCCGGATGCCAAAACTTACGCTCATCGACGGCTCGTCGTATCTGTATCGCGCCTTCCACGCGCTGCCGCCCCTTAGCAATGCCAGCGGCGAACCTACCGGCGCTTTGTTTGGCGTGGTCAACATGTTGCGCGCAACCTTGAAGGACAAGCCCGATTACGTGGCGTTCGTTTCCGACGCATCGGGCCCCACCTTCCGCAACGTGCTGTACGACAAGTACAAGGCAAACCGCCCGCCGATGCCGGACGAATTGCGCGCGCAGATCGAACCGATGCTGGCGATCGTCGGCGCACTGGGCTTTCCGATTCTGCGTGTGAGCGGCGTGGAAGCCGACGATGTCATCGGCACACTCGCCACGCAAGCGCACGAGCACGGTATCGATGTGCTGATTTCCACCGGCGACAAGGATCTCGCACAGTTGGTGCGCCCCGGCATCACGCTGATCAATACGATGACCAATGCCACCATGGACAGCGCCGCCGTGGTGGACAAGTTCGGCGTCAAACCGGAGCAGATCGTCGATTTCTTAAGTCTTACCGGTGACACGGTCGACAACGTGCCCGGCGTAACCAAATGCGGCCCGAAAACCGCGGCAAAATGGCTGGCCGAATACGGCACGCTCGATGGCGTGATCGCGCATGCCGACAAAGTTGGCGGCAAGATCGGCGAATACCTGCGCGAGGCGCTCCCGTCGCTGCCACTGTCGCGCCAGCTGGTAACCATCAAGACCGATGTGCCGCTGGATGTCACCGTGCCGCAATTGATGCTGCGCGATCGCGATACCACCGCGCTGCGCGAGCTGTTCGCACGCTACGAATTCAAAGCGGCGCTGAAAGAGTTGGAGAACGCGGCGGCGAACGTCGCCGAACAGCAACCCGCTTCCGATACGGCCGCCATCCAGGTTATCGAGCCCTCGCGCATCGATATTTCGTCGCCATCGGTCGAGCTCGGCGCACCCGGGCGTTACGAACTGATCACCACGCAGGCACAGTTCGATCAGTGGCTGTCGCGCCTGCACGACGCGCCCCTGATCGCGTTCGACACGGAAACCACCAGCCTGGACGCGATGCAAGCGGATATCGTTGGCGTAAGTCTTTCGGTGCAACCCGGATACGCCTGCTATATCCCGCTCGGGCACGATTATCCCGGCGCACCGGCGCAACTTCCGCGCGACAAAGTGCTCGCCGCGCTCAAGCCGTTGCTCGAAGACCCCAAACGCCCCAAGGTAGGGCAACATGCCAAGTACGACATGAACATTCTGTCGCACTACGGTATCGCGGTGCAGGGTCTTAAGCACGACACCATGCTGGAATCCTACGTGTGGAACGCGACGGCCACGCGTCACGATATGGATTCGCTGGCGAAAAAATACCTCGGCTACGACACGGTGAAGTACGAAGAAGTCGCCGGCAAGGGCGCCAAGCAGATTTCGTTCTCGCAGGTGGATCTGGATACGGCCTGCCGCTACGCCGCCGAAGATGCCGATGTCACTTTGCGTTTGCATCATGCGCTGTGGCCGCTGCTGGAAGGCGAGCCGAAGCTGCGCCGGGTTTACGAAGAAATCGAAATACCGCTCGTGCCCGTGCTCGCCAGCATGGAACAACGCGGCGTGCTGATCGACGTCAACGAACTGCGCAAGCAGAGCCAGCAGCTAGGCAAGCGCATGCACGAGCTGCAGCAGGAAGCGTGGAAATCCGCCGGCCGCGAATTCAACCTCGAATCGCCCAAGCAATTGCAGGCGATCCTGTTCGACGAACTCGGCTTGCCGGCAAAGCTCAAGACGCCCACCGGACAACCTTCCACCAACGAAGAAGCGCTGGAAGCCATCGCCGACGACCATCCGCTTCCGCGTTTGATCCTCCAATATCGCGGCTTGGCGAAACTGCGTTCCACCTACACGGAAAAGCTGGCCGAGATCGTCAATCCGCGCACCGGTCGCGTGCACACCAGCTATCACCAGGGCGCGGTGGCGACGGGGCGCATCTCTTCCAACGATCCGAACCTGCAGAACATTCCGGTCCGTACCGAGGAAGGCCGACGCATCCGCCAGGCATTCATCGCACCGCAGGGCTGGCTGGTGATGGCCGCCGATTACTCGCAAATCGAGTTGCGCATCATGGCCCATCTGTCGGGCGACGAAGGCTTGCTGCGCGCGTTCCACGAAGGTGGCGACATCCATCGCGCCACCGCCGCGGAAGTGTTCGGCCTGGAACCCGAGGCCGTCACCAACAACCAGCGCCGCGCCGCCAAAGCGATCAACTTCGGCTTGATGTACGGCATGAGCGCGTTCGGTCTGGCGCGACAGCTTGGCGTCGATCGCGGCGAAGCCAGCGATTACATGGCGCGCTACTTCTCGCGCTATCCCGGCGTGCATGCCTTTATGGAAGCCACGCGCGAACGCGCGCATCGCGACGGCTATGTGGAAACGCTGTTCGGTCGTCGGTTGTATCTGGAAAATCTAAGCGCGCGCAATCAGGCCTTGCGCGCGGGTGCGGAACGCGCGGCCGTCAACGCACCCATGCAAGGCACGGCAGCCGACATTATCAAGCGCGCCATGATCGCCTTGTCCGCCTGGTTGAAAGATCACGACGACGAAGCACACATGCTGATGCAGGTGCACGACGAACTGGTATTCGAAGTTCGCGCCGATGCCGTCGATACCGTGCGTGAGGCGATCCGCGAGCGCATGTCAGGGGCAGCCGAGCTACGCGTTCCATTGGTGGTGGATGTGGGCGTGGGCAAGAACTGGGACGAAGCGCATTGATGGCCACCCGCCCCGGTTCTCTTCACTGCTAGAAGCCGGGCAAGTTCAGCGGATGCCTCGGCAGGTTGCGATCTTGCGAAGGGCACGTTTTTTCGATCTGAATCGCCGCTGACCATTTCCGATTTTTTAGTCCTGCCCTTGCAACTTTCAGGCTAAACCGTGCTCTAACTCTTCGGATGCACGCAACGGCATCCCCCGGCGCCCACCTCCCTGGGCCGCCACCCGGAATCGGCCCTCTCCCCTGGGTCGCCGATTCCCCGGCCCCGAGGACTCCCCCTAAGTTCTCGGGGCTTTTTATTGCCTAAAACTACCGCTCCGATGACTTTCGGACGGGACAGATGGCGATCCAACCGTTAGGATGGTGTTACGGGGCGGCTGCCGCCCGCCAACCGCCCGAGCGAAGAGCCAGGGATGCTCTGATCAATTCTGCGTAGGTGGCATGATGTCCAGAAGGCTCACAGGGTGTATTGCGCGTCGCAGAGCAGACTGGCCGTCTGTTCAAGCCGCGTGGCACGGCCTGTGAGCCTTCTGGACATCACCCTTCGGGCCGGTGCTGTCCGTTCGCATGCCTTCGGCCCATCGCCTCGACAGACGGCCAGTCTGCCTTCGCCGATGGTCCTGTGGCATGCGAACGGACAGCGCCGGTGACACCTACGCAGAATTGATCAGAGCATCCCTCGTGCATATCAAAGGGAAACCGACTTCCTTCGACATCGCCCACCTCACCGGGGTCTCGCAGTCCACGGTGTCGCGAGCGCTGCGCGGCAGCCCGTTGGTGAGCGAGGAAACGCGCCAGCGCATCAAGGCCGCCGCGGACCAGCTCAATTACAAAGTCGACAAAAACGCGTCGAACTTGCGTTCGCAACATTCGGGCACGTTGGCGCTGCTGCTGTTCGAAGATCCCACTGCCGACGATTCGCACATCAATCCGTTCTTTTTGTCGATGCTCGGCTCGATCACGCACGCCTGTGCATTGCGCGGCTACGACTTGCTGATTTCCTTTCAGCAGTTGTCCGACGACTGGCATGCCGATTACGCGGACAGCAAGAAGGCCGACGGCATCATTCTCCTGGGTTACGGCGACTATCTGGCCTACTGCGACAAGTTGCAGAAGCTGGTCGCGCAAGGCACACGCTCCGTACGCTGGGGCGCGGTGCTGCCCGATCAACCAGACGTGTCGGTGGGTTGCGACAACCTGCAAGGCGGTCACGCCGTCACGACGCACTTGCTCGAACAAGGCTGCCGGCGCGTTGCATTCCTGGGCGATGCCTCCAGCCACTATCCCGAGTTCTTTGCGCGCTATCGCGGCTACGTGGCCGCATTGCAGGACGGCGGCATCGAAGCCGACGACACGTTGCAGGTGGATGCCGTGGAGAGCACCGAACAGGCCGGCTACGAAGCCCTGGAAACGCTGCTTGAGCGCAATGTGCCGTTCGATGCCGTATTCGCCGCCAGCGACCTGATTGCCATCGGCGCCATGCGCGCCCTGGCCGACCGCCAGATCAAAGTACCCGAACAGGTGGCCGTGGCCGGTTTCGACGATATCCCGATGGCCCGGTTCCTCAATCCGCCGCTGACCTCCGTACTGCAGGACACCAAGCTGGCCGGCGAGACCCTGGTCGACAATCTGCTGCAGCTGATCCGCCGCGAGCCGGTAGAAACACGTCTGCTGCCCGTGAAATTGGTG
>DATJMR010000085.1:0-22253 GCA_035508595.1 Dyella sp.
TCCAGCGCCGGCACGCGCGGAATCACGCGCAGAAACTGGCTTACATAAGCGAGCGTGCGGCGCCGTACATCCAGCACCTCGTGCGGCGTCGCCTTGGCCAGATCGATCCAGCGATCGTCGTGGCGTACGTGCACCACGCCAAAGCTCGGGCGATAGTTGGCATAGATCACGCGCAGCAACGTGCTCTTGCCTGCGCCGGAAGGGCCGGACAACACCACGCACTCGCCGGCATGCAAACGCAGATCCAGGCCACGCAGCACGTTGAGGCGTGCACCGTGCTGGTGGTGCAATTCAAACGACTTGCTAAGGTCGCGCAGTTCGAGCATCAAGGCGGCGGTCATGTCGTCAGTACCGAAGAAACGAGCAATTGCGTGTACGGATGTTGTGGGTCGTCGAGTATTTGATCGGTGAGTCCGGTTTCGACCACGCGTCCGCCCTGCATCACGATGGTGCGGGCGGCCAGCAGTCGCGCCACGGCCAGGTCGTGCGTCACCATCACGGCGGCTAGGCCCAGTTCGTTCACCAGCCTGCGCAGCAGATCGAGAATGCGCGCCTGCACCGATACGTCCAGGCCGGCGGTGGGCTCGTCCATAAACACCAGGCGCGGTTGCGTCACCAGCGTGCGCGCAATTTGCAAACGTTGCTGCATGCCGCCGGAAAAACTGGTCGGTGCATCGTCGATGCGCGAGGGATCGATCTCCACCCGCTCCAGCCAACCGCGCGCGATGTGGCGCAGTTGGCTGTAATTGCGCATGCCCAGCGCCATCAAGCGCTCGGCGACGTTCGCGCCGGCGCTGACGTTGAGGCGCAAGCCGTCGCGCGGATTCTGCGTGACAAAACCCCATTCCTCGCGCGCCAGCCGGCGACGGTCGGCTTCGCTCAGCGCGCCCAGTTCCAGCCAATGACCGCTGCGCTGGCGATAGCGCACCGATCCGGACGAGGGCGACAGTTGCGCGGCTACCGTATTGAGCAAGGTCGATTTGCCCGAACCGGATTCGCCCACGATGCATAGCAATTCGCCGGGATGCAGCTCGAAGCTCACGTCTTCGCAGCCGACGCGCAAACCGTAGTGACGGCTCAACTCGCGTACTTGCAACAGCGCGCTCATGCCTGTGCCTCCAGGCGGCGACCGCTGCAGAAATCGGTATCCGAACACACGAACATGCGCGTACCGCGATCGTCCACCACCACTTCGTCCAGGTAGCTCTCGCCGGAGCCGCATAGTTCGCATTGGTGTTCCCAATGCTGAATCTCGAACGGGTGATCCTCGAAGGCCAGGCTCTGGACCTGCGTATAGGGGGGTATCGCGTAAAGACGTTTCTCGCGTCCGGCGCCGAACAGCATCAAGGCCGGCGAGCGGTCCAGTTTGGGGTTGTCGAATTTCGGAATCGGCGATGGCGACGTAAGAAAGCGTCCATCGACCAGCACGGGATAGTCGTAGCTGGTGGCGATGTGGCCGTATTGGGCGATGTCTTCATACAACTTCACATGCATCAATCCGTAATCGGCCAGGGCGTGCAGGGTGCGCGTCTCGGCTTCCCGAGGTTCCAACGTACGCAGCGGTTCGGGCTCGGGTACCTGGAACACAAGAATCTGATCTTCGCGTAGCGATGTTTCAGGAATGCGGTGGCGCGTCTGAATCAGCGTGGCATCGGCGGTGTGTTCCGTCGTGGCCACCCCCGCGATGCGGCTGAAAAAGCGGCGAATGTTCACGGCATTGGTGGTGTCGTCCGCGCCCTGGTCGATCACCTTCAGTACGTCGTCAGGTCCAAGCAAGGCGGCAGTGACTTGAATGCCGCCGGTGCCCCAGCCGTAGGGCAGAGGCATTTCGCGGCTGCCGAACGGTACCTGGTAACCGGGAATCGCTACGGCTTTCAGCAGCGCGCGGCGCAGCATGCGCTTGGTGTCTTCGTCGAGGAAGGCGAAGTTGTACGCGAAATGAGTGGTTGTCATGCGGCGCTTCCTTCCACGACGGCGCTTTGCGCCGGCGCTTCGGATTCGGTGGCGTGTTTTGTTGCCAGCGTGCGCAGCAGCGAAAGTTCCGCCTGGAAATCCACGTAGTGCGGCAGCTTCAAATGCTGCACGAACCCCGACGCTTCCACGCTATCCGAATGCGACAGCACAAATTCCTGATTCTGCGCGGGCGCGTAGTTCGGTTCGGCCAATTCGTCGCAACGCAGCGCGCGGTCCACCAAGGCCATCGACATCGCCTTGCGCTCGCCTTCGCCCATGCTCAGCCCATAGCCGCGCGTGAACTGCGGCGGCACGCCGTTGCCGCCGTGAAACTGATTGATCATCTGGCATTCCGTCAGCACGATCGAACCGATTTCGATCGCAAAACCCAGTTCTTCCGGACATACCCGCACATCCACTTCGCCCATGCGGATCTCGCCGGCGAAGGGATGGCTTTCGGCATAACCGCGCTGCGTGGAATACGCCATGCTCAAGAGAAAACCTTCGTCGCCGCGCGACAGATTCTGCAAACGCGTGGCGCGATCGGCGGGGAACATGAGCGGTTCGCGGGTGAGATCGATCGGCTCCGGATCACTGCCGGCCTCGATGCGTTCGATCAATGCTTCGGCATCCAGCAGGTCCAGCACACGCGGCATGTTCGGCGGCAGCGGCGCATCGGCCGGGGCGACGCTTGCAACGGCAGTCGTGTCGAACTCCAGCAAACGCTGCGTGTAATCGTACGTGGGGCCCAACACCTGGCCGCCCGGAATATCCTTGAACGTACCCGAGACGCGGCGGCGCACGCGCATCACCGTCGTATCCAGCGGCAGCGTGTAGCCGAAGCGCGGCAACGTGGTGCGGTAGGCGCGCAACAGAAAAATCGCTTCCAGCATGTCGCCGGCGGCTTGGCGAATGGCCAGCGCCGCGAGGTCTTCGTCGTACAGCGAGCCTTCCTGCATGACACGCGCCACGCCCAGTCGCAGCTGTTCGCGAATCTGCGCAAGCTCCAGTTCCGGCACCGCTTGGTCGCCGCGGCGCGCTTCGGCCAGCAATTCCAGCGAACGAGCGATCGCTTGTTCACCGCCTTTTACGGCTACGTACATTCAACCCTCCAACAGGCGAGTCGTGCGCGGCAAGGCAAGCACCTGCTGCCCCGCGACGAAAAACAGATCGATGCCCAGCGGCAGTTGCGCGGCGAGGGCCGCGCGTTGCTGCCAGAAATCGGCGGGCAATCCGTCGATGGCTACCGTTTCGGTATCGCGGATGCCGGGGCCGGCGAAACGGTTGCCGCTGCCTGCGTAACGGATCGCATCGGCCTGAATGATCAAGCTCGCCGAACGATCCGGATAACGCGGATCGCCCGGCGCAAACGTCTCCAGCGGCGGCATCGACATGGCGTCGGTGATCAACGCAAAGTCCGCCTGCCGCGGCGGCTCCACCCGCTTCAAGCCGGCATGAAAACGCATGTGGCGAACCGCCGCGTCCTCGGGCTGCTGCAACCACACGGAAGTCGTCGCATCGCACAGCGTCAGCACGATCGCCATCGCCGCCGGCGCGATCGGCGCGGGCGAGGGTGGCAGAACGGGCAATGCGCGCGGCACGGCCGGGCGTGCCATCGCCTGCAGCAATTCGCGAAACGTGCGCTGGCTATCGAAAACGGGATTGGCAAAGGCTGCCAGCATCATTCACCCCGCACCACGGTGAAAAACTCCACCTTGCTGGCGGCGGCCTTGCGGCTTGCGTCGTCGCGGCGGCGGTCCAGCGAACGGCGCAACGGTTCGATCACATGCAAGGTCAGCTGCGCATGGCGATCGGCATCCTGCAGCATCGCATCGGCCAGCGCGGCCAATTCCGCGTGGCGCGTGTTGCTGCCGCGCACCCAGGCATGACCGATATGGCTGCCGGTCTGCACGCTGCAACGCGTCACCGTGATCTCGCCAAAATTGAACTGCGGGCCGGTGCCGCCGACCCTCCCGCGCAACATGTATAACCCTGTCTGCGCCGGGCGCAGCCAGGAGGTATCGGCCGGCGGCGCAAAGGCGTCCATCGCCTGCGCCAACTCGGCCGGATCGGCTTGCGCCAGCAGCGACATCCAGTCCGCGCGCGCCAAGTGAGGGGAAATGTCCATCGGTGTTCCTAGGCTTGTCACAAATGTCTAGTTATCTAGACAGGCTGGGGCGCCCTGAGGACGTCCCGTGAGAGTCATTGCAGCAGCCCAGCGTGCCGCTGCGATGACGGTGAATAGACAGGTTGAGGACGTGGTATGAGCGAAATCGAACGCGGACGGGGCGTGGCGCTGTGGAGCCAGATCAGCGGCATCCTCGCGTCGGAGATCATCAAAGGGCAGCCGCGCCAGGGCGAGCAATTGCCCTCCGCGCAGGAACTGGCCGAACGTTTCGACGTCAATCGCCACACCGTGCGACGCGCCATCGCCGCGCTGGAAGAGCGCAACCTGGTGCGCACCGAACAAGGCCGCGGCACTTTCGTGCAAGAGCAGACAATGGATTACGTGATCAGCCGCCGCACGCGCTTCACGCAGAACATGCGCAACCTCAATGTCGAAGCCGACATGGAGTTTCTGGAGGAGGCACGCGAGATTCCGCCGCCGAAAGTCGCACAGGCATTGGGCCTGGACCGTCACGAATACGTCTACCGCATCGAGACGCTGGATCGCGCCGACGGCCATATCGTGGACTACAGCACCGCCTACTTTCCCGCCGCGCGCTTCCCCGAATTTCCCGCCGTGTACCGCAGGTTGCGCTCGGTCACGCGCACGCTGGCCGAATTCGGCGTGGCCGATTACGAACGCAAGCACACGCGTGTCTCCGCGCGTCTTCCCGACGCTAATACCGCACGCCTGATGAAGCAGCCGGCCAACCGGCCCGTGCTTTATGTGCAATCGATCAACGCCGATACGCGCGGCATGCCGGTGCAATACGGCATCACGCGTTTTTCCGGCGACTGGGTGCAACTCGTGCTGATGGCGGATCACTGATGCGTTATGCCGTGTACTTCTGTCCCGCCGATGGCAGCGCGCTGGACGCCTTGGGGCGGGAATGGTTATCCGCCGAATATCTGCCGGACATCGCCACGGATCGCTTGCGCGCGTTGACGGTCAACGTACGTCGCTACGGCTGGCACGCCACGCTCTGCGCACCGTTTGCGCTCGCCGAATCGGCAAGCTACGACGCCCTGCGCCGCGAGGTTGCGGCGATTGCGCAACGCACGAGCGTTATCGATCTCCCGTTGCATTTGGACAAGCTCGCAAGCTTTCTGGCGTTGCGACCGGCCGCCGACGAGCAAATCGTGCAAACACTGGCCGAGCGTTGCGTGCGGCAACTGAACGCACTGCGTGCACCGAACACCGAGACGGCATGGCAGCGCCGCGCACCGTATCTCGATGGTGTCGAACTCGCGCTCTTTCGCCAATTCGGCTACCCGTACGTGCTGGATCGCTATCGCTTTCACATGACTGTCTCCGCGCCGGCGGATGATACGGAAGAGCGCTCGATACGCGAGTGGTTTGCGCCATCCCTGGCAACGGGTTTGGCGGCGCGCATCGACGCGCTCGCGCTTTGCTGTGAGAAGGCGCCCGATCAACCGTTCGAACTGATCGAACGGATTGCACTCGGTAAAGGACCGACGACATGAGCGCAGGTTGTCTGTATTACGTGATGGGCCCATCCGGCGTGGGCAAGGACAGCGTGCTGGCGTGGGTGCGCGAACACGGCGTGCCGCATGGTGTGTTGTGCGCGCACCGGTACATCACGCGGCCCGCGCATGCCGGCGGTGAAAATCATGTGGCGCTGAGCGAGGTGGAATTCCAGTCGCGCGAGCAGCGCGGCTTGTTCGCGCTGACCTGGGAAGCGCACGGCCTGCATTACGGCATCGGCAACGAAGTGGCGCATTGGCTGGCACGCGGCGCCGATGTGCTGGTGAACGGGTCGCGTGGTGCGTTTGCGCTGGCGTGCGAGCGGTTTCCGGGTTTGCGGCCCGTGTTGATTACCGCCAGCCCCGAGGTGATCGCCAAACGGTTGGCGGCGCGTGGACGCGAATCGGAAGCTGACATGGCTGCGCGCATCGCACGCTTGAGCGCGTATCCGGTACCGCCCGACAGCATCGTTATCCACAATGATGGTTGTCTTGCGGAGGCCGGCTCAAGCCTATTGCAGGCTATACGCGCCGCACATCTTCGCCGTACAGGCTAAATAACCCGGCCATGCGGAAACTCGCCGCTCTCAGCAAAATCCCGTCTTGCCTGACCGTCATTCCGGCGAAGGCCGGAATCCAGTCTAAGCAGGCGTCCGAAGGACACATTACTTTTTGTATTGAGTGCTTCGCACGACGTATTCGAACTGGATTCCGGCCTTCGCCGGAATGACGGCTGGACAAGTATGACGATTACATCCAGCCAGACTTCAAGCCGCCGCTGGCACCGCAATCGGCCCCTTCGCCCGCCGCGCCTTCTCGTAGAAGTAAGCCGCGGACACCAGGGTAATCAGCATCCCAATCCCCGACAGCGTCATCACCGTATCGGCATAGAACGACGCCCACGACAGATGCATGCCGCCGAATTCCTTCACCAGGATCACGGCCACGCTGCCCATATATCCGCTGCTGTCGGCGATATACATGATGAAACCCACATTGCCGGTCACGCGAAACGTCGCCAGCATGCGCTCGAAGAACGTGGCGTTGTACGGCACATAAGCCAGATACAGCCCAAAGCCGCTGAAACCGACCCAGCTCACCGGATCGATCATTCCGTGGCTGTGCAACCACGTCGAGAATACCGCCACGGCAAAACCGCTGAAAATCAGCACATGGTTGAGCATCAACGCCTTGAGGTTGTCGCGCACAGCCATGGTGAAGGCGGTGATGATCAACACGGCCACGGCAATCGGCGCTTCCGTTTCCGTGAACACCGATGCATCGCCACCCCGGCCGAGATCGGTCCAGATCTCCGCCGCGAAGTTGTCGCGGAAATCGCGCGTCACCGTCAGCGCCACGTATGCCATCACAATCATGGCGATGCCGGGCAGAAAACGCGCAAGAAACGCGCGCCGTGTCGCCGCATCCATCGGAATGCGCACGCTGCGCGCCGCGATATCGGCGGCATCCGGCGCGGGCAAATGTTCCAGCACCCACGTCGCCAGATAAAGCGGCACGATAAATAGCGCACCGACGGTAAACGGCATCCAGAACTCGCTAACGTGCCCATGCACCATCAGCCACATGCCTACCGTTTTCACGACGCCCGATCCCACGATGAAGCTGGCGCACATCAGCGCGCCCATCATCTCCGTGCCGCGGCGACCCTCCAGATAACCGAAGATCACGCCCCACACCATGCCCAGCGGCAACCCGTTGAGGAACAGAAACGGGATATTCCATGGCGCCGGAACCAGCGCGAAGCCGAGCAGCGCAATCCACGAAAACCCGATCAACCCTGCCAACGTGCGCGCGCGGCGTTGACGCTGAATTTCCGCAATCCAGGTAATGCCACGCACTTTGCTGAGCATGTAGCCCATCACCTGCGCGATCACCAGCCACACTTTGTAATCCACGCCAGCCACGTGCATGCCTTCGAACGCGGCCGCCGTGAAGGGCTTGCGAAACGCATACATCGACGCATACGCCAGAAACGCTGCGCCGCCGGCAACCAAGTTGATCGCCATGGGATGGCGGCGAATACCCGATAAAAACGACACGAGAACCACCCGAAACCGGCCAAACGGCAGTGCCGGAAGGGTGACGGGCACACGTTACAGTGGCGTGGCGGCGGGTAGCCGCCGGCGCGGGTCGGTCTAGCGCGCGCTGTCTTGCCGCTTCGAAATCAGCCCGTTACCGACGCCCCGCCGTCCTCCAAATGCCCGGTATAGCGGCGAATCCAGCTGGCATCCCCGCTTACGGTGATGGTGAAGTCGTACCACCCTTGCGTCTGCGCAACCGCCGCAAAGAACGTATTCACCGTGGCGCCGGCCGCGACGTTGTACGTCCAAGGACCCTCCTTGGTGTAGTTGTTAGCGCTAATCGTGAACGTGACCGATGCGGTGCCGCGGTTGGTCAGCGCAAAATAAATCGCCAATTCGCCGGACGCAGGATCGTTCTCATACGACGATGCCACGCTGCAAGCCTTGCCGGCATCGTTCACGTTGCCGGCGAAACGCCGCAGAAAGCGATTCGGGCCGATCACCGTCAAATCGTATTGCCCGCTGCCGTAGCCCGAGCCGATATTGAAGAAGTCGGTGACCGAACCGTTCGTGCCGTTGCTATACGGATCGACGGTGTATTGCCACGGACCGCCGCTGCGATAAGCGTTGGCATAAATCGACATGGGCACCGCGCGGGTGGCATGCGTACCCACGTTCTGCATCTCGATCCACAGCAGAATCTGCCCGTTCGAACCGTATTGAAAGGACGAAATGTTCGCATCCGGCTGATACGGCAGTGCGCGCGCGGCTCGGGTGCCGGCTTCTTGTTGCGGCAAGCTGTTGGGTGCGTTGCTGTTGGTGGGGTTGGGCAGCGGATCGCAGGTGCCGGCGCGATTGATGGTGGCAGTTGCCGCCGGCAAATCGGCCGGCATGCCGAATATCGGATTGGCAAAATCGAACGCACCGGTCAGATCGCCGCTCACCTGCCGACGCCACGCGCTGATGGACGAACATACGGCGGGTTTGCCGAGTGCCGACGTCCACGTTTCCAGGAACTGGATCACCGAGGTGTGATCGTAAATCTGCGAATCGACCACGCCGCCGCGCGTCCATGGCGAACAGACAATCATCGGCACGCGAAAACCCATGCCGATCGGTTGCGTCACGCCGTTTACGGTAATGAATTCGCCGGCGGTGCCGCTTGGCGGAACGGGCGGCGGCACGTGGTCGAAGAAGCCGTCGTTTTCGTCGTAGTTGAGAATCAGCACGGTGGAATTGAACGTATCCATATCCGCGGACAGCGCTTGCAGAATCAAGTTGATGAAATACTCGGCATTCTCCGGCGGCGCATCCGGGTGTTCCGAATAATCCTGGCTGGCCACAATCCAGCTTACCTGCGGCAGCGTACCGTTGAGCACATCGCTCTGAATCGCCGCGGCAATATCGTTCGGCGTGGAGTTGGTCAGGTTGGGTATCGATGCCATGCCTTGCTGATAAAGCACGCTTGATGTCGGTGCGTTGGCGAACTGGCTAAAAAAAGCCAACCCGTTGTCGCCGAAATTGTCGGATGCGTTTTGATAAACCTTCCAGCTCACGCCCGCCGCTTGCAGCTCTTCCGCGTACGTCTCCCACGTCAGTCCGGATTCCGCCCCGCCGTCGTAGGCGGGGCCGCCATTTTTGCCCGCGGGGTCGATCATGCCGCCCCATAGATACGTGCGATTGGGGCCGGTCGCGCTCAACACGGAACAGAAATAGTGATCGCAGATGGTGTACGCATCCGCGAGCGCGTAGTGATAAGGAATGTCCTGCCGCGTGAGATAACCCAGGGTGCGCACGGTGCCTTTGGCAGACACCCATGAATCCATCTTGCCGTTGTTCCACGCCGCATGTTGCGTGGCCCACGAATGATCCAGGCTGCCGTCGCACTGCGTAAGCACTTCGCTGGTCTGGCCCGAGGCAGGCGGCGTGGTATTGAACGCCCACGGATATTGCCGCGCGGCACCGTTCGGTTGATCGAACACGGAATAACCGCCCGACAATGTAATGCCCGCGTGATCGGCAAAACCGCGCACACCCTGCAGCGTGCCGAAGTAATGATCGAAACTGCGGTTTTCCTGCATCAGGATCACCACGTGCTTCACATCCCCAATCGTGCCGGTGCCGGCGAGTGTCGCGGCTTTCGCGGGTTTGAACACGCCGCCTACCGTGACCCCTGTGACGCCAAGCGCGGCGGCTTTCACCGATAGCGCAAGAAACTTACGACGACTGAGCTCAATCATCTCGGCACCTGTCCCTATGTTCGGTCAGGCGAAGATAGGGATGCCGTGTGCTGCTTTTATGACGTGCGCCTAGCCAACAACGCGACCTGTCTAAGCTATTTCGTCAACGAATGGTGAAACCCGATAAAAAAATGTCAGCGTGCGCAAATTCGCGCCGTCTCCAAGCACGAGGTCATGCGCGCTCGGTAAACGGCGCGGTGATGATGACAATGCTGAGGAGTCGTTCGCACTCCTCAGCACCGCGATAAACCAGATCAGTCGCCAAACCCGTCGTTGCCGCGCACGATGGCAATACCGTTGGTAGCCGCGCTTGGAAGGGTAACGCTGCTCTTCAAATTGAAATTGCCGTCGCCATCCACGTTGAAAATGGAAACGTGCGATACCGATCCGTTCGCATCCACCACGGCCGCAAGGCTGTCGCGATAGGTGATATCGGTCGGGTTGCCGCTAAACGTGGCAACCACTGCGGCGTCTTGAATGATCTTCTGTCCGTAAACGGCATAGCGCGATACGGACTGGCTCGGCGAGTTCGCCGAGAACAGGAACGGCCCATCCAGCGTCACCCAGCACGGTGCCATCTGGGTGCCCGATCCGGTGACCGTCAAAACCGCATCATGCCGCACCAGGCTGATCTCGTTGGCATGCGCGATCGTGACGTACGCATCGTTGCCACGTGTCGCAAGCCCGAACGGGGCGTTCACGTTCGACGGAATATTCGCGACCAGTTGTGTCGAGCCGGTCACCGCGCCTTGAGATGTCAAATTCACCGTCTCGATCGCGTTGCTCTTTTCGGAAATAACCAGCTGACCTTCCAGCACCCCTACTTGCGCCGCCGTACCGTCGGCATGCAGCAGTTGCGCCTCGCCGTCCGCGGTGGAACTGACGCCGGAACGATCGATACGATGCGATTCGATATGCGTGGCGGTGAGAATATAAAGATGATGGCGGCCGAACGCGACGCTCACCGGATTGGTGATGGCCGGCACCAGTTGTCCGCGCCGCAGCGGCGTATCGCCACCGGTTTTGTTGAAAACGGAAACATTGCCCGATCCAAAGTTGACCACCGCAAGCAGATCGCGATTCTGCGCAATGCCGCCCGCGTTGCCGCTGACGCCGCCCGCGCCGCCCGTTTTGATCTGTTCCACCAACGCCCCGCTGGTGTTGTAGACAAGCAGCTCGTTACTGGCCGCATTGGACGACGTAACGATCAGGTCCCCGTCGTTCCAGCCCTGCGCATGGGCAGCACTTGCCACCACCAGCGCCAGTAGCGCTGATCCGTAGATTGCCTTATTCATGGTAGTTCCTCGATTCGATCGTGAGTGGTTACGGCAACATGGGTTGCCGCAGTGCATAACTCCCAACAACCGTGCGCATCGGTTCTTATTGCTTCGAGGGAACCGGCAAAAGGGTTACATCACTTCAGGGCATCGGTACGAACGAGCCGCGATGCAGGTTGCATCGTCACGAAATGTCCACGCACCACAGCAAAAAAAGGGCCAAGTGCTTTCCGTAGAACGGATGCACTCGGCCCTCTTTGAAAATCGACGCTCGTATTCCCGGACGGGCGATCAATCGTTTTTGTTAAACAATCCGCCAAGCACCGACCCGATCACACCGCCAGCAATGGCGCCGCCGATGGAATTGCCCGAGTCGCCCATGATGGACGAGGTTGTCGTGCTCTCGCCACGCGCAAGGTAAGGCTCCAGCGCATGCGCAAGATTCGGCATGGTGAGGGTCTGCAACCACACCTTGCCCGGGCCGGTGAGGTTTGCAATGAACAAACCATCGCCGCCGAAGAGTTTGTTCTTGATGCCGGGAATCATGGTGATGTCGAAGTTGACGCTGCCTTCGAACATGCCGACATGGCCGGGATGCACTTGCAGCGTTTCGCCGGGAGCGAGGTCGTAAGTGACGATTTCGCCGCCCAGTTCCACCCAGGCGTGAGCGTTACCGGTGAGCTTTTCCAGGATGAAGCCGTCGCCGCCGAAGATGCCTGCACCGAGCGAGCGTTGAAAGCCGATCGACAGTTCCACGCCTTGCGTGCCGCACAGAAATCCATGGCGATGGATGAAATAGGTCTGGCCAGCATTCACTTGTACTTCAACGATCGACCCCGGCACCTTTGCCGCGAAAGCAACCATGCCTTGCGCGCCGGATGTCTCATATTCGTTCATGAACAGGCCGCCGCCGGAGAGCGCGCGACCGATCACGCCGAGGAAACCGGATGCGCCCGCCGTGCGCGCCGACGTCTGCAACACGATGTTGCGAGTCATCCAGGAGAAACGGCCTGGCTCCGAAATAATTCTGTCGCCTTGCTCCAGGCCGATTTCCAGCACTGGCAACGTGGTTCCCACCGTACGCGTCTTCATGGTTTCGCTTCCCCTCCAGGTATTTAGAATGGGCCAGCCATCGCTGTGCGCGCCGCGGCTGGCTATCCGCTAGCTTGTGTACATCCAATCCACGGCGCGTGCTAGTGATAACTGTCACGACCCTTCAAACGCCGATCGATCATCTCCAGCCATAGCACCGCTTTAACAGACGGCCTTATGCATCGCGCTATCGTAGCGATTCGGCCAGGCCAGACACGATGCGGAACCGATGGCGAGGAGCATGCATGAGTCGCAGATCTCGGCTAACAAAGGTACCGCCGTGAGCCTCACTTTCGACGCGATCATTGTCGGCGCCGGACAGGCCGGACCGGCGCTCGCGGGGCGCCTGACCGCCGCAGGCATGACGGTCGCGTTGGTAGAGCGTCATCTCTTCGGGGGCACCTGCGTCAATACGGGCTGCATGCCCACCAAAACACTGGTGGCCAGTGCGCGCGTTGCGCATCAGGCGCGGCGTGCCGCGGATTATGGTGTGGTGTTGAACGGCGATGTAAGCATCGATATGCCGCGCGTGATGGCGCGCGCGCATAACGTATCGGAGACCTCCCGCGGCAATGTGCAACGGTGGCTCGAAGGTATGCCACATATGACGGTATTGCGCGGACATGCGCGCTTCGAAAGCGCCAACACGCTGCGTGTCAACGACGAAACCATCACGGCACCGCGTATTTTTCTCAATGTCGGCGGCCGAGCGCGCGTGCCGGAAGATATGCCCGGCATCGGCGACATCGACTACCTCACCAATACGTCGATCCTCCAACTCACCACGCTGCCTCGACATCTGGCCGTGATCGGCGGCAGTTATGTCGGGCTTGAGTACGCGCAGATGTTTCGTCGGTTTGGCGCCAAGGTCACGGTGGTGGAACGTCAATCGCGGCTGATCGCTCGCGAAGATGAAGACGTCTGCCAGACGATCCGCGAGATACTCGAGGCCGAAGGCATCACGGTTCGCACGCGTTCCGAATGCATGGCCTTTGCGCCCCATGCCGAAGGTGCCACCGTCAAAGTCGATTGCACTTCCGACGATAAGGAAATCGTCGCCAGCCACGTATTGCTGGCCGTGGGCCGCCGCCCGAACACGGACGATCTCGGGCTGGAACGCGCCGGCATCAAAACCGACGAACACGGTTACATTGTCGTCGACGATACGCTCGCCACCAACGTGCCCGGCGTCTGGGCCATGGGCGATTGCAACGGCCGCGGCGCCTTCACGCATACGGCTTACAACGATTTCGAAATCATCGCCGCGAATTTGCTCGATGCTGCGCAACGGCGCGTCTCGTCGCGCATTCTCGGCTACGCCTTGTTTACCGACCCGCCGCTAGGGCGTGTGGGCATGACCGACGCGCAAGCGCGCGCCAGCGGCAAGCGCCTGCTGATATCCAAGCGGCCCATGACGCGTGTCGGCCGCGCGGTAGAACGCGACGAAACACAGGGCTTTATGAAAGTGGTTGCCGATGCGGATACGCGGCGCATTCTCGGCGCCGCTATGTTAGGCGTGAGCGGCGACGAAGCCATCCATGGCGTGCTCGATCTGATGAATGCCGATCAACCCTTCGACACCTTGCAATGGGCCGTGCCGATTCATCCCACGGTGTCGGAATTGCTGCCTACGCTGGTGGGCGATCTGAAGCCGATATCGCCGTAATGGTGTGCGTCGCCGCGTCAGGCGATCAATCGGCCTAGCGGAATCAGCGGACCAACCGCCTTCAGTTCGTAGCTCATCAGACCGGCGGCAACCAACGGCAGTTTGGCCAGCGACGCCTTGGCTTGTTCGACCGACTCCACATTCATAAGAAAGATCGGGCCCGATTTCTCGACAAACCAGAATTGCTCGACCTCGCCATCGAGATAGTGTTGAAGCGTGGCGCGAACTTCCGCCGCCATATGCGGCTTGAGCACTTCGGGTGTGAGCGGGGTGTTTGGGGAAGCGATAGCCATGACTTTCATAAGCGATTCCTCGTCGGATAAACGTTGGGTGGTGCAACGGGAATCAATCTAGTGGTCGCGCCGCGAAAGCGGTATTGTCGCAAATGACAATTTTAGGGTCATTTACGCCATGCGCATTGCCTTGCTCGCTCTGGATGCCCTGTGGGATACCGGGTTGACCGTGACGCTCGACGCCTTCGCGATCGCAAATGGATTCGCAGCGCGGCAGTCGCCCGGAACAACGCTTTTCGATGTATCCATCGTCGGCGTGCGGAGGAAGGTGCGGTCGGGCCAGGGATTCTCCATTCCCGTACAAGCCATCACGCCTGACTTGAAACCCGATTGGGTCATCGTTCCGGCGTTGAATGCTTCCACGCCCGATCGGCTTGTGCCCGCACTGGGGCGAAAGGATGTCGAAGACGCCAAAGCGCAACTGCTCGCATGGCATGCGCAAGGCGCACATATCGCGGCGTCGTGTATCGGATCGTTTGTGCTGGCGGAAACGGGACTTCTCGACCACCGCGAAGCGACAACCACCTGGTGGCTCGCACCGCTGTTTCGACAACGCTATCCCCATGTCGCGCTCGACGAAACGCGCATGCTGGTGCCATCGGGCCGCATCGCGACGACCGGTGCGGCGATGGGGCATCTGGATCTCGCGCTCTGGTTGATACGCAAAGCGAGCCCGGAATTGGCATCGATGGTCTCGCGTTATCTGCTCGCCGATATACGTTCGTCGCAAGCGCCGTACATCATTCCCAATCATCTGGCGCAGGCCGATCCGCTTATTCTGCGCTTTGAACGATGGGCGCGAGAACATCTCAAGCAAGGGTTTTCGCTGCAACAGGCGGCCAACGCATTGGCAACGAGTGCGCGCACGTTGCAACGCCGCTGCCATGCCGTGCTAGGCAAATCGCCGCTGGATTATTTTCAGGATCTGCGCGTCGAACGCGCGCGGTCGCTGGTTCAGAGCAGCAGCCTCGATCTCGAAGCCATTGCCGCGGAGGTAGGTTATGCCGATGGTGCAACCTTGCGCACGCTCTTGCGCGAGCGTTTGGGGCGAGGTGTGCGGGAGCTTCGTGCCGATCTGCGTTGACGGACTCTAACGCTCAATAGGATCGCGTCGATCAACCCTCTCGCTCCCGCCCGGTTTCTGAGCGAAGACGGCGAGACGTGGATCAAAATCCGACGAAAATCCTCGGTCGATATGGCTTGGTTCTGGATGAAGCGTTACGCCGGCCGCTCGAATGGTTTCCGGCATTTCAACCATGCAGGCTCTCGACGCCACGAATCGGCGTTGCCACGGTGCGATGCAAATCGAACACCAGCCATTCGTTGTCGCCACGGCGCAGCCATGACGCAGGGCAGTACAGCCGCTGCTGCGGGCCGATCTTCCAATAGCGCCCGAGCAATTGGCGGTTGATCCATAGATAACCTTTTTCCCATGCGCTCATATCGATATAAGTATCGCCATGCGGATCGAGCGACAGCGTCGCCTTGAAGAACATGCCCGACCGTGCGATGGCGCCGTTACGCAGCGGCTTCAATTCGGCCAGATAGGCGTTATCCAGCGGCAGGCTGTACACCTCCCAATCCTGCAGTTCGTGCTGTCCGAGTCGGATACTGCCGACGATACCCTTGCGATCGACGATCCCCGGGCGCGGGCCCGCATGGCCGAAGCTGTCGACGAGAATATCCAGCGGCGCTTCATGCTCGGTGCGCGCGAGTTGGATCGGGCCGCTCGACCGCAAACCGGATTTCTGCACGCGCGACAGATGGTCTAGATAACGGCCATCGTGAAACACCGTGGCGTAATCGCATACGCCGTCGATCGTCAAAGCGTCGCCGCCAGATGTCGATTTGCGATACAGAACCATGCCTTGATCCTGCGCGAACAGCAGCTCGTTTGGCTGCGGCTTTAAGACATGCACGGGCGAGGGCAGGTTGTCCCACAACGATGCATACGGCTGCGCCATCACGGCAGGAAAGCCCGCCACCGGTACGGGCGAAGGCACAGGCCGAGGTGTTTGCCGCAGCCGTTCCGCGATCAACGCGCGAAAGCGGAAGTAGTCCGCCGTGGGCGCACCGCGCTCATCGATCGGCGCGCCGTAGTCGTAACTGGTGATTACCGGCTCAAGCTTTGAGTAAACGCCTTGCGCATCCTTGAAGAGTCCGGCGCCGGCACCGAAGCCGAAATTCGTTCCACCATGCACCACGTACAGGTTGAACGATCGGTTCTGCTGCAATAGCAAACGCAACGTACCAACGAAATCGCCGCGCGCAAAATCCTTGTCGCCCCAGAAAGTGATCCAGCCGGGATAACCCTCGCCTTGCCACACCGGCATCTCGCCCGCGATCGCCTGAGCATTGGCAAAACCGGTATCGCCATCTAATCCCAGCGCCGCGCCGGACAGATAGGTTTTCTCCTTTTGTATTTGTTCCAGGCCATCGGAAATCGAGAACGGCCCATCGACGCCGCGTTCGCGCCACATCGCACGCAGCATCTGCATGTAACTCAGATCACTGCCGTAGGAGGCGTACTCATTTTCGATTTGCAGCATCAGGATCGGGCCGCCGCGACCGACCATCAGCGGTGCGATATGTGGCGCGATCGCATCGAAATAGCGTCGCACCGCCGCCATATAATCCGGATCGTTCTTGTCGCGCACGCGGATATGCGGGTATCGCAGCAGATACGGCGGCAAGCCGCCAAAATCCCATTCGCCGGCGATGAACGGCCCCGGCCGCAGATACACCCACATGCCTTCTTCCTGGCATAGCCGGATAAAACGCACAAAGTCGTGTCGGCCGCCAGTCAGATCGAATACGCCTGGCGCTGATTCCAGCGCATTCCACATCAAGTACAGCGAAACGGTGTTGAGCCCCATCGCCTTCGCCATGCGGATGCGATGGCGCCAGTATTCAACGGGAATCCGGATCGGATGCATCTCGCCGCTGCGGATCTGAAACGGCTTGCCATCCAGCATGAAGTCGCGTGCTTTCAATTCAAAGTGATGCGGCTGGCCATCCGGCGCACGCTCGACGAATCCACCCGCCGGGTAAGGGCCGGCATCGGCGCGCCAGCTGAAAGAGGCAAGCGGCGCCAGCACGCTCAGGCGCAAAAAGTCTCGTCGCAGCATCACGACTCCTTCGCAGGGATAAATAAGCGCGATCTAGGCGAACCGTTCGTCACTCGATTCGTCATCATGCAATCCGCGCAGGGAAGCCTAAACGTGAGCGGCAGTGGCCGCATCTCAGGCTACGTTTTTCGCGCATAACCAACGGACCGCATCAATATCAGCAAGAACAACAGCGGGGCAAAGACGGCATACGCATACTGGCCTCTCGCGACGCCCGTTCCATAAGGAAACCAGATTCCCGGAATTCCCAGTGCGCTGAGTTCCACCGCGAACAGACCAATACCAACCAGGATGGCACAGAGCACGGCTAGAAAAGTGGGTAGTTTCGCCGATCGAATCGCGCCCAGGCCCAAGATCCAAAGATAGAGTGCGGCAAACGCCAGGCGGGCGCCTTCGACAACGACATCGGCCATTATCTTGAGTCCGTGGTTCGCTTCCGGCACAAACCACGGGCGACCGATAAGCGCGAAAACCAGGTAAACCACGGTAAGCACGCCGACCACGTAGCGAAGCCATAAAGATCGGTTCAAGCCAAACCAGTCTCGCCACGCCAGCGTCCATGCCGCCACGTTGAGTGGTTTAAGTATCACGGCGGTAGCGATGTCATAGCTGCGCAAACTTAGAAAATGCGTCCAGTAAAACAACACCTGATTGATGCGCAGCAGTGCAAGGAGTAACAGCGCCGTAGCTAGCCAACGATAAGCATCATCGACTCGACACGCGATCAGTGCGAAAACCATCAGCGCAAGCAAAAAGAATGCGAGCGGTTCGATCGCATCCACCACGTAACCCTTGAATGTTTGCAGCCATTGCACCCGGTGCAACAGGTCGATGTCGTCAGCATCGCCGATCGTTGGCGCGACATGAATGCCGCCACTGTCCTCGGCCGCATCGATGGGATCCATCCATACGCGAAACGCAATAAGGTAGGTTTGTGTACCTGTCGGTGACGGCGAAGGCAACCGGAATACGCTCGGCCGTACGCCATACACCTTTGGCGTCGTATCCGAGAACACACCTGGACCGCCAAGCAACTGCCCGTTGACGTAAAGCTGGTAAGTCGAATCGACCAAGGTCGGGCCCGCCAACGCCAACGGGGTGTTCTTGTCGCTATCGATGGCAACTTTGATCCGATACCACGCATAGCCGGTGTACTGCGCATGCCCACGTCGACTCCAGCCGGGTACGTAGCCCGGCAGTCCGACATCGCCATCGTGCGCGCCCGGCGCGGGAGTGAGATCAACGGTTTCCCACGAGCTGTCATCGAAATCTGGCGAGGACCAACGTGGATCGTCGCCGATATGGAATCGCCACGGGCCATTCAAGGGAACGGTCGAATGCCCAACGGTGATAGGTGCGATTTGGTTGGATTCGGCGGCCGCCGGGCGGCTCCCGATCAGAAAAGCCATAAGCATGCAAACAGAAATCAGAACACCCGAACGCCGCATTGCTTCGCTCCCCAATGAGTTACCATCGAAGTCTAAGAGAGACTTCAAAAAAACGCATGGCGATGCCGTGATCCTGGCTCAGCTTTCGACCCACCGCCGACACGCAGACCCATTCACACGCGTAAATGACCAGACAACATCAAAACGGATCGAATAATGGTCAGTTCTCCTATTGATCCAAAACTTGTGTTTGCTTGGCAAACGGCGCATTCGCTGGCGCGGAATTCTCCGCCCCCTGTTCACGACCGTGGTGGCTTCAGGGTGGATAGCCATTCGGAGAAGGAAGTAAAGCGCTGGGTCTTTCCGAGGCTATGTGACGGATTGCGTGACGTCGCACGCGATATTTCGATTCCACGACACTATTTGAAGCTGTGCGGCACCGACGATGAGCTGCGAAGCGCACTTCCGGCGAGGTGGGAGATTCAGCCGGGAAATTACTTCATGGAAGCGACTGCAATGATTCGCGAAACAAGTTCCTTGCCCGACGACTACGCGATGAAGCTTCATCAAGTCGGGCCGGTTACCCAGGTGCACATTGTAGCGTCGAACGGAGATATCGCCGCGAGCGGTTCCGCGGCGGAAACGATGGAAGCCTTCGTTTACGATCGCATCGAAACAGCATTGGATCACAGGCGAAAGGGATTGGGCATCGCCGTTATGAGTGCGCTGGGATCGGCAAGAAGGTCATCCATCAGCCGCCAGCTCCTGGTTGCGACCGAAGACGGCCGCAGCTTGTATGCGCGACTTGGTTGGACGGTCATTGCGCCTTTCGCCACGGCGACAATCCCAGATATGAAAGTTTGAGAGCGGTAAGTAGGCAGCGATCGTTCATAACGCTATAGCCTGCGCCGGACTCCGGGTGCGAGCTGCCGCAAAATCCGTCCGCTCCAGGCCCGAAGTAGACATTGACGGCTTACGACCTCATCCGAGATAGTCAGTGGGACCTTTGCTGTATTGGTTATCAGGCGATAGGGGCGCCGCGCATGGCTATATCAGACAAGATCATTTCAGGCGCTCTTTTGACGCACGGGCTGTATGGATGTGTATGGACCATCCAGTTGGCCTCGAGTCACGGATATCCTGGGCTTTTTCTGCTGCCTAATACAATGCTGGCGCTGGCTGGAGTCGTCGCCGGCATCGGGTGCTTTCGTGGCAAACGATGGGCGGCATATACAGGCTTGGTTTTCTGGGGCATCCAGATAATCGACATACTGACTCCCACGTTCCAATTTTCGTTCACCCTTGGCCTCAACGCCGTGCTTGCCGCAGGCTGGTACGGTGTTGGACAGTTCGGCGTGAACATCTTTGCGTTGATTTTGCTTTTGTGGCTTTTGGCGAGAACCAGGGCGCCTGGAAGTCCATTCCATCGCGTGAGTGAAATGGCCGCTACGTGATGGGACTCGGCTGAATCCGCGACACAAAGCAGACGCCTCATGATCTAATTTGTTCGCTACAAGCAGGGATCTAACGATCATGCAAGTACACGGAGTATGTCCGGCATGCGGGCGCACATTCGAAACAAAAGTGACGAGTTTCGTGCCTTCGCGATTTGGAAGGGATTTCCAATGTCCGCAGTGCAAGGCATGGCTGGTTACGGACGCAAAGGCCAAAGCCCTTTTCTTTGTAGTGATTTACGCGGTCACCATACCGGTTATCGTATCAATACTCCTTCTGTTAAAACGCAGTAGGTTATTTGAATTTGAATTTTTCCAACGAGAAGACTGGCACTGGTTAGCTCCAACCCTAATTTTCGGCCTTATGGGCGCGATTGCATTGGCGGGAACATGGTGTGGCGCATGGGCAAGCAGTAAAGTGGCTACGCTCAAGCGCGCTCGGGTGACGACGGAGCGAGATCGTCACCGCTAATCTGGATAACTTGGAAGCGTCCGCTTTCGACTGTGGACTCAGCCGGTCGTTGCATCACGCATCCTGCGCGTACAGTCCACGGGTATTACAACGACCGGTTGAATCCGAAGCTCAAAGCGGACATTGCCGTTTTTCAATGTAACGAGGAACACAATGGTCGAGACGACAACAAGTCTTGGTATTGAAGCGTTGCATACCTATTGGGCCTGCCAGCGCGCGCCAGGATCCGTTGCGCCGTTAGCGCAGGATGTCGTGAAGACGTTGCTGGCTGGCTTGCATCTCAATGTGTTGGAAACGCTGCGCTACTTGCACCACGAGCAGCCGAGTTACGCGCAGTTCGAAGCCTGGGTACGGGAGCGCAATAGCGGCGAACTGGAAGAGGCTTCGCTGAATCGTTTGCGGCGTGCACTGGCGGGCGAGACGGTCGGCGCTGAAGTCGGCAATCTCGACGGCGTCGAAGGCTTGAGCGCGGACGACCTTGCACACTGGGACGAGCATGGCTATGTGATCCTGCGCCATGCGGTCAGCCCGGAAGCGGCGGAAATCGCGGAGATGGCCGTTTACGACTTTTTAGGGATGGATCGCGACGACTCGACATCGTGGTATCGCCAATCGCTCGGCCATTCCATCTGGGTGCCATTGCTGCGGCATCCGGCGTTGGTCGCCAATCGTCGCGCACCACGTATTCATAAAGCTCACGCCCAATTGTGGGGGCGCGAAGACCTTTGGGTAACCATCGACCAAGTCGGATTTAATCCGCCGGAGCGCGACCATTGGCAATTTCCCGGTCCGCATCTGCACTGGGACGCCACGCTCGCCGAGCCGCACCACCTTGAATTGCAGGGCATCCTGTATCTGGCCGACGTTGCTGAAGACCAAGGGGCATTTAGCTGCGTGCCCGGCTTTCATCGCACGCTGAAAGACTGGCTGAAAAGCATTCCCGCAGGCGCGGATGTGCGTGATCATGCGAGACGTACCTTGACGATGAAGCCGATCGCCGCAAAACGCGGCGACATGATCATCTGGCATCACCTGCTGCCGCATGGCAGCAGCCCGAATCGCGCACAACGGCCACGCGTCGTGCAGTACATGTCGCTGCGTCCCACGCGCTTTGCCTACACCGAGGAATGGACGTCTTGATGACGTGATTTCGCGGGTGACGACTGCCCGGGAGCAGTTGCCGTTTCTCCGTCGGATCGTCCGCCAAGCTATTTCGCATCGCTCACGTAGGCATTCGCCAACGTGCCAAAGCACTCGACACTGACAGATTGCGTGTTGGCTTTGTGGGATGGTTCAGTCGTCGGGCGTGCCCATCCCTATCGATGACACCGACACGCCCGACATGATGTGAAGTAACGCGGATCGCCGGAGTTAGAGCTCTGACGACCCGCTGGCCACCACCAACTAGAATGGAGTTGATCATGGTTACGCTCGATCATAAGGCACCCGCACGCTATCGTGCCCCCGCCGCGGTGCATCACCCCAACTACTTCACCGCCACGCCTTCGGCATGGTGTCGAGCCATCGTGGGCATTCGCCGAAACGGAAGCAGCTGATTCCGACAAGCCGAGCAGGATTTCCTGTAGCCCTTCACGCC
>DATJMR010000086.1:0-4344 GCA_035508595.1 Dyella sp.
CACAATGCCACCGCAGGTACCGGAAGCGGAGAGGCCGATGCCTATCAGGATGCGATCCTGCCAAAGGTATCCCGGACTTTTGCGCTGACCATCCCGCAGCTTCCCCCGGAGCTGCGCCGCGCGGTCGCGAACGCCTATCTGCTTTGCCGCATCGCGGACACCATCGAAGACGAGCCGGCGCTGTCGGCCGAGCAAAAGCGCGCGTTCGAAAACGCGTTCGTCGATGCCGTGGTCGGCGAGACCGATCCGTACGAAGTGGCTAACGAAGTCGCGCCGCTGCTTTCCAACAGCACACTGGAAGCCGAACGCGACCTGATGCAAAAGCTGCCGCTGGTGCTGCAAGTCACACGCGGTCTTGCGCCCTCGCAGCAAGCGTCGATCGTGAAGTGCCTGCGCATCATGTCGCACGGCATGCACGAGTTTCAACGCAAGGCCGGCTTGCATGGTTTGCCCACGCTGCACGATCTGGATCGCTACTGCTACTGCGTCGCCGGCGTCGTCGGCGAGATGCTGACCGAGCTGTTCGTCGATTTCGAACCGCTGCTCGCTCCGCATCGCAACACCATGCTGCGTCTTGCCGTGTCGTTCGGCCAAGGTTTGCAGATGACCAACATCCTCAAGGATCAATGGGAAGACCGCACACGCGGCGCCTGCTGGTTGCCGCAGGATATGTTCGCCAGGCACGGCGTGAAGTTGAGCACGCTGCAATCGGGCAAGCAGAACGCAGGTTATGCCGCCACGATGTCCGAGCTGGTAGGCACCGCGCACGCACATCTGCGCCAGGCACTGGAGTACACGCTGTTGATTCCCACCAAGCACGCCGGCATTCGCCGTTTCTGCTTGTGGGCGATCGGCATGGCGCTGCTCACGCTGCGCAATCTGCAGAACAATCTCGATTTCTCCGCCGGCACGCAGATCAAGATCTCGCGCAAGGCCGTTGCGCGCACCATCCTGATGACGCGCGTGCTTGGCAAATCCAATACCGGTCTGCGCTGGTTGTTCGCCCTCACCGCGCGCGGCTTGCCGGTCACCCCGCTCACCGCCGAATGGAGCGAGCCTTCCACACCCGCTCGCACCTGGCCCAAACGTTCCATCCCGCACATCGCCGACGCCGCCGAGTGGCGCGAAACGGCCGATGTACAGGAAGCACGACACCGATGAATTCTTCCGCGCCCAGCACTGCAACAGCCGCCACGGCCGAGCTTTTCCAAACGCCTCACACCAACGGACTGGATGAAGCGATCGACCGCGGCCGCGCTGCGTTGTTGGCGCGCCAGCATCAAGACGGGCACTGGTGTTTCGAACTGGAGTCCGACTGCACGATCACCGCCGAATACATCCTGCTGATGCATTTCATGGATGAAATCGACGATGTGCTGCAGGAAAAGATGGCGCGCTATCTGCGCGCCGCGCAAGTCAAAGAAGGACACGGCGGTTGGCCGCAATACTACGGCGGCGCTATCGACTTGTCGGGTACGGTGAAAGCCTATTACGCGCTGAAAGCGGCAGGCGACGACCCCGAAGCCGAGCATATGCGCATCGCGCGTGAAGCCATTCTTGCGCACGGCGGCGCCGCCAAGGCCAACGTCTTCACGCGCATTCTGCTCGCGCTGTTCGAGCAGGTGCCGTGGCGCGCCACGCCGTATGTACCGGTGGAAATCATGCTGCTGCCGCGCTGGTTTCCGTTTCACATCGACAAGATCTCCTATTGGGCGCGCACCACGCTGGTACCGCTGACCGTCCTGTGTTCGTTGAAGGCCAAGGCCGCCAATCCGCGCAAGGTGCATATCCGCGAGCTGTTCGTCACGCCGCCGGAGCATGAGCATCACTATTTCGTTCGCGGCGGGTTGCTCAACCGTACGTTTCTGGTGCTGGACAAGATCGGCCGATTTGCCGATCGCTTCATGCCGAAGCTCATACGGCAGCGTGCCGTGAAGAAGGCCGAGGCGTGGTTTTTGCCGCGCTTGAACGGCGAAGACGGCATCGGTGCGATTTTCCCGCCGATGGTCAACAGCTACGAAGCGATGGCGCTGCTCGGTTATCCGAAGGATCACCCCGCGCGTCAAACTTGCCTGCGCTCGATCCAGAAACTGGTGGTTCATCGCGACGACGGTTCGGCGTATTGCCAGCCGTGCGTGTCGCCGATCTGGGACACCGTGTGGAGTGCGTTGACGCTGATGCACACCAGCGACGATACCCAGACGCAGGATGCCATCGTCAAGTCCGTCGACTGGCTCACCTCCAAGCAGGAACTGGAGCTTAAGGGTGACTGGGCCGTGCGCGCGCCCGATGCCGCACCCGGCGGCTGGGCGTTCCAGTACAACAATGCGTATTACCCGGACATCGACGACAGCGCCGTGGTCGCGGCCTTGCTGCATATCCAGGATCGCCGCCGCGGGGAATCCGGCCGCCATCGCATGAATACGGATCGCGCGATGGACTGGATGATCGCGCTGCAGTCGAAGAACGGCGGTTTTGCCGCGTTCGATGCCGACAACACGCACTACTACCTCAACGCGATTCCGTTCGCCGATCACGGCGCGTTGCTCGATCCGCCGACCGAAGACGTTTCCGGTCGCGTGGCGGCATGCCTGGGCGTGCTGGCGCGTCCGCAGGATCGCGACGTGCTGCAGCGCTGCGTGGATTATCTACGCAGCACGCAGCTCGAAGACGGCAGTTGGTGGGGCCGCTGGGGCAGCAACTACATCTACGGTACGTGGAGCGTACTCGGCGGCCTTGCGCTGGCAGGTGAAGACCCGCGCCAGCCGTATATTCGCAAAGCGGTTCAATGGCTGCACTCGCGCCAGCATGCCGATGGCGGCTGGGGCGAAACCAACGACAGCTATATCGATCCCGCCTTGCGCGGCACCAACGAAGGCACCAGCACGCCGCAATCCACCGCGTGGGCGTTGCTGGCGCAAATGGCCGTGGGCGACGTGCATTCGGATTCGGTACGGCGCGGCATTGCTTTCTTGCTCGCCCAGCAACAGACGGGCGGGCTGTGGTATCACCCCTCGCACAATGCACCGGGGTTTCCGCGCGTGTATTACCTGAAGTATCACGGCTACACCGCCTATTTCCCGCTGTGGGCGCTGTCTCGCTACCGGCAGTTGCTGCAATCGGCTACGGCTTGAACACCGGCACGGCCATCCGCGCAACCGGCATTGTCGTCGCGCTGGCATCGGAAGCCGACACGCTTGTTTCGCGCACTGCGAAGCCCGATCGCGTCACGCCACTTGGCGACGGTTCGGCGCTCTGGCTTAGCGGCATGGGCCCTGCCTCGGCCCGACGTGCCGCGGAAGGATTGGCGGACGCAGGAGCCCAAGCGCTGGCCGTGTTCGGCGTCGCCGGCGCGCTTCACCCTCCGTTGCGCAACGGCACGTTGTTGTGTCCCGCGCGTGTGGTGGATGACGAAGGCAGGGAATACGTAACCGATGCTTCGTGGCGCACCGACCTGGTAGCACGGCTCGCGGGTATCGATGCCCCGCTTTATGCCGAAGGCACCTTGCTCAGCGTCGCATCGCCGTTGTTGACCGTCGCCGCCAAGCAGGCCGCGCATCAGCGTCACGCGGCGCTTGCCGTGGATATGGAGAGCGCGGCGGTCGTCGCCGTCGCCCAGGCGCGAAACCTTCCGTGCGTTGTCGTGCGCGCCGTCGTCGACGAAGCGAACGATATGATTCCCAAGGCACTCAACGATAGCGTGGATGCGTGGGGACGGCCGCGCCCGTTCCGGTTGATCGCCGCGCTGTGCCGGCATCCGTCAGTATGGGGCGAGCTGCCGCGACTATACTCCCGCATGCAACGCGCCACGCAGGCATTGCGCGCCGCCGCCGAGGCGGCAGGGCCAACGCTCGGCTGGCATCGCTAAACACGCTCGCATTATCCGTACCGCCGTCTTTTCTGGAGAGCATCGCCATGTCCCTGCGTCATCGTTTCGGAACCTTACTGGTTGCTGCCGTTTGCGCCGTCGTCAGCGTGACCGCATCCGCGCACGCGATCCTTGTCGACAGCACGCCCAAACCCAACGGCACGCTGCCGGCGGGCCATGTGCAGATCGTCTTCAAATACAACAGCAAGATCGACCAGCATCGTTCGCGCATGACGTTGATCGGCCCGGACAAGAGCGAAAAAGTGCTCACCATCGCGACCGACAGCAAAAGCAACGAGCTGGATACGAGTGCGGATCTAGCGCCGGGTTCGTACACGGTGCGCTGGCAAGCCTTGGCGCTCGACGGGCATATCACGCGTGGCGATTTGCCGTTTACGGTCGTCGCCAAGCAGTAATCGAATAACGCGGCGTATTGGCCGTACTGTCGCTCCGGCATTGGCCGGAGCGACGACTCT
>DATJMR010000087.1:0-11105 GCA_035508595.1 Dyella sp.
TAATGACCTAACGGATCCACCGAACGTGTTGCGGAGACGCCATAGCTGATGTCGTGAAAGTGATTGTTGTAGCCAACCTGAAACTGCGTGTCGTTGCCGCGCTGGTTCCAGTAATTGCTGGCCGTTACGTTGGCATAGATCTGGCCACCGTTCTTGCCAAGCGGTTGACTCAGCGAGAGCGTGAAATTGCTGCGCTGACGCTGCACGCCGGTCGCAGTGAGAATCGGATTGGTGGCGAACGAGCTTCCTGTGAGCGCCGCTTGCTGCGCCGGCGTCAATACGCTTTGTTCGGTCACGCCGTCAATCGTGGGCAAGGTCGGCTGCGGCACGACATCGAACGCATTGATGCCCTGACGTGCGTAGTCGCGCGCCTGTTCGGCCTGAGTGAGGCTGAGAAAGCCACCGGTCGAATAGCGATACGCGGCAACCGACAGCGCCGTCTGCGTCGAGGTAATGATCTTGCTGTAGGTCAGCCGCACACTTTGGCCAGACTGCGTCGAATAACCGGGGATATGCGCATTCGCTTGCGTAACGTCTGCCGCGAAAGCGCCGTAACGGGTGTCGATGGCAGCGCCTGCCAGCACGGCGCCGTAGCCTTGCGAACCTACGATGCCAGCGTAGCCGGTCAGCAGATTGTTGAAGCCGTGTTGGATCGTGGCCTGCACCACGGCCGGTTTGGCGTGAATCGTTGCGTCGCGCAGCTGGCCGGCGGCGATGTCAAAGCGCGTGATGCCGGGGCGCATCAGTTGCGCCACCGAAGCATACGGCACGGTGAAGGTCGTTACGCGACCATCTGCCTCGGTCACCGTGACCAACAGATTGCCGCCGTAACCGGTCGGATAGAGGTCGTTGAGCGTAAACGGACCCGGTGCCACGGTGGTTTCGTAGAGCACCATGCCGTTCTGCCGCACCGTCACCTTGGCGTTGGTCTGAGCCACGCCGTGGACCACTGGCGCATAGCCCTGCAAGGACTGGGGCAACATGCGATCGTCGGTACCCAACTGCACACCGCGAATGCCATAGCTGTCGAACACCGCGCCATCGGTGTAGCTGTCCCCGATAGTCAGCTGCGCGCGCAGCGAAGGCAGATCGCGTTGCACATAAGCGTCGATGTTCTGCCACTTGCGGCGAGCGGCCGTATTGGAGGTGGCTGATTGCCAGTTGACCGTGGCGTCTTCGCGAAAATACCAGCGATCAAGATTGAAGCCGGTGTTCAACCCCAGAAAAGAGGTGGTTTGCGTTTGACCCTGCGCGTTGCTGCGATAGGCATTGAAGTTGTAGTTCAACAGCGCGGCCGATACGCCACCGTCCCAGTACTCCGGGCTGACATAACCGCGTGCCATCTGGCCGAGATACGCCTGCGGCACGCTGGTGTCCAGGCGCAGCCGCGTCATGTCGAACGTGATGCTGGCGCCCGGAATCAAACTGCCTATGCTCACGCACGCTTTCGGATCGTTCAGTTGCGCTTTGGTCTCGTCAGACAGCTTGTCCAGATGCAGCCTTAGCTGATCGAGCAAGTTGTGATCCACGCAAGGTGCGGCGCTGGCATTGGCGGCCACGGTCGCGAAACGTACGTCGCTGCGGCCGACCCACGCATTGTTGAGGTAGATGTCCGCGTTGTAGCTGCCCGGCAGTACCGGGTTGCCATGTTCGAAGCGCGACAAGTCGGTGGTGTTCTGGCCTGAACCGGAAAGCAGGCTGTGATCGAAGTCGGCATAGCCACCGCTGGCGCTGGCGTCCGCGCCGTTGGCTGCCGCGCTGGCCGATGCATCGGCCGCGGCGGAAGCACAAGTCCAGCTGCTCAATGCCGCGGCAATTCCCACGCACAGCAAAATCTGGCGGCACACACCATGTTTGGGTGCAGAAACCGCACCGTGCGATGTGTGCCGAAGTATCACGGCGCCACGCTGCCTTTGAAGGTGGTGACACCGCCGTAATCGTTGACGATGGCATAGGTAATGGCCGTGCCCGTCGTCGGAGCGGTGGCCAGTCCTTTGATCTTCAGACGCAGCGTACCCAGCGGATCGACCATACCGGGATCGGCGCTATAGGGCTTGCCGTCGACGTCGAGCGACAGCTTGGTGATGGTGACGTGGTACGGCGTGGGGTTATGCACTTCCAGCGCGTAGCCCTGCCCGTCGGCGACGGCTTTCCACGTCACTTGCGCGGGTGCTTTGTTCGGATCGCCGGCCAGGTTAGCCGGGCGATAGAAAAATTTGAGTCGCGAACGAATCGCGAACTGCAGCGTGTTCTTGCCCTCGAATTGCGGGCCGCTGGGCTTGGGCGGCACCTCCAGCACGTTGAGCCAGAAGAGCGACTCGCGGTCGCTGGGCAAGTGCGGGGAGGTGGCGATGATGCGCAGGTCCTGGTCCTTGTGCGACTCCATGCGAAACAGAGGCGGGGTGATCAGGAACGGCACGTTGACCTTGTCGGGGGTGGAATTCGGATCGCCGTCATCGATCCAGGCTTCGATCAGGGCCGGATAAGCATTGTCGTTGGTCAGCCGTACCGTGACCTCGCCTTCTTGCGCGGGAAACACCACGCGCGTGCCGGCAATCAGCACGCTGGCGTTGGCGCTGATAGCAGTCAAGGAAAGCGCAATCAATGCTGCGCGAGCTGCGCAGAGCAGGCTTTTCATCGAAATACCCTGTCAGAGGATCCAAGTGCTACGGAAAAACGGTGCTGCGGCCATGGCGGATGGTCGCAGCACCTTGATGCACGCTTATTGATAGGTCAGCGTGAAGCCGACAGAGGAACTCACCAGACCCGGCGTCGTGGTCGCGGACGTGGTGATGTACTCGGCCGTGAGCGTGGTGGAACCCGTACCGCTGCTCAGGGCGATCAGCGGGGCGTTGATGCCCGTTTTGGTATTGACGACGCTGGCGCCACTGAGCAATTCGATCTCGACGTTCGAGTTGTTGGTTACCAGCGAGTTCTTCAGATTGCCCGTGGTGGCGTCGATATTGGTGCCGCTGAAGGCCATCTGTGCGCCGGTCAGGTTGGTGTCGCAACCGCTCAGGGCGATCGTGAAATTGGTCGCGCTGGTGGTGAGTGCGACACCTGCCGACGTACTGAATGCCGACGTTGCGACGACCGGCAAAGCGACCGTGGCGCCGCCGCCGTTGACGTTGATGGTGCAGGTGTCGTTGTACACCTTGCCGGAGAAGTTGATGGTGCCGGTGGAGGCCGCGAAGGCCGCCTGCGAAGCGAACGCTGCGATGCCGAAGCTGGCGATCACTGCAGCGGTCATAAGAGTCTTCTTCATTGCGATTTTCCTTGTTTTGCGTCTAGGTAAGGTTGCAGCGTTTCGGTAAAGCGCTTGCGGTGGGCCGGGCGTTTCCCCGCCCCCTCACGGGCAGGCCCACGCCTTGCATCCCCAAGTCAGCAACAATCAGGCCAAAGCGTGATCCCCATCACATTGTCCGTGATTCCTGGCCGATTTCTACACATTTCCTAAACAATTTTAGTCTTTCCCCTACCAAACGTCGGGAAAAACTGTGAATTGGTTCTCCTAATCTGCGGGTTGACCCGTCAAAAAGTGACGTGATTGGTCAGCGGACTACACCCGCTGTGGCGGTAGGTCGGTTCCTTTGTAAAGGAAGCTTGACATTCGGGTGAGGGCAGGAATAGGCTTCTGTAAAGCTTGCTTTACATGCTTATTCGAGGGACGGGGGCGCGCTTCATGACGAAACTTTCACAGAAGCAATACGAATGGCGGGTGCTCATCGCCATGGGCATGTACACCGCCTACATGCTGCTTGCTTGGCCGCTGGTGCGCGTCGCCAGCAGCGTTGCGGCGAAGGGCATGCTGGCGCTGGTGCCGGTGGTGCCGATGATTTATGTGATCGCCATGCTCGCGCGACGCATTCGCGCCAGCGATGAGTTGGAGCGCTATACGCATCTCATCGGCTTGGGCATCGCCACCGCGGTGGTTGGCGTACTCAGTCTGGTCGGCGGTTTTCTGAGCATCGCCGGCGTGATGAAAGTGGACGGCTCCGTCCTGATCTGGGTTTTTCCCGTTCTGATGCTCAGCTACGGATTGGGGCGTTGGCGGGTGGCGCGTTCTTATGGCGGCAGTCTGTCCTGCGAAAGCGATTCGGCGCTTCCCAAATATGCTCGTTTTCTGTTGGCTGGCGCGGTGGTGTTGCTGCTCGCGTGGTTCAGTCGATCTTCGCTGGATGACATGCGTCTGGGAGTTTTGTGGGGAGCAGGCGGAAGTTTTCTCGCGTTCGGTGCGGTGCTTGGCGTCGTCCATTGGCGCCGCGGTTCCCGTGGCGGTGCGCGCGATGGCGACTAAGTACATGCGAAGCCTTACGTATTTCACGCAGGTGCATGCGGTCCCATGAATAACGTCGTACGCGAATTGCGCAGCGAACGCGGGTGGTCGCAGGCCGATCTCGCGCAGAAACTGGATGTCTCGCGGCAAACCATCAATGCCATCGAGACCGGGAAATACGATCCGAGTCTGCCGTTGGCATTCAAGATTGCGCGCTTGTTCGGCCTGCCGATCGAAATGATTTTTGTGCCCGAAGGGGAGTGAGGGACACATGGCAATGAAAGGAAGAACCGTTTTACGCCTCGTCATCGCAACGGTGGCGGCGAGCGTCCTGGGCTACCAAACCTGGCATCGCAGCGACAAGCCAGCGACCGCCGTCACCTCGCCATCGCCGGTCGCCGCGCCGCTTGAGACCAAGGAACCGCCGCAACCTGCACGCACCTGGCATCGCGGATCGCTTACCTTCAAGGCGTGCGAACTGGGCCGCCCGGGAAGCGGCGCGACGGCGCAGGCATGGTGCACCACGTTCGACGTACCGGAAAATCGCGATGATCCGCATAGCCGGCGTATCGGCCTGCGACTGGCGATCGCGCGCAGCGACGCGCAGGTTCCCGCCGCCGACATGGCGGTGCTGCTTTCGGGCGGTCCCGGCGAGGCGGCAACGGAATCCTGGGTGCTTGAGGCCGCGGCTTTTGCGGATGTGCGCAAACACCACGATGTGGTGCTGCTCGATCAGCGCGGCACCGGCGGGTCCAATCCGTTGAGCTGCAAAAATGCGGAAAAAAATGCAGAACAAGATGCCGACGAAAACGCGCTCACGCTGGATCTGAACAAACTGCGCAAAGCGGTTGCCGCGTGCCTGGAGGAGGTGCGTCAAAAATCCGATCCGCGCTACTACACCACCACGATTGCCGCGCAGGATCTGGAAGACGTGCGCAAAGCCTTGGGCTCGCCGCCCTTCGACCTGGTCGGCGTGTCATACGGCACGCGTATGGCGCAGCAGTATCTCAAGCGCTATCCCGACAGCGTGCGAAGCGTGGTACTCGATTCGGTGGTGCCCAATCAGGTTGTGTTCGGCGAAGATTTTGCGGCCAATCTCGACAACGCGCTGAAAAAGGATTTCGCCAGTTGCCTGGCGGTGGCGGCTTGCAAGCAACACTTCGGCGATTCGATGCAGACCTTGTATCAGCTTCGCGACGCCTTGCGCGCCAATCCGCATACCGTCAGCTTCCGCGATCCGGAGACTTACGAAACGGTAGTTCGCCCGCTGACCGAATACTCGTTGGCCAGCGTCGTGCGCATGTTTGCGTATCAGCCTGAAACGGCGGCGCTCTTGCCTTTGTCGATCAACGCGGCCGCGCACGGCGATGTGGGCCCCTTGCTCGGACAGGCCAAATTGCTGAGTGGCGATCTGAGCGGCGACATGAACAGCGGCATGTCCATGAGCGTGATTTGCAGCGAAGATGCGGATCTGCTGCAACCCAGGCCGCAAGATCAGAACACCATCCTTGGCAGTCACCTGATGGATGCGATCAAGGCGCAATGCGATGTCTGGCCGCACGGTACGCGTCCCGCCGATTTCCACGCGCCACTCAAAAGCGACAAGCCGATCTTGATGCTATCTGGCGAGTTCGATCCGGTGACGCCGCCGGAATACGGCGCGCAAATCCTTCCCGGTCTCACCAACGGGCGTCAGCTTATTTTCAAGGGGCAAGGGCATTCGCTGCTCCCACGCGGCTGCATGCCGCAATTGTTGGGCAAATTCATCGACAAGCCCGATCCTAAACAACTCGACGCCAGTTGCCTGGACAAACTAGGCGACACACCTGCGTTCATCGACTTCAATGGAGCCTCGCCATGATCGAAGTAAAGGATTTGCGCAAATACTTCGGCGACGTAAAAGCGGTGGACGGCGTTAGTTTCACCGCACGTGACGGAGAAATCACCGGGCTGCTCGGGCCGAACGGTGCCGGCAAAACCACCACGTTGCGCATGCTCTATACCTTGATGCAGCCCGATAACGGTCAAGTGCTGGTCGACGGCATCGACGTCGCGCGCGATGCGCAGGCAGTGCGTCGCCAGCTTGGCGTGCTGCCCGATGCGCGTGGCTTATACAAGCGCCTTACGGCACGCGAGAACATCGACTATTTCGCACACCTGCAAGGCATGAGCGACACGCTCCTTCGTACGCGGCGCGAACATCTGATCAAAGCGTTGGACATGGGCGACATCGCCGATCGCCGCACCGAAGGTTTTTCGCAAGGGCAGCGTGTCAAAACGGCGATCGCACGCGCCCTCGTTCACGACCCGAGAAACGTGATTCTGGACGAGCCGACCAACGGCTTGGACGTGATGGCAACGCGCGGCTTGCGCCAGTTCATGCGGCACCTGAAAGAAGAGGGTAGGTGTGTGCTGTTTTCCAGCCACATCATGCAAGAAGTGGCCGCGCTGTGCGATCGCATCGTGGTGATTGCGCATGGCCGCGTGGTGGCCGACGAGACGCCGGACGCACTGCGCGCGCAAACCGGCGAGGCGAATCTGGAGGATGCCTTCGTGAAGATTATCGGCAGCGAAGAGGGGTTGGCCGCATGAAAACGACGCTGACCGTCTTCTTCAAGGAAGTGAGGGAAAACCTGCGCGACAAGCGCACCATCACGAGCGCGCTGATTTACGGACCGTTGATCGGGCCGCTTATCTTCGTGATGATCATCAACACCGTACTCACGCGGGAGCTCAACAAGGCCGATCAGCCCATCAAGGTGCCGGTGATCGGCGCGCAATATGCACCGAACATGGTTGATGCATTGAAACAACAAGGCTTGCTGCCGCAGCCGGCGATCGCCGATCCGGAAGCGGCCGTGCGCAATCAAGATGCGGACGTGGTGCTGCGAATTCCCGCGGATTTCGGCAAATCCTGGCGCAACGGCGAAACCTCGCAGGTGGAGCTGATTTACGACTCTTCGCAGCGCGACACCAACAGTTCCATTGAACGCGTGCGGCGAATGGTGGAAACCTATGCGCGTCATCAGGGGGCGATGCGGCTGGTGGCGCGGGGTTTGGCGCCGACCATGATGGCGCCGGTGTCGGTGGACGATCGCGATCAATCCACGCCGCAATCGCGAGCGGGGCAGTTGTTCGCCATCATGCCGTACTTCTTCGTGCTGACGATCTTCATGGGCGGCATGTATCTGGCGATCGATCTCACCGCAGGCGAGCGGGAGCGACAGTCGCTGGAGCCGTTGTTCGCCAATCCCGTGGCGCGCTGGAAAATCCTATTGGGCAAGCTCGGCGCGATTTGCGTGTTCTCGCTCACCAGCTTGTTGATCAGCGTGATCGCATTCGGTGTGTGCGGCCACTTTCTTCCCACCGAACGTCTTGGCATGGTGCTCAACCTGGGCCCGTCTTTCGCCGGTCAGGTATTGCTGATCATGTTGCCGCTGGTGATGCTGCTGGCGTCGCTGCAGACGCTGGTTGCCGCATTCGCGAAGAGCTACCGTGAAGCGCAGACCTATCTCTCGATCCTGATGATGGTGCCCGCGCTGCCTTCGGTGTTGCTGAGCGTGATGCCGGTAAAGGTGTCCGGTTGGATGTACGACATACCGCTGCTCGGGCAGCAAGTGGGCATCACGCAACTGCTGCGCGGCGAGCCGCTGACGGCGCTGCAGATTTCCCATTGTGTCGTGTCGGGCGTGCTGGTGGCGGCGGTGGCAACGTTGGTGACCGCCTGGGTCTATCGTTCCGAGCGCCTGGCGATATCGTCGTAAGTTCAGCGAATATCACAGGTGCGCAAGCACCCATGCAGCGACGGCGTCCGGATGTTCCAGGTGTAGATGATGGCCGCCGTCCATGTGTGTCACGGCCATATGCGGGACCAGCGCCGCGCGCGCTTGCATCATGGCGCTTGGCAGGTAAGGCGTCGTAGGGGTCGACAGCAGCAGTGCGGTGCGTGCTTCGATGCCGCAAAGCAGTGCCTGGATTTGGCTTTCCGCCAAGCGCACAGGGCTGGGGCGCGTCAGGCGGGGATCGCTGCGCCAGCGATAACCGCCGTCGACTTGCGCAAGACCGCGCTCGACGATCGGCCGAGCCAGCTCGGCACGCAATCCACTTGCGACGGTGCGAGCACTGACCGCTTGCTCGATATTTGCAAAAGTGCGCAACGACTTGCCGCTTGCCGCAGGCGCGGCAAAGGCGTCGCGAAAGCGCTTCAACGTATGGGAACCGTCGTCGCCCAAGGGACCCAGACCTTCGATCAGGCACAGGCGATCGACACGTGGCGGCGCGGCGGCGGCCACCAGCGATGCGATGCCGGCACCGAGCGAGTGACCGAGCAAGTGATAGCGATCCAGTCCCAAGGCGTCCGTCGCATTGATCACCGCGCTCACGTAGTCCGCATAGTGATAGCTGATGCCGGCGGGCAGATGGCTGGAGTGCCCGTGCCCAGGCAATTCCAGCGCGATCACGCGAAAGCGTTCGGCCAATCTCGGTGCGAGCAAGGCGAAGCTTCCGGCGTTGTCCAGCCATCCGTGCAACGCCAGCAGAGGCGGCGCATCCGCATCGCCCCATCGTTGCGCGCTAAGCGCGAGATGATGGGACAGCGTGATGCGCTGTTCGGTGGGGGCTGCAGTCCGGTGCCGGCTGTTCATGAGGCTGCGTTAGGTGCGAACTCCGACCAACCTTCAGCGTGCCGCAAAACGATGGCGGCGAGGCTGTCGAGTTGTTCCTCGCTGTCGTTGAGTGCGGGAATGTAGCGCAGCGCTTCGCCGCCCGCCGCGGTGAAGAAATCGCGATTCTGCAGCGCGATTTCCTCCAAGGTTTCCAGGCAATCGACGGAAAAACCGGGGCAGGCGACGTCCAGCCGTTTGACACCCTCATGCGCGAGACGCTTCACGGTGACATCCGTATACGGTTGCAGCCAAGGCTCGCGTCCTACGCGCGATTGAAAACTCACGACGAGCCGCGACTCATCCAGCCCCAGGCGTTCGCGCAGCAAGCGTGCGGTGGCGTGGCATTGATCAAAATACGGATCGCCGGCATCGACATATCGCTGCGGGATGCCGTGGAACGAAAGCATAAGCGCGTCGCCGCGGCCGTGCGTGTGCCACCAACGTTCGATCGAGCGTGCCAATGCGGCGATATGTCCCGCATCGTCGTGATAGTCGTTGACGAGGCGCAATTGTGGCGGCCAGCGCAGCTGCTTGAACGTATCGGCGACAGCATCGATTACCGATCCTGTCGAGGTGCCGGAGTACTGCGGATAAAGCGGCAGCACCAGCAGGCGGCGAACGCCTTCGCGTTGCATCTGTTCGATCTGCTTGCGCACGGACGGTGCGCCATAACGCATGGCAAGCGCCACGCGAATCGGGCCGCGCACGCTGTCGCACAGCTTGGCCTCCAGCCGCGCGCCGAGCCTTTCGGACCCCACGCGCAAGGGCGAACCTTCGGGCGTCCAGATGCGCGCATAAGCGTGGGCGGAGCGTGCCGGCCGGACGCGCAGGATCACGCCATGCAGAATCAGCCACCACAGCCAGCGCGGGTATTCGATCACACGCGGATCACCCAGGAATTGGGCCAAGTAAGGCCGCAACGCACGCGCCGTCGGGGCTTCCGGTGTGCCAAGGTTCACGAGCAATACGCCAGCCTGAGCGGGGTGGTCGTAGGATGGACCGGCTAGGCCGGTATAGTGGCTGCGTGGCATGGCGGCGACAGTGGCTGAATACCCTCAAGTCTGCCACAAGCGTTTCGTACGCCGGCTATCATCACTGCGATCACGATTGAGTTCTCAGCATCGACCGGAGCTGCTTATGTTCAAAGCATTGCGTTGTCTTTCGTTCGTCGTCCTGGCTTTGTTGCCCGTTGCCGTCGTGCATGCGGACGACGACACGCCCGACCAACGCGCACAAAATGCCGTGCGCGTGCTCAACGAAATCGAGCAGGCGCCCGACAAATCCATCCCCACCGATCTCTTGCGGGACGCGAAAGCGATCGCGGTGATTCCCGATGTGCTGAAGGTCGGTTTCGTGTTCGGCGGCCGGCGCGGCGAGGGCTTGATTTCGGTGAAGAATCCGGACGGCACCTGGTCCAACCCCAGCTTCATTTCCTTCGGCGGCGGCAGCGTGGGCTTCCAGATCGGGGTGTCCAAAACGGATGTGATCCTGGTCTTTCGCACGCAGCGCGGCGTGGATTCCATCGTCAACGGCAAGTTCACGATCGGCGCGGATGCCTCGGCGGCGGCCGGACCCGTGGGCCGTACCGCGTCGGCAGCAACTGACCAGCAGCTGAAGGCGGAAATTTATTCCTATTCGCGCGCCAGGGGCCTGTTTGCCGGCGTGGCGCTGGACGGCTCGGTGCTGAAGATCGACTACGACGCCAACGCGGAGGTTTACGGCAAAGGCGTCACCCCACGGCGCATTTTCGAGGGGGGCGTGAGCAACGTTCCCGCGGCGGTCGTCCACTTCCGTGACGCCCTGGAGGAGTACACTGCACGCTGATACGGAACGCCGGAGCTGCCCCCGCAGCTCCCCGACGGCGCAGACACCGTAACGAGGTACTCATGGGTTTGGACAGCATTTGGCATTGGGCGATCCTGCTCGTCATCATCTTGCTGGTGTTCGGTACCGGCAAATTGACGCGGGTTGGCTCCGATCTCGGTAACGCGGTGCGTGGCTTCAAGAAAGCCATGCACGGCGACGAGGACGAAGAGAAACGCAAAGCGCAAGAAACGCTGCAGGCCGATCCGCCGCCGGGCGCCAACAGCACCGCGAGCCAGCAGCGCGATTCCAGCGAATCGAAGTAAGCGCGTAGGACAGCCCCCATGATCGAAATCAGCCTC
>DATJMR010000088.1:0-5040 GCA_035508595.1 Dyella sp.
CGCGCATGCCGACATTTCAGAACGCTCAAGCCATTTTCCTTGAAGGCCCGGACGCCATCGCGTTTGCGCACAATCAATTCACCAGCCCGGCCACGGCATTGCCCGTTGGCCGCTGGCAATTCAGCAGTTGGCTCGACGCGCAGGGACGCGTGCGTCATCTGTTTCATCTTGCGCGCATCGACGAAGAACGATTGCTGCTGATTTTGCGCGGCGGCAACGCAGCCGATTTTGCAGAAGCATTGCGCCGTTTTGTGTTTCGTTCTCGCGTCAACATATCCGTCGCCGAAGGATCGCTCGCGGGCGAATCCGCCATGCCCATGCATCACGTCAGCATGCGCGACGGTGTCATCGTTCTCGGTTGCGATTCGCATGCCATGCAATGGGGCAACAACGTCGTCGACTCCCATGCGTGGGAACTCGAACAATTGCATGCGGGATGGCCATGGCTTCCCAATGCAGCGTTAAACGAGCTGCTTCCGCCGACTTTATCGCTGCATCGCTTGGGCGCCGTTGCGCTCGACAAAGGTTGCTATCCAGGACAAGAAATCGTCGCGCGCTTGCACTATCGCGGCGGGAACAAACGTCATCTGCATCGTGTCGAACTATCCCAACACATTGAAGAGGGTTCATTGCTTCAATACGGCGATCGCGAGTTCATTCGAATACTGCAAGTGATATCGCATGCGGAAGGCATCGAAGCACTTGCCGTGATGACGGACGACGTCGCAAACGACATCGCGCAACACAAAAAAAACGCCGATCATGAAGATACTGACCTACGAATTGTAAGCACTTGGCCCGACTGACATTTACATCACGCACGACATGCCATGATCGTGAGCGGAATGTGAATCGAACGGGTCAGGCACTTGCAAAGACAGGCAAGCCCCACTAGATTCCGCCAAACTTTTTCCGGCGCCCACCAGCCCACAGGGTGCCGACATACGCGACGAACCGGAGGGGTCCGGATCGGCGCGACCCGGCAGAAAGATCGCCGGAGGACAACTCGCCGTATGCGCGACACGCTGCACCAAGGGCCGTTTGCCCGCAGCGTCATAGCCAGCAAAAAACCCGGTCGACATCGGACATGTCGATCGAATCCGCCACGTTGTCGTGGCTAACCGACTTGCGCCACAAGTTTCGGCGCAAGCGATATATCCAGGTGGAACGGCCTGCCCGCCCGTCCACCGCAATGGCGTCAAAGCATGCATGTCGTGCCTTTACGTACAGCAAACTGGAGGCAGATATGAAACTTTCCATGTTGTTGTGGCTGATGTCCGTACTGCCCCAACCGCTCGCAGACCAGACGTGCCTGGCGACTACCGTGTATTTGGAAGCGCGTAGCCAGTCGACGATCGGTCAGATGGCCGTGGCGGAAGTCGCCATGCGTCGACGCGAACGCGGTCAGTGGGGTGGCACGGTGTGCGATGTCGTGAAATCGCCTCATCAATTTGCGCTTTCCACTTCGTCGCCGAATCAGGAAATCGACAACTTGACCGCATTCCAGAAAGCCTGGGATATCGCGGGCAAATCGATCGTCAACTGGGACCTTCCCGCCGACGAGCGCCACATGTTCGTTCCACATGCGGATCACTTCGCCACGGTGGCGGTTGCACCGGCATGGTCGCGAAACCGCACCGCCATCACCATCGGCGACCACAAGTTCTATTCCATCAATTGATTCGCACGTATCGACCATAAAAAAGGCCCTCGCAAGAGGGCCTTTTATTTTGGACGTCTAGACGTCTATTTATAGTCTTTAGCGCGGATAGACCTGATTGTTGTTGATGATGACGTAGTCGCCAGGGCGCACACGCGGATCGGGAACCTGCGTAACCGTCGCATATTGACCGTTGTCCAGGCGAACCACGATCTGCCACGCCGGCATCGTGCCGCCCGGCTGGCTATTGTTCTGTCCCACTTTGTTGCCGACCACGCCGCCGACTACCGCACCGCCGACAATGGCCGCCGTATTACCGCGACCGTGGCCGATGGTGCTACCCAGGAGACCGCCTGCCACCGCACCGATTACCGTGCCGATACCGCTGTTATTGGTGCCCTGCTGCTGGATGTAGATCTGTTGCACCTGCTGCACCACACCGCAGCTTTGGCAGCCCTGATAACCGTACGTGGTCTGCCCCCGATATGGCGGCTGCGTCTCACAACCCGAAAGCGCCGCAATAGCCACCAACAGCGCCGCCATCATCCCGTATTTGACTGATTTGCTTTTCACGACAACCTCCTGACATTGATCATTGCGCGCCGGACACGGCAACAACGCTTAGCCCTGCTCAAACGCGGCCGCGACGTCTATCGTTATCTTTCGACCCTATCGATTGCACAACCGTTCCTTACGCGGCGCATTGAAACGCTTCGACGCTGAACGCCGCTAGACCCGTTGCGCACCCGCTCTTAACGACGCATGGCATGAAAACGGCGGCTATCCGAACCGCCTGCGAATGACGCATCATGACAGCCATGCTGCAACTCGCCGACAGCCACGTACATCTGGACGACGCCTCGTTCGATGCCGACCGCGATGCGGTGATCGACCGGGCACGCATGGCAGGCGTCGGTCTGCAAATCATCCCCGGCGTGGATGCGGCAAGCTGGCCCCGTATCCGTGCGCTTTGCACGCCGACGAACGGCCTCTATCCGGCCTACGGCATGCACCCCATGTTCATGCATGGCCATCGCCCGGAGGACCTCGCCACGCTGTCGCACTGGCTAAAAGAGCATCGCCCGGTCGCGGTGGGAGAAATTGGCCTGGACTTCTACCAAGAACCCTACGACGCCCAAGCACAACGGGAATATTTCAAACAGCAACTCGCATTGGCGCGCGAGTTCGACCTGCCGGTGATCCTGCACGCGCGCGGCGCGCTGGACGAAGTCACCATCACCCTGCGCCGAGTTGGCGGCTTGCGCGGCGTCGTGCACAGCTTTTCAGGAAGCCAGCAACAAGCCGAGCAATTATGGAAACTCGGCTTTCATCTGGGCATTGGTGGCCCCATCACGTACGAGCGCGCACAGCGGCTGCGCCACATCGTTGCCGCCATGCCCATCCAATACCTGCTGCTGGAAAGCGACGCCCCGGACCAACCCGGCTCCGGTCATCGCGGCGAACGCAACGAACCGGCGCACGTTGCTGAAGTGCTTCAGTGCGTGGCGAATGTTCGCGGTGAAGACCCCGTGACGATCGCAGCGGCGACAACAGCCAACGTGCGGCGCCTGTTCGCCCTTTAAGCCAATCCATACAAACACCCGCCCCCGCGGCACTTGCAAAACGCCGGGGTCAACGCCATCATTTATTTCACCAGTGGAATATGCACCAGTGAAATGTCTCTGAACGACCAGATCAGGATGCTGGACGAAGGCATCGCGGGCGTCCGCAAACTCATTCCCGAGATGCCTGCCGATGCCGCTTTATGCCGGGTGTTGCTGTTGATCAGCGAATCCATGCAGGCGGAGTTCCAGCGCAAGCTCAGTCCGCACAAGCTCAACGACAGCGAGTTTCGAACGCTGATCACGCTGTTTTCGCGACCCGACGGCACCTCCACGCCCGGCGAACTGTGCGTCTTCACGTCGCTAGGCGTGACCAACATGACGCGCATTGCGGACGCACTGGTCAAACGCGGCCTCATTACACGCGGCGCCAGCGTTGAAGACCGTCGCCGCGTCGTCATGCAAATCACCCCGGCGGGGAAGCGCTTTGTGCAGAAGATGCTGCCGACCATGTTTCCGCGCCTGAAGATCATCTTCGACGGGTTTACCGATACCGATCGCCGCAACTTGAACCGTCTCTTGCGCAAGCTCGCCAACAACCTCAGCCAACTCGAACACGAAGCGGGTGATCGGCCATGAACGTCGTTTCGTCTCCCTCCCTGACCAGACTCCGACCTCTCGCGCTGATCGCTGCACTGAGCCTTGCCGGCTGCATGATTCCGGCGAAAGTGCAGCCCCCTGCTTTGCGCGACGACGTGCCGCTGGCGGGATTGCAAACCAGCGCGAACGCAGGCTGGCCCGCTAGCGATTGGTGGCGCATGTATAACGACCCGCAATTGGACGAACTCATCGCCTTGGCGATGAAGCAATCGCCCGACTTGGCCCAAGCGCACGCGCGCGTGCAAACGGCCGAACAATCGGTGCGCGTGGCGGCCGCCCAGGCCGGCTTGTCGATCAACGGCAATGCGCAACTCACGCGTCAACGCATCAGCGACCACGGTCTGATGCCGCCGTCCCTGCTCGGTTTCAACTGGTACAACCAAGCGGATCTGGGCGTGCAGCTCGAATACGATTTCGACTTCTGGGGCAAGAAGCGCGCATCGATCGAATCCGCGCTGGATCAGGCGCACGCCGCCGAAGCGCAACGCAGCGCGGCGGCACTGTCGATCCAAAATGCCGTGGCCGATACGTATTTTGGATGGCTGGCTGACGAAAATCGGCTGACGCTGGCGCAACAATCGGTCGCCGTGCAACAGCGTTTGCTGCATATCGCCGAGCTGCGTGTGCGTCAGGGCATCGATCTCCCCGACACCGTGCAACAAGCGCGCGCGCAACTCGCCGGCGCCCAGCAGATGCAAGTCACGCTGGAAGGCTCGACCAATCTTCGCAAAGTGGTGCTGGCGGCGTTGGTCAATGTTTCACCCGCCGACCTGCCGTCGCTGCAGCCGCATGCGTTGCCGGATGTCGAAAGCGCACTGCCCGACAACGTGCGTCTGGACCTGATCGCGCGCCGCCCCGATATCGCGGCAAGTCAGTGGCAAGTGGAAGCGGCGCTGAAGCAGACCGATGTCGCACGCGCGGACTATTTCCCCGATATCAGCATCAACGCGATGGCCGGCCTTTCCAGCACCAACCAGGGCGCGCCGCATATCCCTGGCTTTTCCACCGGCGGCTCCGGCGACCTTGGCAATTTGTTTACCGCAGGCAGCCGCGTGTTCGGACTCACCCCTGCGGTGCATTTGCCGATATTCGAGGGCGGGCGACTCAAGGCCAGTTATGGCGCAAGCCGCGCTGAACTGGACGCCGCGATCGCGCAAT
>DATJMR010000089.1:0-5508 GCA_035508595.1 Dyella sp.
AGATACCTCGCCATCCTTCAGATCCTGCAGCTTTTGAGCGACCAAGGTGCCCCATTCGTTTTGCTGGAACCAGCCCATGTCGCCGCCGGCATTGGCGGTGGTGTCGTCGTTGGAGTTGTCCTTCGCCACTTTGGCAAAGTCTTCGTGCTTGTTGACGATGCGGTTGTACAGGTCTTGTGCTTTCTGTTGAGCCTGTGTCTGCGACAGCAATTCGCTGGGACGAACCAGAATCTGACGCGCATGGAACTCGGTCACCATCTGCTTGGACTGCGCGCGCTGATCCACCAATTGGATGATGTGGAAGCCGGTCGGGCCGTGCAGGATGCCGCTGACGTCGCCGGGTTTCAGGCCGCTGATGGTATCGACGAAGGCCGACGGGATTTCGTCCATGCGACGCCAGCCGAGGTCGCCGCCATCCAGCGCGTCCTGCCCATCGGAGAAGCGGATCGCCGCGGCCTTGAACGACATGCCGCCTTTGATTGCGGCCAGCGCTTGCTCGGCTTTGTTTTGTGCGGCTTGAATATCGGCAGGCGATGCGCCGCTGGGAATGGTCACCTGGATATGCGCCAAATGCACTTCGCCCGTTTTGTAGTTGGGGCTGTTAAGCAGGTTGTTGACTTCGCTTTCCGTGACGGACACCGAATCGCGTACCACGCTCTGGTGCAGCTTCTGCACCACGAGCTGATCGTGCAGCTGCTGGCGGTAGGCGGCGTAACTCATGCCGGACTGTTCCACCGCGGCACGCAATTGGTCGGGGGTCATCTTGTTTTGCTCGGCCACGGCTTGCACGGCCTGGTCGACATCGGAGTCGGATACGCGCACGCCCTGATCGTCGGCGCGTTGCAGCTGCAACTTCATCAGGACCAGTCGATCGAGCACCTGACGACGCAGTACGTCGATGGGCGGAAGCTGACCGGGCTGATTGGCGTATTGCTGCTGGATCGCAGCGACGGCATCGTTCAGTTCGCTTTGCAAGATAACGTCGTCTTCGACCACGGCGACGATGCGATCAACCGGCTGTTGTCCTGAATCCTGCGGCGACAGGAGCTGGGCCTGGGCTAGCGACGGAATCGCCGAAGCGATCGTCAGCAGGAATAACGCAAAAATCTGCTTCATCAGTGAACAGCCTTCTGTCGCCGGTGGCGACGGGGTTATGGAGATAAATCCCGAAAACCGGCCTCGCCGGCCTGGTTTTCGAGTGGCGCCCCGACCTAGAGGGCGCGCTTATTGATAGCCAAGGATATCACGCCGCAGGATGCTGTCCGTCTGACCGCTGAATGCACCCATGCCCTTGAATTCCAACTCAAACATGAAAGCCGTATCGCTGCCCGGCGCGACCTGACCCGGTAGCAGGGTGGTGATGACGCCGTCGTAGCCCGTGACATAGCGGCGGGCAATCAAGCTGACCTTCACGCAACATCCCTCGTACTGCACACCGGCCAAGGCTTCAACGGTGCGCTTGTCCATCACCGAATATGTCCAGTCGCCGATCAGGCGCCAGCGCTCCGATAGCGGATAGACCGCCGAGATGTCGTATTGTTCCAGCAGGTCGCGACGGAACCGGTAGGAGAAATTGAGGACGCCGTCGAAGCCCAGCCGACGCTGGACGGTGAACGTACCTAGATCGGTCCGGCGGGTATTCGGGTTCCAGAGGTATTCCGTGCTGGCGGTCCACTGGTCGTTCAATTGCGTACTGAGTTCGGCTACGTAATCCGAACCTGCCCAGTCAGTGGCGGGGGTGCACCCCTGTGCGGAGGTACCTGTACACGGCGCTTGGACTCGTTGAGGTGTGAAGTAACGAATCTGGCCGAACGTCGCCGACAAGCGCTCCACGCCGCCATCGTCGAGCAGGCGCGTGGTTACCGCGCCGGTTAAGTTGTTTGCGTTCATCTGACGGTCCGCTCCCGAGAATTGGTTGGGGGCGAACAGCATCCAATCGTCGAAGGACATGAGCCCAGTATCGAACAATGGCAGGTTGTTCTGATTCCGGTATGGCACGTAGAGATAAAAAAGCCGCGGTTCCAGCGTTTGTGTGTAGCTCGTGCCGAACATCGACATGCTACGCTCGAAAATTAACCCTTGATCGAGGCTGACGATCGGCAGCGAGCGGCTCGGATTGCTTTCCGTGAACGGCGAGGTAGTCGCTGAACCGATCTGACCGTAGTAGTAAGAGTATCTTTGATAGCCGGCATCGAGCGAATAAGTGGTGTAGCGGTAAGCCAACTTGGGACGTATGAACCATGCTGGCCCTTGGAAGTCCGCGTCCACATAGGGATACAAGTCAAGGCGGGAGCCCTCTACCTGGTTGTCTTTGTGGAAGTCCACCGCCTCGCTGTTCATGCCGACGTCGTACCAGCGTGCGAACGGAATATCCATATTGAACGTGGCGCGTGGCAGACGCTTGTACAGCTCCACGCTATTGGCTTGTGACGGGTCTACGTTCTGCCACATGTCTCCGCCAACGGAGGCGTTCCACCAATTGCCGGCGCCATTCAAATAAAAGCCCGAATACAATAGCGTCTGGGAAATGGTGAACAGGTCGTCGCCGAAGTCGCGCAAGTAATTTTGATCGGACGCACGGCTCAGATTCGTATTCAACGACCAACCCGGCCAAAGGTTGGTGTTGTTGATGAACTTGTAGAGATAGCGCTGCTGGCCCTGCGTATCGATGGAGGTCGGTGTGACTTTCTGGTCGTTGTAGTTGTCGTGCGGCATGAATTCGAAGTCGAATTCGCCATTCGTCCTGGGGAACATGTATCGTACTTCGCCGGACAACATCGCGCCGCGCATGGTGTAGTAGCGCGGTGTCAGCGTCGCGTCGTAATTGGGGGCGAGGTTGAAGTAGTACGGTATGCGGAACTGATAGCCCGCCCGACTCGTGTGTTCGAAATACGGATACAGGAATCCGCTCTGCCGGTCGTTGTTGAGCGGAAACGACATCCACGGGAAATAGAAGAACGGCACCCCGAACATGCTCATGGTCGCGCTGTGCGCCACGCCTCGAGCAGTAGTGTCATCCGTATCGATCTCTTTGGCGCGAATCTCCCAGATGTGATGTCCGATATCGCACGTGGAGTAAGTGGCCAGGGTATAGCGATTGCGATCCGCGTCGAGCATCTGCCCTTGGACGGCATCGCCGTTGCCGTGCGAATCGAGCATTTGATAACGCACGTTGCCGGTGGCCAGGCCCGTGCTGTTGTCGGTATTGCCGTTGATGTGATCGGCCGACAACAAATGAGCGGCCTCCTGGTAATGCACGCCGCCACGCGCGTCGTAGTCGGTGGTGTCGCTGTTGTAATCGGCGAAGTCGGCGTGCAGTTCTTGGTCGGCGCGAACGGTTTTTACATGGCCGCTCAGGTGGTAAACGATCTGATCGGGACTTTCCACATGATCGGCGGCCACATGGGTCACGGCCGTGGCGCGCAGCGCCGAGTCCTTGCTCAGGAACGGGTCGTAGAACTCCAGCATGCCGTTGGGTCGGCACAGCGCGAAGTTGTCGGGGCGGGGCGCGCAAATAAACGTGCCCAATGGACACACCACTTCGGAGCCGTCCAAAGTGCTCTTGGGGTGTTTGTTCTGGGATGCGGCATGAACGCCCTGACTGCTGAACAAGGCAGCGGCAGCAGCGATTGCTAGCAGGCGGCGTGGAGGCAGAGAACGCGAGGGCGGCAGGCTCTTGGGCTTCACGGAGGCGATCAATCGGCAACGAAGGGCGTTAAGCTAACAGAAAAGGCCTTTCGTACGGCATACCTTCTGGGCAAGCAAACGCATGAACGAGCAAAAGCACGGCAAGACCGAAGAGCAATGGCGCGAGAGCCTGACTCCCGAGCAATTTGCCATATGCCGCTGTTCGGCGACTGAGCCGCCTTTCAGCGGCAAGTGGTACCGGCATAAGGAGCCGGGCACGTATGTATGTGTGGCGTGCCGGACGCCCTTGTTCGCATCCGAAACCAAATACGACTCCGGTTCCGGCTGGCCGAGTTTTTTTCAGCCAATCAAGCGAACCGGGATCAACCTGGTGCCCGACGAGACCCACGGTATGCATCGCACGGAAGTGCGCTGTGCCGAATGCGATTCCCATCTCGGGCACGTTTTTCCGGATGGTCCCAAGCCCACGGGGCTGCGCTATTGCATCAATTCGCTAGCCTTGGATTTCGAGCCGTCGAAAGGGCCTTAATCCGCTAGCGCGCTGACATGCGCGCTAACGCTAGCCGCCAGCGCGGCCAGGTCGTATCCGCCTTCCAGCGTCGAGACAAGCCTGCCGTCTGCGTGGGCCCGGGCCAGATCGACCAGGCGCTCGGTGATCCAGGCGTAGTCCTCGGTCTGCAGGCGGATGTCCGCCAGCGGGTCCTGCCGATGCGCATCAAAACCCGCTGACACCATGACCAGCTGTGGTTTGAACGCATGCAGTCGCGGCAGCAATGCATCGTTCCACACGCTGCGGAATTCGTCGGAACCTTCGCCCGGCGACAACGGCGCGTTGACGACGTTGCCCACGCCCTGCTCATCGGGCGTTCCCGTACCGGGATAGAGCGGCGACTGATGCGAAGAGATGAACAGCACGCGCGGCTCGCGCTGGAAAATATCTTGCGTGCCATTGCCGTGGTGCACATCGAAATCCGCGATCGCCACGCGTTTGACGCCGTGCGCCGCCAACGCGTGGGCGGTGCCGACCGCGATATTGTTGAACAGGCAAAAGCCCATGGCGGTGTCGGGCGTGGCGTGGTGACCGGGGGGGCGCACCGCGCAAAAGGCGCGGGTGGTTTGTCCGGTCATCACTGCATCGACCGCGGCGACCAGCGCCCCCGCCGCGCGCAGACCGGCCTCGGCGGAGCCGGGGGACATCAGGGTGTCTTCGTCCAGCCGTATCGTGCCCGACTCGGGCGTGACGGCCAGGATCCGGTCGATGTAAGCGAGCGTATGCACGCGTAGCAGTTGCTCGCGCGTCGCGCGCGGTGCCTCGATTCGATCCAGCGCGGCAAAGCGGTCCTGATCGAGCGCCTCCAGCACGGCGCGCAGGCGGGCCGGCGATTCGGCGTGGCCCGGACCTGGATCGTGCCGCAGGCAAACGGTATGGGTAAACAACTGCAGCATGCCGCGGCCTTTTTAAGCGGTCGGCTTGCGGCGGCGCTCGTGCTGCCAGAGCACTTCGCCGTGGCCCCCTGAGCGGGCCAGCACACGCCCCAAGACGAAAAGCAGATCCGATAACCGATTGAGATAACGCTGCGCCTGCGGCCTGATCGTTTCCACGCGCCCCAGCGCAATCACCTCACGTTCGGCCCGACGGCATACCGTTCGCGCCAAGTGGCAGCAGGACGCGGCCATGCCACCGCCCGGCAAAATGAAATCCTTCAACGGCGGCAAGGGCTCGTTAAAGCGGTCCAGCACCTGCTCCAGCCGATCGATGTCGGCATCCTCGATCATCGCCATGCCGGGAATGCACAACTCGCCGCCCAGATCGAACAACTCATGCTGCACCTGGGTGAGCGTTTCCTGGATGTCAGCACC
>DATJMR010000090.1:0-20852 GCA_035508595.1 Dyella sp.
CAAGAACAGCCCGTGGATGGGCGGCAAAGGCGACCTCGTGCGCATGACCGAAGAAGCCGTGCGTAAAGAAGGCATGGAATTTGGCATCTATCTGTCGCCGTGGGACCGCCATGAACCGCGCTACAAAGATCCCGCCGCGTACGACAAGTTCTACATGGCCCAGATGGACGAACTCGTCTTGAACTATGGGCCGCTGGTGGAATGGTGGCTGGATGGCGCCGGCAGCGCTGGCCACGTCTACGATTTCAAAAAATACATGGAAGAACTGCGCACCTATCAAGCCAATACGATGGTGTTTGCCGATGTCGCCCTGTTTGGTTATGGCGATGTCCGCTGGGTCGGTCAGGAAGACGGCCATATCCGCGGCGAGAACTGGAACGTCATCGATCGCCACGGCGACCTGCGCTGGCGCCCTGTGGAAGTCGATACGCCGCTGCACAAACTGGAATGGTTCTGGCACCCCGATAGCGACAAAACGCTCAAGAGTGTCGATGAATTGATGGACATCTGGGAAAACAGCGTCGGTCGCGGCGGGCAGCTGATGCTCGGCCTTGCCCCGAACCGTCACGGCTTGCTGCCCGATGCCGACGTGGCACGTCTGAAAGAATTCGGAGAAGCCCTGCAGGAGCGCTACGGACCACGCAAGAATCTGGTGCAGAACCACCTTTCCAGCGACCCCAATACAACCGCCGCCCTGGATGGCAATCAGGATACTTTCTGGTCCGCTCCCGACGGCTCGCGTCACGCCGTGCTGGAAGTGGACTTCGCGCAGCCGGTGACCTTCGATCACGCGCTGAGCATGGAATGGCTCAACGATGGGCAATGCATTCAGAAATATGAGATCGACGCATGGGTGCACGATATGTGGACACCTGTCACAAAGGCCGAGGCTGTCGGCCATATGAAGATCGACCGGTTTGCGCCCGTCTCGGCCAGCAAGGTACGCCTGAACATTCTGTCCAGTGCCTGCACGGCTCGTATCCGCGAGTTCCAGCTGTTTTACGTCGGCCCGAATCGCTGATCGCTGTCACATTTCCAGACTAGACAGGTTTTTGCGATGCCTATCGCGGTTTTAACGAATCGGTATTAAGGATTAATTGTGAAGAAAGGTCGGCTCCAGGTTCTTTCCCAAAAATACAGGGTCACAATCGGCATGCGATAGCCATAACCTTACGCCGCCGAACGGGAATCCGACTGGACACAAGTTTCGACGCCAGGGTCAACAAGGCGTCGGTTTGTACGTTTATTCTTCGTTAGCTACTGCTAGGGCGGCATAGTGCATGAAACCATGGCGTATTCCGGCGATCGAGGCAGCAGAAAGTCCACGATCCCAGGACCACTCACCGGAGATGGTTGCGCAGGATGCTCCATTGCTTTCTCTCGTCATCTGCACCTTGGACGAGCACGAGGCCATTGGCGGGGTGTTGAGTGAGTTGAACCAACACCTGCAAGACATCAAGCACGAGATCATCGTCGTCGACGATTCGACCGATGAACGCACCGCGGATGTCGTGCATGCTTATGCGCAAACGCACAAGCAGGTGCGTTTGCTGCGACGTCACCAGGCAAGCGGTCTGTCTTCGGCGGCGATCAAAGGCTGGGATGCGGCCGAGGGTCGCGTTCTCGCCATCATGGATGGCGACGGCCAGCATGATCCGGTCTTGATCAAGGCATTGCTGGAAAAGCTCGAGGATCCAACGATCGATGTCGCGGTCGCCAGCCGCTATCTGGATGGCTCCCGTTCCGGCCTGAACGGATTGCGCCACCGGCTTAGCCGCACCGGCACGTGGTTGACCGATGCGATGCTTGGCGTACCGCTGGCCGATCCGCTGAGCGGCTGTTTTGCAATGACGCGCGAATGGTACACGCAAGTCCGCCGCGAACTCTCCGGACTCGGCTTTAAGATTCTCATCGATGTTGTCGCGTCGGGATCGAGGCGGCCGCATACCGCGCAAGCTCCCACCCTTTTGCGTGCACGCGCAGGCGGCGCTTCCAAGCTCGACACGCGCGTCGTCATCGACTTGATAACACTGCTTATAGAAAAGCGCACGCGCGGACGATTTACCGCCAAGGCCGTCATGGATAGCGTGGCCGTTTTAAGCACGTTCTGCATGCAATGGTTGGCGGTTGACGTGCTGTTGAAACTTTCCGTTCCGCTTTGGCTGGCCATGTTGCTGTCGGTCGGTTTCGGCCTGACCGGGCGCTTGGGCATCGCACATATCATGACGCCGCGCTCGCTGCGCCCGCGCACCCTGCAAGGCGCTCGTCGACAATGGCTGGCGTTTTATATCAGCCGATGGAGCGACATTCCGCTGAATGCATGCTTTGCCCTTGCTCTGTTAGCCGCCCATTGCCCTTGGACCATTGCAGTATTAGGCGGCGTGTTGCTGGCCGAATCTCGTTACCATCTCACCCAGCGTGCGGGAGTTAGTGCGTGAATGATTCGCTTCGGGCTCCGGCCCGTTGGCAGGCCAACGTCTTTGGACTGATCGCGCTGACTGCCTGTGTAGCCGCTTTCGTAGGATTATCCGCAAGCGGCCTTTGGATCGACGAATTATTTACTGTCTATCTGGTCAATCATCACGGCGGCTTTGGCGAGGTATTCCGCCGCGCGCTGAACGACACGCACCCGCCGCTCTATTATTTTGTTCTCTACGCATGGACACGCCTTGCGGGCTTGTCGGAATGGGCTTTGCGTCTGCCAAGCGCCGTGTTCGCGGTGTCGGCCGTTGCCGTCTTCGCATTCGGCATGCGGCGCGTGCTCAGCCGCGCGGCGATTGCCTTTGCATGTGCGGTCGCATCGGTTTCCACCTTCTGGTTCGACCAGGCGCAGAACACCCGCAGTTATGCTTTGTGCCTTTTGCTTGCTGCAAGCCTGCTGTCTCTCGCACTGTCCTTTCGCGCACGAGTAAACGCAAATCGGACATTCCCCTTTGCGCACTGGATCGGCTTGAGCGCACTCGGGCTCATCGCCAGCCTTACGCACGCCTATCTGTTGCTAGCGCTTGGCATGGTGCTGTTGTTTCTTCTGCTCACCGTACCTTCCTGGCGCATACGTGGCGCACTGGTTGCGACCGGCCTCGTCGTGCTCGCTATCAATGCGCTCTACTACAAGATGATGATCCACGCCTCCCAGCAGGATCTTCACAATCTCTGGTTCAGCAATAACGCTGCTTTTTTTAAGCAGCAAATCCGTTTTGCTTTCTATGGGCTGATGGCACGGCAAGTCATCATCGTTACCGCAGCGCTCATCTTGTTCGGTATTTGGAAAAAAATAACCCATCAGCCATATTTCGTTTACGACGAGTTAGACACTCGCTGGACGGTTGCTTTGGCCGCCTTTGTACTGATCGGCGTGATTGTTTGTGGCATTGCCGTGTCATGGCTGGTCGCGCCGTCGTTTTCCGACCGCAACGTGTTTACCTGCATACCGTTCGCCTGGCTGCTGGTTGGGCGCTTGTATGACGCGGCGGGGCCCCGCGGCTATACGCGCGGCAGCGCGGTGATTGCGGGACTGGCCATGCTGTTGGTGGCCAGCTATCTCATCCGGCTGCCAGGCCGTGCGTTGTCGCGCACCGAAAACTGGCGTGCGTCGGCGCAATTCGTGTCGCAATTGCCAGGTTGCAACGGACAGCTTGTGCCGGCGATTCTGCCGTATCGCTTTGGACACGCTTCGCCTTATTTCCGCACCTTGTCCGAGCACGATTTCTTTGGCTATTACATGCCGCAAGGCGCGCTGATACACGCTTATTTGCCGGCGGAGTTCGCGGCACGTCATCCGGCGGAAGGCTTGCCGGCCTTGCTTGCCTCGCGTGCGACCAATGCCGACAAGGGCGGCTGCACGCTACTGGCGTGGGGCGTGCACGATCTGGACGAATCTTCGGCATTGAAAGTGGCACTGGATCTCGCCCGTCAGCCGGGCGTTGCGCCGCACCGGGTGTTGATGCAGGAATTCGTCTCCTATCAGCCGCGAGGCGTGCGGTGGGAGGAAGTGCCGGAGGGTTATGTATATGTCGCGATACCGCAAGCTTTGCCGGCATCGCGTGTCGAAGCACCCGTTGTGCCGGATGTTCGCTTGAACCCAAAAAATGCTGCCACGCTTGGCGACCGCGTGGTTGTGGACTACTTGACCACGTATTCGCACACCGCATCGCCCGCTTACGATGTGGATGTCTACGGCATTCAGCGCTGGAGCGAAAAGCAAGCCGTTCGCGAGGATTTCCTGGCCGTTCATCGCCTGACCTGCGATGTCGCCGTGACCAAGTCCAATTGGGACATATGGCCCGACCCCACTTCCCCTGGCTGCAGCGGTCGGCCGCCGCCGACATCCGCCGGCAAAATCAACGGCCAGCTATGATGCAACCTTAGACACACCATGCATCACCGCTCCCGGAGACTGTCTGGGATCATGAACAAAACCAAGCATGACGATGCACCGACGTTGGGGTCAGCCCTAGGGATACTGGCAGCCAGAGAGTGCCGTCTATTGCAGCGTGCGTTGGCGATGCGGAAGAAGCGGCAAGAAGGCATTCACCAAACGCGTAAATCATGCAGGCGCCTGCGCTGCTTGCTTCGTTTTCTCCCCACTGGCGAACCCACGGATGCGCTGGATCATGCGTTGAAGCAGCTGGCACGCAGCTTCTCTCCACTGCGCGACGCATATGTTGCAGTCCGCTCGGCGCGGCTTCTGGTGACCTCCCACGAAATCCAGACCGCAACCGACATCATCAAGACGTTCGAGTCGTACAGCGACCATTTACTCGGCGATGCGCTTCATGACGATCCACATTGGCGGCATCGTCGTGCACAGGCTCATCATGTCGTTACCGCCTGCAGCGCCTTGCGCTGGGAAGACGTGCGCCCGTCTGCGACGAAGAAAACACTGAAGCGGGCAACGCGCAAGATGAAAAAAGCAAAAAAAGATGCTGTGGCGCTTCGCACGACAGCGGCTCATCATCGCTGGCGGCGGCGCGCACGGATGGTTCGCTACCAACTGGAGCTTCTTCGAAAAGCACGTCGCATGGCCGATATGAAAAAGCGCCGTATCAAGCTCTACGGCGAACAGGCCAATCACCTTGCGACGATCACCGATCAGCTCGGTTGGCGCCAGGATTTTCAGGTATTCGTGAAAACGGTCGAGCTGCTTCCGGATTCTGCGGACGTGTCGGCTTTGCGAAAATCACTAAAAGCGAAATCGACGGACTGGTCGACATCTAAGCCTCCGTGCGCACCAACGCACTGATCAGTGACATACGAGTACCGGAACATCGCAACAGCTAAGCACTTTGTTGGTCTCGCTGCCTAGCAAGGCCCGATCGAGCGTGGCGTAGCCGTGTGTGCTCATGACAATCAGGTCGCAATGTTGCTGCTTGGCCGCGCCAACGATGGCGACATAGGGCCGACCGTCGAACGCATAGCCGCCGTGGCATTCCACGTTAGCCGCTTTTGCCATTCCGGCGATTTCCGCGAGCCGTTCCTGCGCGCGTGCGATCGCGCGTTCCGTATGGGAATCCTCCGCGTGTCGAATGGCGTCCGAAAAATAGGCGATTGCCGCAAGCGGAGCCAGCACGTGGAATGCGTAAATGCGGGCACTCAATTGGTGCGCCAACGCAATGCCGATTTCCGCGGCATGCATGGCGTGATCGGACCCATCGGTTGGAATCAAAATATGCGAGAACACGAAGCCTCCTCGGGTTCACAAACCCCAGTCAAAGGCATGGCGACTATCCGTGTATCGGCCACGGTCGCGACACTTACGTCGCCTTCCTGGCCAGACTCGATAGTGATTTTACACCCCCGCAAGATTCACCACCCTGCCGCTTTGTCGCGTTTTTGCGGGTGTTAATCGTCGGCCATTGAATCGGCGACGATCGACGGCATATGGTGAAGCACTTATGACGCTCGCAGAAACCACCTCGCCGGAAGCCAGTCGCGATGCCTTGCAGGCGTTCATCGCAAAACATCGACGCCTGTTTGTGGTGACCGGCGCAGGCTGTAGCACCGATTCGGGCATTCCGGATTACCGCGACGCCGACGGTGGCTGGAAACGCTCGCAGCCGGTGACCTATCAAGCCTTTATGGGCGAAGAGCTGACGCGTAAACGCTATTGGGCGCGCAGTTTGATCGGCTGGCGCCGGTTTGGGAAAGCGCTGCCGAATGCCACGCATCATGCGCTGGCCAAGCTGGAGCAACGCGACAAGCTGGCGATGTTGCTGACGCAGAATGTGGATGGCCTGCATCAACGTGCCGGAAGCCAGAACGTCGTGGATATGCACGGGCGACTCGATACGGTGCGATGCATGGCGTGCGAGCACCGCTTCCCGCGGCACGTGTTGCAGCAGACACTGCTGGCGCTCAATCCTCAGTGGGCGACGCTGGACGCCTTCGATGCCCCGGACGGCGACGCCGATCTCGACGGCCACGATTTCAGCACTTTTTCCGTTCCACCCTGCCCGCACTGCGGCGGCATCCTGAAGCCCGATGTCGTCTTTTTTGGAGAAAACGTACCGCGTGACCGCGTCGCGGCCGCCATGAACGCATTGACCGACGCCGATGCGATGCTGGTGGTGGGATCGTCGCTGATGGTGTTTTCGGGCTATCGCTTCGCGCACGCCGCCGCCAAAGCCGGTAAACCGATTGCCGCCGTCAATCTGGGACGTACGCGTGCCGATCCGCTATTGAGCTTGAAGGTAGCGCAGCCTTGCGCCGAAGCACTGGCTTTTCTCTATCCAGGCGACTTACCGGCGCGCGCGGAAGAAGTCGCGTAAAAGCGTTGCCGCCTCGTCGGCCAGCAAACCGCCTTGTACCTCGATGCGGTGGTTGTGGCGGTCGGAAATCAACGTATCGAACACACTGCCGGCCGCGCCTGTCTTCGGATCGAGAGTACCGTAAACGACTCGGCCAACGCGTGCGTGCACCAGCGCCATGGCACACATCGCGCACGGCTCGAGGGTTACGTAGAGCGTGGCGCCGACCAGGCGGTAGTTGGCCTTTTTTTCCCCAGCAGCACGCAGAGCCATGATCTCGGCATGCGCGGTGGGATCGTGCAACGTGATATTGCGGTTCCAACCCAGGCCGACGATTTCACCGTTTTGCACCAGTACGGCGCCGACCGGAACCTCGCCTTCGGCGTCGCGCGCGTGCTCGGCCAACTGCAAGGCACGGCGCATATAGGCCTCGTCGTCAGGACCGAAGGCTGAAGGTGCGTTATCGATGATCAGTTCTTCCGCCATTTCAGCGACTTACCATGTTTTCCTAAAGCGGGAGGCGTAAGGGCTTGGTGTCAATGGCGACTTAAGCGCTTGATTTTATTATTCCCACTCGATCGTGGCAGGCGGCTTTCCGCTTATATCGTAAACGACACGAGAAATACCACGTAACTCATTGATAATTCGATTGGAGACTTTGCCGAGAAAATCGTACGGCAACGGCGCCCAATGAGCTGTCATGAAATCGATAGTCTCCACGGCGCGTAGCGCCACCACCCATTCATAGGCACGCGCATCGCCCACGACACCCACCGATTTCACCGGTAGGAACACGGCAAACGCCTGGCTGACCTTGTCGTAGAGATCGGCAGTGCGCAGCTCTTCGATAAAGATCGCATCGGCGCGCGCCAGCAATTGAGCGTATTCGGCTTTCACTTCGCCGAGAATGCGCACGCCCAGGCCAGGCCCTGGGAACGGATGGCGATATACCATCTCGCGCGGCAACCCGAGTTCCACGCCGATGCGGCGCACCTCGTCCTTGAACAGTTCGCGCAGCGGCTCGACCAGCTTGAGCTTCATGTGTTCCGGCAAACCACCCACGTTGTGGTGGCTCTTGATCACGTGCGCCTTGCCGGTTTTGCTGCCGGCCGACTCGATCACATCGGGATAGATGGTGCCTTGCGCCAGCCACTTGACGTGGCCGCCCCCTGCGGCGGTGACCTTGGCCGATTCCTCGTCGAAGATCTCCACAAACAGGCGGCCGATGATCTTGCGCTTGGCTTCCGGATCGGACACGCCTTCCAGCGCGGAGAAGTAGCGCTCGGCGGCATTCACGCGAATGACTTTGACGCCCATGTGCTCGGCCATCGTGGCCATCACCTGGTCGCCTTCCTGCCAACGCAGCAGGCCAGTATCGACGAAGACACAGGTGAGCTGGTCGCCGATGGCACGATGCAGCAGCGCCGCGACGACCGAAGAATCCACGCCGCCGGACAGGCCCAGCAAAACGTGATCTTTGCCTACCTGCTCGCGCACGCGGGCGATCTGATCGTTGATGATGTGCGCGGCGGTCCAGAGGGTTTGGCAGCCGCAGATGTCCGTGACGAAGCGCTTGAGAAGTTCCGTGCCCTGCTTGGTGTGCGTCACTTCCGGATGGAATTGAACGCCGTACCAGCGCTTGGCTTCGTTCGACATCGCCGCCACCGGAATGCGATCCGTCACGGCGGTGATGGTGAATCCCGGCGGTGCCTTGGTGACGTGATCGCCGTGACTCATCCAGACGTCCAGCGCCTGGAAGGAATCGTGATCGCTGAGGCCGGAGAAAAGTTTGTCCGAAGCGACGACGTCGACGCGCGCATGACCGAATTCGCGCGCATCCGCCGCTTCCGTCGCGCCACCCAGTTGCGCGGCAAGCGTCTGCATGCCGTAGCAGATGCCGAGAACGGGCAAGCCTGAATCGAAGACTTCCTGCGGCGCTTTCGGCGCACCGTGCACCGTGGTCGATTCCGGGCCGCCGGAGAGAATGATGCCCTTGGCGCCAAATGCCGAAATCTCGGCAGGGTTATGATCCCACGCCCAAATTTCGCAGTAGACGCCGATCTCGCGAATGCGTCGCGCGATGAGCTGAGTGTACTGCGCACCGAAATCGAGTATGAGGATCTTGTCGCTGTGAATGTTGGTCATGGCGGCGAGGTCAAAAAAAGTGGTGAGCGGGTGGCGCGTACTTCCTCGCCATCCCGGTACGAACCGGGATGCGATTGAATGGCGCCGCGCGTAGCACTCAAATCCGATCTTGTGTGCGTCGCGCGTATTCGAGCAGCTGGCTCAACGGCGTTCAAAAAACGCGCTGGCGGTAATCACGAATTGAGCCGGTAGTTCGGGGCTTCTTTCGTGATTTGAATATCGTGCGGGTGCGCTTCGGTAACACCGGCCGAGGTGACCTTGACGAACTGCGCTTTGTTGCGCACATCGTCGATCGTCGCCGCGCCGAGATAACCCATCGAGGCGCGCAGACCGCCAATCAATTGATGGATGATGTTACGCAGCGGACCGCGATACGGGACACGACCTTCGATGCCCTCGGGAACCAGTTTGTCGGCGTCGGCTTCGTCTTGGAAGTAGCGGTCTTTCGAACCGAGCGCCATGGCGCCGATCGAGCCCATGCCGCGGTAGCTCTTGTAAGAACGCCCCTGGAACAATTCCACCTCGCCCGGCGACTCTTCCGTGCCGGCGAACATGGAGCCGAGCATCACGGTAGACGCACCCGCGGCCAACGCTTTGGGAATATCGCCGGAATAGCGGATACCGCCGTCCGCGATAAGCGGAATTTCGTCCTTCAACGCGGTGGCCACCATGTCGATGGCGGTGATCTGCGGCACACCCACACCGGCAACGACGCGCGTGGTGCAGATGGAACCCGGGCCTACGCCCACTTTCACCGCATCGACACCGGCATCCAGCAGTGCGCGCGCCGCTTCACCCGTAACGATGTTGCCGGCGATGACCTGCACCTGCGGGTAACGCTTTTTCACCCAGCCCGCGCGCTCGATCACGCCTTGCGAATGACCATGAGCGGTATCCACCACGATCACGTCCACACCGGCGGCGACCAGCGCTTCGACCCGTTGCTCGGTGTCGCCGCCGACGCCGACCGCCGCACCGACCAGCAATCGTTCGTGCGCATCTTTGGCGGCGTTGGGGTTGTCGCGGGCTTTCTGGATGTCCTTAACGGTGATGAGGCCGCGCAGTTGGAACGCGTCATTCACCACCAGCACTTTTTCGATGCGGTGTTTGTGCAGCAGTTGCAGCACATCGTCCTGGCTGGCGCCCTCTCTCACGGTAACCAGCTTGTCCTGACGCGTCATGATGTTGCGCACGGGATCATCGTGCTTGCGCTCGAAACGCAGATCGCGGCTGGTGACGATGCCTACCAGCTGCTCGCCTTCCACCACCGGCACGCCGGAGATGTTGTGTGCACGCGTGAGCTTGAGCACGTCGCGAATCGAGGTATGCGGCGTAACGGTAATGGGGCTGCGGATCACGCCGGCTTCGAATTTCTTCACCAGGCGCACTTCGGCAGCCTGCTGTTCGGCGCTCATGTTTTTGTGAATGATGCCGATGCCGCCGTTCTGCGCCATGGTGATAGCAAGGCGTGCTTCAGTAACCGTATCCATCGCGGCGGACACGATCGGGATGTTGAGTCGAAGATTCCGCGTGAGGCGTGTGGAGGTGTCCACGTCGCGCGGCAAAACTTGGGAATGGGCCGGGACGAGGTAAACGTCGTCGTACGTGAGGGCCTCGGCGAGGATGCGCATGCGATAAGTCCCGCTGCAAAGAGAGGATTATACGCGGGTGGCGGCCTCAACGCGACTGTCGCCGACAAAAAGGATGCCAGCAGCACGCAAAATTTCGCTTCGACAGCGGTATTGTTTAGCGGACATTAACCGAGCTTGGTCAGCGACGCGCTTCGGCGGCTTCCAAGGTGTTTTCCATCAACGTCGCCACCGTCATCGGCCCCACGCCGCCAGGTACCGGGGTGATCCAGCTTGCGCGTTGCGCGGCAATGTCGAAGTCCACATCGCCGACCAGACGTCCGTCGTCCAGGCGGTTGATGCCGACATCCACCACGACCGCGCCGGGCTTGATCCAATCGCCTTTCACCAGGCCCGGCTTGCCGACGGCCACCACCAAAATATCGGCTTGGCGAACGTAGCTTTCCAGATCGCGGGTAAAGCGATGGCAGCAGGTGGTGGTGCAGCCGGCGATCAGCAATTCCAGCGCCAACGGGCGTCCCACGTGGTTGGAAACACCCACCACCACAGCATGCTGGCCGCGCACCGGCCGGTCGGTATGGCCGAGCAACGTCATGACGCCGCGGGGCGTACAGGGACGCAGGCCAAAGCGTCGCAGCGCGAGACGCCCCACGTTGATCGCCTGGAAACCGTCGACGTCTTTGTCCGGATCGATGCGATCGACCAAGGCGTCTTCGTCGATGTGATCAGGCAAAGGCGATTGGACCAGGATGCCGTGCACGGCCGGATCGGCGTTGAGTCTGTCGATCAATGCAAACAGCTCTTCCTGGGTGGCCGTGGCCGGCAGGTCGTAGTCGTAGGATCGAAAACCCACTTGATGGCAGGCTTTGCGCTTGTTGCGCACATAGACGGAAGACGCAGCATCGCTGCCCACCAGCACCACCGCCAGGCCGGGTTCCACCTTGCCTTGAGCCTTGCGCTCGCTGACGCGCTTAGCGATGCGGTCCAGTACTTCCTGTGCGATGCGTTTACCGTCGAGAATGCGTGCGCTCATGATGTGCCCTGGCCTTCGTCGTGCACATTATCGTGGCTTGTTCGCCGACTCGCCACGCTTTGTTTTCGCTACGGCGATCAGTGAGTCGCGCACAAGCGTTCAACATCTTCATATCCGCTGAAAACGGCGGCCGATCCGCAGCCGGGGCACGCCGGATCGCGAGGAAGCTTCGTTTCTCGGAAACGCATAGCGAGTGCATCGAAGGACAGCAGTCGCCCGATCAAGGGCTCGCCGATGCCCAGGATCAGCTTCAGCGTCTCGGTCGCTTGCAATAGCCCGACAATCCCCGGAAGCACGCCGAGCACCCCTGCCTCGCTGCAATTGGGAGCGTCCTCGGCAGCGGGCGGCTCGGGAAACAGGCAGCGATAGCAGGGCGATTGGCCGTGCCGCGGATCGAATACGCTGACTTGACCCGTAAAACGTTCGACTGCCCCATAAACCATCGGCATGTTCAAGCGCCGTGTTGCGGCTGCCAGCAAATAACGCGCGGGAAAGTTGTCCGCGCCATCGACAACAAGATCGTGCCGGTCGAGCAGGCGCTCTACGTTGTCGGCCCGCAAACGTTCCTGCCGAAGTTCGACGTCGATACGGGGATTGAGCGCGCTCAGCGTCATGCGCGCCGACTCCGTTTTCGCCATGCCCACGCGCGCATCCGCATGGATAACTTGTCGGTGCAAGTTGGAACGTTCGACGCGGTCGTCGTCGATCAGCGTGAGGTGCCCTACTCCCGCCGCCGCAAGGTATAGTGCGGCGGGCGCGCCCAAACCGCCCGCTCCCAGCAGCGCCACACGAGCCTGCGCCAGCTTGAGCTGCCCGGCCTCGCCCACTTGCGGCAGCCGCAATTGACGCGCATAGCGTTCGGCGGAATCGGTATCCAACAGGCCGATGCTGATCGGCAAGCCCTCGGCCTTCCAGCGCTCGAAACCGCCGGCTACGGAAGCGACGGAGCGATAACCCATTCGTTGAAGCGTTTCGGCGGCAAGCAAGGAGCGGCGACCGCTCCCGCATAGGGCAAGCACGACGCGATCGCGATTGGGTTCGACATCTTCGATGCGCAACTCAAGAAAACCGCGCGACAACCCTACGGCCCCCACAGGCAACCCCGCAGCGCGCTCGTTGTCCTCGCGCACATCGATCAACAACGCACCTTGCACTTGTCTGGCGAGCGCCTCGGCCGGCGATATTTCCGGTACGCGTTCGCGCAGCGAGGCCAGCCAGGATTCGCGGTCGAGTGGATGGTTCATGCGCTTAGTGTAGCTCGCCGACATGATTCCCTCTTCTGTGCTGAAAAGGGGCGAAAACTTACTTCTTGCGCCGCTTCATCTCGCGAATCATGCGCTGGCGCTTGCGCTGCTGCCCTTCGGTGAGCACGTTTTTCTTGCCTGCGAACGGATTCTCGGTATCGCGAAAATCGATGCGTATAGGCGTGCCTTCGAGCTTGTAGCGTTGCCGGAAGAAGTTTTCCAGGTAACGGCGATAGGCAGGCGCAATATGCTTGGTGCGGCTTCCGTGAATGATAACGGTAGGCGGATTGCTGCCGCCCGGATGCGCGAAACGCAGCTTAGGCGCGTGTCCGCGCACCAATGGCGGCTGATAGCCTTCGTAAGCGCGTTCCAGCGTGCGCGTGAGGTCGGATGTGGTCAGTTCGCGCGTCGCCGCGACATGCGCACGTACGATCGCGCGCATCAATTCGCGCAAACCCGAACCGTGCAGCGCGGAAATAAACACTTGCTTGGCCCACTCTACGAACCCGAGTCGACGCTCCAGTGCACGCTGGCATTGATCGCGCTGATAGGGATCCATGTCGTCCCATTTGTTGACGGCAATCACCAGCGCCCGGCCTTCGTCGAGCACGTGGCCGATCAGCGTCAAATCCTGATCCGCCAAATTTTCGCGCGCGTCGATCATGACCACCACCACTTGAGCGGCAGCCATCGATTGCAGCGTCTTGATGACGCTGAATTTTTCCACGCCTTCTTCGACACGCGCCTTGCGGCGCACGCCCGCGGTATCGATCAGGGTGTAGCGCTTGCCGTCGCGTTCCAGCGGCACGCGGATCGGATCGCGGGTGGTACCCGCGACGTCGGAAACGATAAGCCGGTCTTCGCCGAGCAGGCGATTGATCAGCGTGGATTTGCCGGCGTTCGGCCGCCCGACGATAGCGACGCGAATACTGTCGGTAGTATCGTCCGGCGCGAGTTCTTCGTGTACGTCTTCGGGCAGCAACGACAGCACCGAGACAATCAGTTCTTCGGTGCCGCGATTGTGCGCGGCGGACAGCGGCAAGGTTTGCGCGATGCCGAAGGATGCGAATTCGGCCAAGGCATCCTGAACGTCCAAGCCATCGGTCTTGTTGATGGCTGCGATGATGGGCTTACCGCTGCGGCGCAGTTCAGCGAGGATGCTGCGATCTTGCGGCAGCAAGCCGTCGCGGGCATCGACCACGAATACCAGCGCTTGCGCTTCGTTGATGGCTAAGCGCACCTGTTGCGCGGTGAGTGCGTCGAGACCTTCTTCGACACCGGAAAGACCACCGGTATCCACGACGACGAAAGGACGCGCACCAGTGCGACACACGCCGTAATGGCGATCGCGTGTGACGCCCGGCATGTCGGCTACCAGGGCGTCGCGGCTGCGCGTCAACGCATTGAAGAGGGTCGACTTACCGACGTTGGGGCGACCGACCAGGGCAATGACGGGCAGCACAGAACATGATTCCAGGAATTACTTCGCACCAAGGCGGTAAGCGGCGATGTGACCCTTCACGTCTTCGACGTATACCAGGTCACCGGCCACCACCGGCTCGGCACGAATGGCTTTCTTGGAGAGACGCTCGCGGCCGGCGAGTGCGCCATCGCCCGTCTGGAGCCAATGCACGTAACCCTCGATGTCGCCGACGACCACGTAGTTGCCCTGCACCGCCGGTGCGGTCAGCCAACGGTACTTGAGATCCTCGTTCTTCCACATGTCCGCGCCGCTGCTCTTGTCGAACGCCCACACCTGCGAGTCGGTGTTGACGCCAAACAGACTATTGCCGGTGCCCGCCAACGACGTATACGTGGAGAACGGACGCGCCCACAGCGTACGGCCGCTGGGGCCGTCAACCGCCGTGAGATTGCCGTGATACGCCGAAGCGTAGAGCGTGCTGCCATCGAGCAAGATGCCGCCGTCGGCATCGTTCATGCGATCGATATCCGTACGACCTTCGCCGCTCGCCAGCTTCTGTTCCCAAATCTTTTCGCCGTTGTCCTGGCGCAGCGCGTTCAGCTTGCCGTCGTCGCTGCCGAAGAACACCACGCCGTTGGTCACCAGCAAGGGGCCGTTGCCGCGCAGACTCAGCAACGGCACGCTGCCTTGATCGTTCACCCAGCGACGCTCGCCGGTACCGCTGTCCAGGCCGTAGACGCGACCATCCTGTGTGCGAACGATGGTCAGTGCGCCGGCGATCACCGGCGAATCGACGACTTCCGAAGGCAGCGTGCTGACCCAGCGCTGGCTGCCGTCCTTGACATCGAGCCCATAGACGTGTCCGTCGAGCGTGCCGATAGCAAGCAGATCGCCCGCGACAGCCGGACCGCCGGAGTAAAACGCATCCGGGCGCTTCTTGTCGCCCCAGCCGAACCAGCCGTGCGTGCGGCTCTTCTTTTCCCACAGCGTCTTACCGGTATTGGCATCGAACGCACCAATGTCGCCATCGGTGCTGGCGGCATAGAGCACGCCATTCACCACGGTGGGTTGCATGCGGATGCCGCTTACACCTGCACCTTTGCCGATACTCGTTTTCCAGACGCGTGTGGTCTGAACGGTCGGTTTGAAATCTTTCGCCAGCGGAGTCGGCGGCTGGATGTTTTCTTTCTTGAAGGAATGGCAACCTGCGAGAGCTACCACCGAACCCGTCAGTACGATCAGCCAAAAACGTTTCATGCACCCTGCTTCCCGGCCGTGGCCAGATCGTCGATTTTCATTTGCACTTCATTATCCGGCGACACCTGCGGCCCCATGGCTTTCACGGCAGCCTGGTAGGCCTTCAGCGCGTCGTCATGCCGTCCAAGCTTGACCAGCACATCGCCGCGTAGTTCCTGGGCCTCGATGGCATAGCTGTTGGCGGGCATGCGATCGAGCGCACTCAGTGCGTCCTGGGCGTTGCCCTTGGCAAGCTCCACGTGAGCGATGCGCAGTTCCACCAGCGCCTTCAATTCGGGGCTTGGCGCATGCTGTTCGGCCCAGGCCAGAGATTGGAGCGCCTTATCGAACTGTTTGTCTTCCGCCTGACGACGCGCACGATCGCTCACGGCGAACAACGCGTACGGCGTATCGGCGTAGTCGTTCATCAATTGCTGAGTGAGAACGTCGATGGCATTGGTATTGCCCGAATCGATGATGCCCTGCAACTGTTGATAAATGCCCGACGCCGCGGTCTGGTGCGCAACACGATGATTGCGCCACTGCTGATAGCCGAAGATGGCGATCAAGCCGATGACGATACCCACAGCGATCGACAGGCCATTCTGTCGCAGCCATTTTTGTACGCGTTCGCTCTGTTCGTAGTCGTCGTAAGCATCAAATGCCATGCAATCACCGTATCGCAAAAAAACGCCAGGAGGCGTCACAAAGGGTGTTCCGGAGCCGCCGCGATCCGGCGACAGCCGGATTGCCCGGCCACGCGGGCGGGCAATGCGCAAGCATAACCGATCGCAGGGGGGTGAAGGCTACTGAACCGGCCTACGATCCATGTGTGGACAGGCTTTTAAGCCCCTGCCGGCGCCGCTTTTCCATCCTGAATGTCAACGCGGAAATGAGCGACATTGGAGTGGCGATAGGGATCGAGCGTTACAGGCTGTCCATCGATGCTGACCTGTGCACCCGTTGCGTTGCCGATGCGCACTTCAAGCGGCTGATCGCTGTGATAAGTCTTGTTGGTGCCAGCGGGCAAAATACCGTATTCCAGCCGCGAACCATCCTTGCCGATCACCTCTACCCAGCTGGCACTGGGCAGATTCAGCGTCACGCTGTGGGCGCCATTGCCGCTGGCCGCCACGGGCGGGTTGGTGGTGGTCGGCGGGGTGATAGCCGCATCGTTGTCGAGGTTGGGTACCGGCACCATCGACGCCAGCAGCGGCTGCTCGGACGCGGAGCGCGACGCTGACGCTGCGGTAGCGGGTGCCGCAGGAGACGTTTGCGCAACGGACGTTGTACTCGCATCCACCTTTGTCGTTGCCGCCTGCGATACCGGAGTCGCCGCAGGCGGCGCATCCTGTTGCGCAACGGGCGCCGCATCGAGCGGCGACAGATGGCTCATATCGCGAGAAAGCGTGCCGCGCATACCAAGCCACACCGTGGGCACGGCGATCACCAGCGTCAATATGACGTAGGTGGCTGCCGTGGCGTAGCGATCTAGCAGATAGCGCGAGTGCGAGACGCCGCCGGTTGCCACCAGCTTTGGCTGCGCCGGCCTGAGTTTTGAGAGCGCCGTTTCGATTTCGGCCTCGTCGATTTCAAGATAACGGGCGTACTTGCGCAGGTAGCTTTCAAGATAAACCTGATAGTCGATGCCGCTGAAGTCGTTGGCTTCCAGCTGGCGCAGCACGCGCAAAGGCAAGCGCAAAGCGTGACCGCAGGTTTCGATCTCAAGACCGCGCGCTTCGCGCACTGCTCTCAAACGAGATCCAAAACCCGGGGCCTCGTTGAAGCGGAATTCGGCAGCGCTCTGTTCCATGTTCGCTGCGGTCGTAGCAGACGCGCTATGGAGGGACTCTCCTTGCGTTGCCGGATTGGACTGCTCGGAAATCATGGGCGTACTGTTTGATTGAGGGCCTGCGCCTGTTCCGAATCCGGGAACTGACTAATTAGCCGTTTGCCGTAGTTCTGGGCAGCGTCCGTGTTGCCCAAGTGGTATTCGATTTCATAGCCGAGCTTCAGCGAAGCCGGCGTGGGATGACCTAGCGCATCGAAACGCTCCAAAAAAGCGCTCGCGTGGAAGTAGTCGTGATCGAGGTAAAGGACGTCAGTCAACTGCAACAACGCATCGGCATTGTTGGGATTGCGCTTTACCGCCTGCCTGAAACTCGCTTCGGCACTGACTCGATCATTCAGCCTAAGCTGGCACACGCCCTGGTTGGTCAAGGCCACGTCCGGCGTTTGATAGAAGGGATCCTGCAACGCCTTGGTGAAATAACCCAGCGATTCCTGTGCCTTGCCGTCGCGGCACAAGAACTGCCCCAAGTTGTTGTTGGTGTCGCCTTTGTCCGGCTGCAGCTCTTGCGCGCGGCGATAGTGAATTTCCGCGTTCGCCATATCGTTGATGCGTTCGTAGATGAATGCCATCACCGTTTGCGCGGGCACATAGGTGCCATCTTCGGTCACCGCGATCTTTATCTTCTCCAGCGCGCCCTGGAGGTTGCCAATCTCGATGTAATGCTGCGCGAGGCGCGTGTGTATATCAGCGGCACTCTGGGCTTTTTGCGCTTTGGTTTGTGCAGGCAGCGTCGGTTCCGGCGGCGGTGGCGGCACGTTCATCCCACGATGGCAACCGGCCAGGGACACCGCCAGAAAAACCGCCATCAAGACGCAATCACGCCGCATGAGCCGCCCCATCGTCCAATCGTTTGCGAAATTCAGCCTGCCGGCGCGTGCGATCCAGCACCTGCCCCTTCAGCTGGCCGCACGCCGCATCGATATCGTCGCCGCGGGTACGACGCAGCATGGTCAGAATATTGGCGTTGAGCAGTTGCGTCTGGAAGGCGCGAATCGTCTCCGGTTCGGAACGCTCAAAGCGCGTGCCCGGGAACGGATTGAAAGGAATCAGATTGACCTTGCAGGTAGGCAGGCGGCGCATCAGCTTGATCAACTGGCGCGCGTGCTCGGGTTGATCGTTCACGCCTTTCATCAAGGTGTATTCGAACGTGATGGACGTACGCGGCTTGCGCGCAATCCAGCGCTGGCATGCCGCCACCAGTTCGGCAATCGGAAAGCGCTTATTGAGCGGAACGAGCTCGGTGCGCAACTCGTCGTTAGCGGCGTGCAACGACACCGCCAACGACACGTCGATACTTTCCGACAGCTTGTCGATCATCGGAACGAGACCGGCGGTGGACAACGTTACGCGCTTGGAGGCGAGGCCAAAACCGAGATCGTCGCGCATCAGGCTCATCGCCTTCACGACGTTGTCGAAATTGAGCAGTGGCTCGCCCATGCCCATCATCACCACGTTGGTGATGCGGCGGTTCTGATGCGTCACGTTGCCAAGATGCTTTGCCGCCACCCACATCTGGCCGATGATCTCGGACGTGGCGAGGTTGCGATTGAATCCTTGCGTGGCCGTGGAACAGAACTGGCAATTCAGCCCGCAACCCACTTGCGAGGACACGCACAACGTGCCGCGCGTGGGCTCGGGGATATAGACCGCTTCGACGGCGTTTCCGCCGTCCATTCCCAACAGCCATTTGTGCGTGCCGTCCACGGCACCTTTGTCGAACAGCGTATTGGGCGGGCCGACGTAACAGGTAGCTTCGAGCTTGGCGCGCAGCGCCTTGCCCACGTCGGTCATGTTTTCGAACTTGTCTTCCAGGTGGTGATACATCCATTTCATCACCTGCTCGGCGCGATACGGCTTTTCGCCAAGCTGCGCGAAAAACTCGCGCAGCCCGTGGCGATCGAAATCGAGCAAATTGACTTTTTCCACCTGGTTCACGTGCGTGCTATCTCAACGCGGAAAGACTTCGGTTGCTGCAAAGAAATATGCAATTTCGACTGCGGCGGTTTCGGCGGCATCCGAGCCGTGCACGGCATTCGCATCGATGGAGTCAGCGAAGTCAGCGCGGATGGTGCCTTTGGCAGCATCCTTCGGATTGGTTGCGCCCATCAGCTCGCGATTCTTGAGAACCGCGTTGTCCCCTTGCAGCACTTGAATCATGACCGGACCGGAAATCATGAACTCCACGAGCGCATTGAAGAACGGACGTTCGCGATGTACGGCGTAGAAACCTTCCGCCTCTTTACGCGAAAGATGCTTCATTTTTGCTGCAACGACTTTCAAGCCCGCCTTTTCGAAGCGTGCGTAAATTTCACCGACAACATTTTTGGCTACGGCATCGGGTTTGATAATGGAAAGAGTGCGCTCCAGCGCCATGCGTGAACTCCGGATAAGGACGATTTCTGGGACGGGCGGCCTGACGTCACCATCAGACGGGAATGTAGAACTAAATGCGTCTTGGAATGCGGATTTAGCTCACGAAAGTTTGACAGATTCTAGCCCATAAGCAACCCGGCCTGGGCGTCGTCTAAACGATCGTTTGACTCCTCCAGCCGCCCGCGCGTATGCTCAAACGATCGTTTGATTCCAGTCGATGGGCGTACCCGTGAACAGCTCCGCTTCTACGAAGGAACGCATCCTTACCGCCGCTGAAGCCTTGTTCGCTCAGCGCGGTTTCGAAGGTGCATCGCTACGTCAGCTCACCGCCGCCGCAGGCGTGAACCTGGCCGCCGTGAACTATCACTTCGGGTCCAAGGATCATCTGGTCGAACAGGTCTTCAAGCGCCGCCTGGACCAACTAAACGCCCGCCGCCTTGCCGCCTTGAAGCAGGTTGCCTCCCAGTCGGAAACCACGCTGGAGGACGTGCTGGCGGCCTTTATCCGCCCTGCCCTGGACCTCTCCCACGACGGTGGCGGCGGCTTGTTCATGCGCGTGCTGGCCCGGGCTTTCGCCGAGCACGACGACAGCCTGCGCAAATTCCTGTCCGACAACTACGGCCACGTGATGCGCCAGTTCACTGCCGAGTTTGCGCGTCTGCTACCGCAACTGAGCAAGGAAGAGCTCTACTGGCGTATCGACCTGGTCACCGGCGCCCTGACTCACGCCATGTCGGGTTTCGGCATCATCCAGCGCAAAAGCGACGTCAGCGAAGTCACCCATCGCGAACAGACCGTCGAACACCTGATCCGCTTTGCCGCCGCCGGCCTGCGGGCACCCTGACCCCTTTGTCATCGGCAAGCCATGCGCCAGCCGCACCCTGTTTTTGTTCATTTCACGCATTCGTACCCACGGAGAAGCCAATGACAGCTCCATCCCAACCGAAGTCGGCGCTACGCATCCGCAAGGCTGCGGTGCTTGGTGCCGGGGTCATGGGCGCGCAGATCGCCGCGCACCTGACCAACGCCAACGTCGAAACCGTGCTGTTCGACCTGCCCGCCAAGGAAGGACCCAAGAGCGGGATTGCGTTGAAGGCCATCGAAAACCTCAAGAAGCTGTCTCCGGCGCCGTTGGCTGACAGCACCCAGGCAGCCGCCATCATCCCAGCCAACTACGACGATGATCTGGACGAACTGAAAGACGTCGATCT
>DATJMR010000091.1:0-9137 GCA_035508595.1 Dyella sp.
GCAGCACCGGCTCCTTGCCCCACCAAGACTTGTAGTAAAAGAACGTGTCTTTCGGGAATCCGCAGGTGTCCACGATGCCGAACTGCGAGCTGATCGAAGGCCAGCCATAGGGCGTGGGTTCGCCGCGATAATCGAAGCCGGTCCAGGCGAAGCCGCCGGCCAGCCATTCGCGGGTGTCGTAGAAGGTCCACCATTGCTCCGGCGTCTGGCCCCAATCCACCACGCCGTCGTAGCTGTTGACGGTGTTCTTGCTCTTGTCGCTGCTGTATTCGCCGCGGGTGGAAATGGCGCTGGAGGTTTCCGAGCCGAACACCGGGCGCTTGGGGTGCTTTTTGTGGAAGTCGTCGGGAAAGTCGGTGTGGTAGTTGAAGCCGATGATGTCGAGCGCATCGGAGACGCCTTGCTCGTTGTCGCCGTTGACCGCTGCGGACACGACGCGGGTGGGGTCGAGCTGGTGGCAGCGTTCCACCATGGCGGTGGCGATGCGCTTGCCTTGGGGCGCCATCTCGCCCTGTTGCAGTTTCCATTCCTCGTTGCCGATCGACCAGATGATGATCGACGGTGAATTGCGGTAGCGCTTCACCATGGTTTCCAGTTGCTGCAGGCCGCTCGGGTTGGCACTCATCTGGCGCGTTTCGCACATCATCAGCATGCCCATGCGGTCGCAGGCTTCGACCCATTCGGGGGTGGGCATGTTGTGCGAGGTGCGCACCGCGTTGCAGCCCATGCTTTGCAGCACGGAGATGCGGAACGTCTGCAGGCGGTCGGGCAGGGCGGCGCCCACGCCGGCGTGATCCTGGTGATTGCAGGTGCCCTGGATCTTGAGCGGCTTGCCGTTCAAGAAAAAGCCGTGGTCGGGGTCGAACACGGCGGTGCGGATACCAAAGGGAACCCGTTCGGCATCGCGTACGCTGCCATCAACCAGCACCTTGACGAGCGCCGTGTAAAGCTGCGGCGCGTCCGGCGACCACAGCGCAGGGTGGCTGACGGTTGCCGTGGCCTGATAAGGCATCGCTGCATTCGGCGCGATGGCTTGCGCCGCCGATGTCGCCTGCGCCACCGTGCGGCCGGTAGCGTCGAGAATGGTCCATTCCAGCGCGGCATTCACGGCGTGCGCGTGCTCGTTCTCGATGAGGGTGGAAAGATCGAGCAAGGCCGCATCGCCCTTCACGGTCGGGCGCACCACGCTTTCCCATCGGCCCAGGTGCACGGGGTCCAGCTTGGTCAGCCATACGTGGCGATAGATGCCGGCGCCTTCGTAGAACCAGCCGTCGCCGAAACTGGCGTCGACGCGCAGGGCGATGACATTTTTGCCGCCGTAATTCAGGAAATCGGTAAGGTCGAAGCGGAACGGGGTATAGCCGTCGTCGTGGCGGCCGATGTAGCAACCATTGACGAACAGCATGATGTCGCGCATCGCGCCGTCGAATTCGATCCAGATGCGGCGCCCGCGATCGCTCTCGGGAATGTCGAAGCTACGCCGGTACCAGCCGACGCTGGTGGCGGGGTAGCGCCGCCCCAGCGGTTTGTAACCGTGCGACGTCATGCGACTGTCGTCGGAGCCCGTATCGTCGTGCACGAAGGGCAGTTCGACCGCCCAGTCATGCGGCAGATTCAAGCTGCGCCAGTCGTGGGCATCGAAGTCGGCGGTGGCGATCTTGAAGGTGCCGGTCTTGGAGAAATCGCCCTGGCCGTAGCCAAAGCCGAAGTCCTTGCTGGGATCGTCGCCGTTGCCGAAGGCAAACTGCCAGCCGGCATCGAACCGCAACTGCTCGCGTGGCGCCATGGCCGCTTCGCTTTGCGGTGGTAGCGCCCAGGGCGGTTGCGCGGCCATCGCCTTGCCGTTGCCGGCCCACACGAAGCGCGGCAGCAGGCTGGAGCCGAGCAATCCCATGCTCGAGATGACGAAGGTGCGGCGTGTGATGTCGATCATGGGGCGCAATCTCCTTGGGGGACGTAGGCGGGGACGAAATCTCAGCTTTTTACCGGCACGTTGGTGCTGGGATTTCATCCCAGCCTATGTATAGCCGTCATTCCCGCGAAAGCGGAGGCGCTTTTCAACAGCGAAAGCGGGTCAATCCACCTTCGCTTTTTGCATCAGAGCAAATGGGTTCCCGCTTTCGCGGAAATGACGGCCGTGGATTACGAGCTTATCAATTGAGCGCCGCCGTTTGCGTACCGGCAAGCAGGCGCATCGCCGCGTCGCGGTCGGCATCGCCATGGGGAACGGCGTTGAGCAAAAGCAGGGCACCGGCATGCAGCCGTTCGGCCGCCGCCTGATCGCCGAGGGTGGTATCGACGCGAGCAAGCTGTGCCTCGGCGAGCGCGATCAGCGCCGATGCCTGCGGCGTGATGTCACGGGCGGCGGCCAGCGCGCTTTGCAGCTGCTGCGCGGCTTCGCCGTTGCGGTCGAGCGTTTGCAGGATCGCGCCGTAGAGCAGGCTGGCCCGGATCGCTTTCGCCGAATGCCGATCGTTCAAGCTGTCGTACATGGTGACGGCTTGTGCGGCGAGTAGCGCGGCATGCTGGGGATCGTTGCGGGCCATCATCAGTTCGGCTTGCACCGTGAGCGCGAAGGCGGTGTCAGGATGCGCCTGTCGATGGCGCTGTTGGGCTTCGGCGAGTGCGCTCTTGATCTCGCCGTCGGCGTCGTCGAGCTGGCCGCGTGCGATCAGCACTTCGGCCAGGCTTGCGCGGTCGTAGCTGCGGCCGTTGTCGGCGTAGTCGGCGCCCAGCAGTTGCTGCTTGCGGTTGATGGCATTGCGCAGGATGGTCTCTGCCTGCGCGTAGTCGCCCTGCCGGAAACGCAGCCTGCCCACGTTGGCCGTGCTCGCTGCAAAGTTCAAGTCGGAGGAGGGGGCCAGGGCCTGATCCACCGCCAGCGACTTGCGGTAAAACGCCTCGGCATGGTCGAGCTTGTCCTCACGCTGCAGCACCACGGCCAGATTGTTGAGATGCCAGGCGGTATGGGCGTTGGGATGCGCATACGCGCTGGCATCGATGTCGAGCGCATTGCGCATCAGTTGTTCGCCCTCGCCGTAGCGGCCCAGCTCCATCAGTGCGGTGGTGAGGATGGCCATCGCATCGGCGACATCGGCGTGACGCGGCCCAAGTTCGCGCTGCTCGCGCGCCAGTGCTTCCCGCAACAGCGGTTCTGCGCGGTCGGGGCGGCCGGCATCCATGAAGATCCAACCCAGGTTCATCACTGTTTCGGTCAAGGCGGGGCTGTCGGTGGGCAGGATGCGTCGCGCCATGGCGAGATCCTTCTCGCCGATGTCGATGGCCTGATCCGAGTCGCCGCTGCGCTCCTTGAGCCCCGCCAGCCATGCCAGCGCCTGCACTTCTTCGGGTGAGTCGCGATCCGTTCCGGCATCGAATGCAGTGATCGCTTTTTGCAGGCGCGCTGTCGCCTCGCGCACGCGGCCCAGTTCGTCGGCTTCTTTCGCAAGCAGATACTCGATATGCAGCGTGCGCGGGTCGGTGGCGCCAAATTGCGTCTGCGCCAAGGCTGCGGCTTCCTCCAGCGGTTGTTGCGCGCGTGCCGGGTGGCCGCTACGGCGTTCCAGGTCGCCGACCAGGGCAAGGATCTCGGCGCGCAAGGCCGGCTGCGAAGCGAAATCCCGCTCGGCTCGCTCGCGTCCGCGTGCGAGCAGTTCTTCTGCTGTTTCGTTCGTTTCCGTGCCGTGCGTGGAACTGTCGAACAAACCTTCCAGAAACGTCTTGAGCGCATCGGCGCGGCGGGCTTCGTCTTTGGCTGCCGTGGTCTGTGTGCGCGCCTGGGCAGCGGCGCGGCGTGCCAGGTGTGCCTCATGCAGACCGACGACTGTGGCGCCGGTGAGCAACACCGCCACTGTGATGCCGATGCAGACCGCCAGTGCATTGCGCTTGGCAAACGTGAAGGCACGATAGGCCGGCGTATCGGCACGCGCTCGCAGTGGCATGCCGTCGAGGTAGCGTTGCACGTCGGCGCCCAGGGCTTCCACGCTGGGATAGCGGCGCGCCGGATCCGGCCGCGTCGCTTCGCGCACGATGGCATAAAGGTCTACGCCCAGTTTTCGCCGCCATCGTTCGTCGTCGAAAACGGGCGCGCTCGCATCGACACTTGCGTGGCTGCGCGCCGGCTTTTGCCCGCTCAGCAGCTCCGCCAGCAGCACGCCAAGGGCGTACACGTCGATCGCCGTGGTCGCGGCGTCGCCAGCGAATTGCTCCGGCGCAGCGTAGGAGCGGGTCAGGCGCCGTGATTCGGTGCGGGTGTGTTCGCCTTCACCGGTCAACAGCTTGGCGATGCCGAAATCGACCAGCTTGAGGTTGCCGTCCGCACCGACCAGCACGTTGCTCGGCTTGAGGTCGCGATGCACGATCAGGCTGTGGTGCGCATGCTCGACCGCGGCGCACATGTCGATGAACAGCGCGAGGCGTTCGCGCACGGGCAGGTTGCGCCGGGCGCAGTGCGCGACGACGTCTTTGCCGTCGATGAATTCAAGTGCGAGGAACGGCGTGCCGGACGGCGAGAAGCCAGCATCCAGCAGTTGAGCGATATGCGGATGCTGCAGGCGTGCCAGGATGCGTTGCTCGCGCAGAAAACGCCGGCGTTCGTCGCCATCGTGGACGTTGATGCGTAGCAGCTTGAGTGCCACGCGCTGCGGGCCGCCCGGCAGCTCGCGCTGCGCTTCGAACACGCTGGCCATGCCGCCGGCACCGACGAAGCGCAGCACGCGATAACCCGGTATGTCGGGCAACTCGTCCGGCGGCTGCTCGATAAGGGAAGGCAGCCATTGCTCCACGCCGCGTTCGAGGGAATCCATGCTTTGCGCATGGTCAAGCGCCTGCTGCACCAGCAGGCGCAGCGTGGCATCTGCGCAATGCGCGCGCAGCCACGCGTCCCGCTCGGCGGCGGGCACTTCGAACAGCTGGTCGATCAGCGGCTCGATCTCGTGCCAGCGCTGGAAAAGGGCGGTGCTCATCGGAAGTAGAGGCTCTTAATGCTCTTGTTGTTCTAGCGCAGGCAACGCGGCTTGGCCGACATTGTCTAGCCGTCCGGCATCAGGCAGGCGGCGAGGAAGGTGCGTGCCTTGAACCAGTCACGCTCGATCGTTCTGGCGGTGACACCGAAAGCCGCGGCGATGTCGGCGTTCGACAGATCGGCGAACAGCCGCAGTTCTGCCACGCGTCCCAGGCGCTCGTCGGTGGCGGCAAGTTGCTTCAGCGCTTCGTCGATGGCGAGCACATCGAGGATGTCCGGGCTCGCCTCCGGCGCGGCGATGTCCGGGGCCTGGCGTTTCTGCGCCTTCTTGCGGCGCGCATGGTCGATCAGGATGTGCCGCATCACCTGGCTCATGTACGCGTACAGGTGCGCGCGATCATTGAACGGCTGACCTTCGCGGGCGATCAGCTGCAGGTACGCCTCGTGCACCAGCGCCGTGGTTTGCAGCGTATGTCCGGATTCTCGCGCGCGCTGGCGGCGCGCCAGCTGATGCAGGCGATCGTAGATGCGCGGGATCAGCGCCTCGAACGCAGCGCTGTCGCCCCCGGCCACGCGGGAAAGAACTTCGGTGATCTCGGCTTCGGCGTTCATGCGCATAGGCCTTCCCTGGGGATGCACGGCATCGGCGATGTCGGGATTCGCGCGCCGTTTGCGCTGTAGGAGGAGATGGCGTCATCAGGACCGGCAGGAAACCCAGGGCGTGCCATCACTCGTCGCATCCAAAGAGGATAGAAATCATGTCGAATCATCGCGCTACGAAGCAGCGAATCACAAGGGCCGCCACCGGCGTGGCCCTGATCTTCGCAAGTTTGTTTGGCACGGCCGTGGCGGGCGGGGCCACGGCGAACGCGGAACAGCCAACCTACCGCTACCAGACGCTCGATTACCCGGGCTCATCGCAAACGATTTTCTGGGGCATCAACGATTTCGGCGAACTGGCCGGCCAATATGCGCTAAATGGCGGTACGGCGCATGCCATGGTGTACCGCCACGGCCGTTTCCAGCCGCTTGATCCGCGCGCGCTGGGCACGTATTTCAGCGCCGCCGGCGGTCCCAACGATTGGGGCGTGACCTACGGTGCCTACGCTGATGCGGCGGGCCTGCAACACGGTTTCGTGCTGCGCGGACATCATCTGGAAAAGGAGGATTTCCCCGGCCACCTCAATTCCAATGTCGACGGCATCAACAAATTCGGCACGATCCTGGGTGTGTATTGGGATGCCGACAACGTCTTCCACGGCGTGCTGCGCGTTGGCCGCGACAGTGACCTGCCCATTGACGTGCCCGGCGCCGTGGATACGTATCCGCTGGGCCTGAACGACTCCGGCGAATCCGTCGGTTATTGGGACACCAACCCGGCCGCGCCCGCGCCGCACGGCTTTTACCGCGATTTAAGGGGAAAGATCACCACGCTGGACGTTCCCGGGTCACTCAGCACGGTGGCCTTCGCGATCAACAATGTCGGCCAGATCGCCGGCTACTACTGGGACGCACACGGCGCGATCCACTCGTTCATCGAAACCAACGGGCAATTCCAGACCTTGGACATGCCGGGTGCGACGTCGACCTTCATCACCACCATCAACAACTTTGGCGCGGTGTCGGGAGATTATCGGGATGCCGCCGGTCAACGGCATGGTTTTATCGCCACGCCGGTGCAGAGCGGTAACTGAGCGGGAAAGGGGATGCGCAGGGACGCGTTTTTTTGCACGCAGGCTGGGATTTCATCCCAGCCTATGCGTTAAGAAGCTTGGCGAACGCATCGATCGGCCGAACCTTCAATGCATCCAGATCCCACGCCAGCAATTGCGCGATAGCCGACGTGTCGGCATGGATTTGCCGGCGATCGGCCGAGAACAGGCGCAGCATCCGGTTCCGCCAGCGAGACTGCGCCTGAAGTTCAAAGGCGATCGCCACCGCGGCCAGGCGCGTGAGGTCGGCGGTTGAATGATTGAGGGTGACGGCGGCACGAGCGATGGCCGTCAATCGATCCCGCGGCACCAACTGGCTCACGCGTTTTTCAACGGCAAAAGCTTTCACGCTGCGGGTATCCCCCGGCTGTAGCGCCGCGTGATAAAGCAGGGCGCACAGCACTCGTTCCACCCGGCGCGCCAAGCGCTGCTCCGGCGCCTCCTGTTCCAGGGCGTTCGCTTCGATGGCGTGCACGTGAGCAGCCGACGACCGATATGACCGCGCGCCTACGCCACGCGAACTGTTCCCGGCGGGCCAAAGCGGTATCACGTTGCTCGGAGCGTTGTGCTCGGCGTCAAGGAGGAAATTGGTGTTCTTCATAGCCCTTTACCTTGCATCGGGCGTGCCAGTCGATGCGCTTGAGGGGCTATCGGCCGCTGAGCGGGCCACTTGAACAGCCGCCGCCTTTGCCGGCTCCCTTTGGCTCCATGCATTCCTTCGATTTGTCGCCCCGGCGAAGGCCGGTGCCCAGCGACTTTCCATCTGATCCGGACGCGCATCCAGAGCTAAAGCGACTGGACCCCGGCCTTCGCGGGGACGACGATTTTCGGTGTCACGGAGGGTGCATTGCCGCCCGCCAGCGTCACATCCCAGCCTTGGAGCCTGTCGCAACCAGCGTTTGCATTGGTATTGCGACATATGTAGACTTTTCGCATGACGCGATCCAGAACACCCTCGGCGCAAACCATGCAACTCCTGTCCGCGTTGCTTTCGCAGCGTGCGCATTGGCAGCACGGGTACGACCTGTCCGAGCAGACCGGCCTCCCTTCGGGAACGCTCTATCCCATCCTCATGCGCTTGAGCGATCGCGGCATGCTCGAATCCAAATGGGAACCGTCGCCGCATCAAGGCCGCCCGCCCAGAAAACTGTATCGCCTCACCGCCAAAGGGGCGGCGTATGCGACCGAGCACGCACTGTCACGCGAAGCGAAATGGCGCCCGTTATCGCCAGGGCGAGCCTGATGGCCGGCGACGACAAGCGCTTCATGGACCTGGCCATCGCGGTTCGATTCGCAACATGGGTCATGCCGCCGCATCGCAGAGACTGGGCTGCGGCCATGCTCAACGAGATCGCCTATGTGAGATCGCGCCGAGCCGCATGGCATTGGGTGCTTGGCTGCACGCTCTTTGCGATCAGGGAAAGAACATCCTACGAACTGGTAAGTGCGTTCACGCCCCGCGGAATGCTCAAGGCCCTGTTCAAGCTGAGCGCCGTCTCGTTCATGGCGGTGATCGGCTTGTACATGATTCAAAAGCCCTATCAGCGCGAGCGTATTTTGATCGCTATTTTTCACCATGGATCATCCGCTGCGCACCCCATGAAAACTGTTCAATAGCCGAGTCGTGGATGATCGGATGCGAGAGGATTGCCCATACATGGCTCACGAACCGGTCATAGAAACCCACCGACTCACCAAGCATTACGGCAAGCGCGAAGCCGTGCGCGAGCTGAGCCTGATGGTGGAGCGCCAGCGCATCACCGGATTCCTTGGGCGCAATGGCGCCGGCAAAAGCACCACGCTCAAGATGCTGCTGGGCATGATTCGCCCCACCGCCGGCACGGGCCGCGTCATGGGCTACGACATCGCCGATCCTGCGCAGAGTGTGGCGATTCGCCGGCGCATCGCGTATGTCGGCGAAGACAAAGGTTTGTACGGTTACATGACCGTGGGCGAGCTGATTTGCTTCACCCGTTCTTTCTATCCGGATTGGCGGCCGGACATCGAGGCGCGCTTGCTGAAGGAGTATCAGCTGCCGCCTGGGCGCAAGGTCAGGGCCCTTTCCAAGGGCATGCGCACCAAATTGGCCTTGCTGTTGGCGCTGGCACGGCGGCCCGAACTGATCATGCTCGATGAGCCTTCCGAAGGGCTCGATCCGGTGTCCATCGACGAGCTGCTGCAAACTTTGCGCGAGGCACGTGACGCCGGTACCAGCGTTTTCTTCTCCTCGCATCAATTGAGCGAGGTGGAGCAGGTCGCCGAACGAGTGCTGATGATCGATCGCGGCCAGCTGGTGATGAACGTGCTGCTTAACGATCTGCACAAGCATTATCGCCATATCACGGTGGAATTTGCCGGACACACACCGGTGCCTGCATTCAATCTTGCCGGTGTGGCGCGCACCCGTGTCATGGGGCGGCAGGCTAGGGTGCTCGCCAGCTCCCATGTCGAAGACATCGTTG
>DATJMR010000092.1:0-10475 GCA_035508595.1 Dyella sp.
CGCGATGGCGAGCAGACGGTCGGGGCGTTGACGGCACAGGCCGGCGTCTCGCAACCGGCGGTGTCGAAACATCTTGGCGTTCTGAAGCAAGCCGGCCTGGTGCTCGATCGCCAGGAAGGCCGCCAAATCCATTACAGCGCGCAACGCGCGGCGCTTGCGCCGCTGATCGATTGGACAACCCACATGGTCGGGTTCTGGCAAGACCGATTCGACCACCTCGAAGACCTGCTCAAAAGGATGGATCAATGAACAACACCGCCACCGAAACACTCTCCGTCGTTGTCGAACGAGAAGTTCCTTTCCCGCCGGAAAAAATCTGGCGCGCGCTCACGCAACCACATTTGCTCGAAGAGTGGTTGATGAAAAACGACTTCACGGCATCCGTGGGGCATCGTTTCCAGTTCCGCGGCGATTGGGGCTCGGTGGACTGCGAAGTGAAAACGATTGAGCCGAACAAAACGCTGGCTTATACATGGGATGCGATGGGCCTGGAAAGCGTCGTCACCTGTACGCTAACGCCCACAGGCAAAGGAACGCACCTGCGCATGGAGCAGATAGGCTTCCGCCCGGATCAGCAGCAGGCTTATCACGGTGCTCAGTACGGATGGAAAAACTTCTTCGCCAAGCTGGAGCAAGTGTTGGCGCATACGGAGTAACGTGGCGCCGATCGCGCTGATCAGCGAACTATGCGCGTGGAACATGCGCGTAGTTCGTCAGCGCAAACAGTACTTGCCGAGGCACGAAAATGCTTCATGCCGTTATTCCGGCGAAGGCCGGAATCCAGTTTCAATAGGTGTCCCAAGGACACAAAATCTGTTTCGAGTGCTTCGCACAACGTATCCGAACTGGATTCCGGCCTTCGCCGGAATAACGTCCGTGCACGGATAAGCTTTTCGAAGAAACACCGCTAATCGCTCCAGCGGGGCGTCGGACACCTCCTCACGCGCCGACTGACAAGCCAAATTTCCCTCGATTTAAATGATTTGATTGCGGCGACTGCAAATGAAAAATCATTAAAGTCAGTACGCAGTTTCGTAATTGTTTGTAAGCACCCTGTCCTATTCACTACCCAGGCGCCGAAGACCGGGCAACGGGGACCGCTCTGCCAAACGCTGTGGCGGGCCCGGCTTCCATCGCGACGAATCAAATCAATAAGCCGACTGGCACCCGCCGGCAGCGGCGTCGTACGTACTCGAGGGGAGTGACTAAGCATGAAGGGCACGTTGCAAAATCCGAGATTGCAGGGCGGCGCGTACGCGTCCTCTTCCGTTTCGCCGTCCGGTCGCCGGCTGGCGGCCGCCATCGCCCTGGGTCTGACGGTGATGTACGCGCCGACCATGGCGTTTGCGCAGACGGCCAACCAGGGTCCGAATGCGGCGACCGCACAAGCGCCGGCCAATACCGCCGCGAAAACCGACGGCAAAAAGAAGAAGAGCGACGATCAGAAAGACATCACGGATCTGGCCGGCCTCACGGTCACCGGCATTCGCGCCAGCCTTGAGTCGTCGCAGTCGTTGAAACAGAACGCCACGCAGATCGTCGATTCGGTCACCGCCACCGACATCAACGCGCTGCCCGATCGCAGCGTCACCGAAACCCTGCAACGCATCAGCGGCGTAACGGTGGATCACTTCCTGGCCGACGACGATCCGGATCACCCCTCTGCCGAAGGCAGCGCGGTGCTGATTCGCGGCTTGCCGTACGTGAACAGCTTGCTCAATGGCGCCGACAGTTTCTCCGCCAACAACGGTCGTTCGCTGAGTTTCGAAGACGTGCCGGCCGAGTTGATGCAAGGCGTGGATGTGTACAAGAACCCCTCGGCGGATCTCATCGAAGGCGGTATCGCCGGCACGGTGGATTTGCGCACGCGCATGCCGTTCGATGCGCCGGGCCGGGTGGCTGCGTTCTCCACCGGCATCAACGAAGGCGATCAATCGAAGAAAAGCAAACCCTCGGCGTCGTTCCTCTACAGCAATCGCTGGAAGACCGAAGATCTCGGCGAGTTCGGCGCGCTGTTCGACGTGTCCTATTCCTCACTGGCCTCGCGCGACGACGGCATTCAAACCAATCCGTATGTGTTGCGCCCCGACGCGACCGACAAGGCTTATTACGCTCCCAATATCGCGGCCGGTTCGCCGACCAGCGTCGTTTCCGTGCCGGGCGACATCAACTGGCAGCAGATGGATATGCAGCGCCGCCGCACCGGTATTTACGGCGCGTTGCAGTGGCGACCGAACAGCAACCTGGAAATCTACTCGCGGTTCTTCCGCTCCAACTACAATCTGCAGTGGAACGAGCACTGGGTTCAGACGAACGAAAACAACTACAACGACGAGTTGCCCGCACCAGGTACCGACTTCACCTACAACAGCGACGGTATTTTCCAAAGCGGCATCATGGGTTCCGATGCATGGAAAGGTTCGCCGCCGGCGGGCCCCAACGGTTACACGGAGTACTACACCGATAACCGCATGCAGACGCAGTTCACCCGTACCACCGACTGGTCGAACGGCTTCAAGTACAACCTCAACGATCACATGCTGCTGAGCGGCGAGTTCCAGGTGGTGAAGTCCACCAGCAACACGCTGGATTTTTCCGTCTACAACCAGTTCTACATGCCGCCGGCGAACGTGAACCTTTCCGGCAGCGTGCCCAGCCTCACGCTGGCCAATCCTGGTTATCTGAGCAACCCCGCCAACTATTACATGGCGGCGGCCATGGATCACCTGGAATACGACTACGCCATGGAGCGCGCCGCGCGCCTGGACCTGGAATACGACTTCGTCGACAGCAACTGGCTGCAATACGTGAAGTTCGGCGTGCGCACCACCGATCGCGATGCCAACAGCAACAACACCAACAGCAACTACAACTGGGGCCCGATCTCGCAACCGTGGCTGGGTGCGTACAAAGGTCCGTCGTCGTTGGATTGGCTCAATACCATTCCCTCGTGGATGAGCCAGTCGTTCACGTTCTCCCACTTCTACGGCGGCGCGAATCTGCCGACCACGTTCTACTTTCCCAGCATGGCGTTGCTCAGCAACTACCGCCAAGCGATCAAGGCGCTGTACGCGATCGAAATGACCGGCGGCTGGCAGGCGCAGGTGACGGGCACGCCCGGATTGCTCAACAGTCAGGACGAAAACACGCAAGCGGCGTACACCGTGTTGTATTTCGGCAACGACACGGCATTGGGCATTCCCTTCGACGGCAATATCGGCCTGCGCTTCGTGGACACGCAGGTGCGTGCCAATGGCGCCATTCAATATCCCGCGGCCAGCAACATCAGCGGCAGCGTGACACCGGCACAGGCTGCGTTCTTTACCGGCGACTATGTGCCGATGGCCGGCAAGGGGCATTATCACAACTTGCTGCCGAGCTTGAATCTGCGTTTCAAGCTGACCGACGACCTGCAATTGCGCTTGGCGGCGGACAAGGCCATGACACGCCCGACCATCAGCGACCTCAATTCGTACCTGAAACTAGGCGCGTCGTGGGGCGGCCCGGCCGGTCAGCAAGCCACCATCACCGGCTGGACGGGCGCCACCGGCGGCAACCCGGACCTGAAGCCGATGGAAGCCACGCAGTTCGACTCGGCGTTGGAATGGTATTTCTCGCCTACCGGCGAGCTGTACACCACGGTGTTCTACAAGAACATCAAAAACTACATCACCAACGAGATCGTCACGCAGAACATCCAAGGTCAGCAGGTCGCGGTCTCGGGTCCGTTCAATGCTGGCACCGGCCGCGTGAAGGGTGCGGAGTTCGGCTACTCGCAGTTCTTCGACTTTCTGCCAGGCGCCTTGAAGGGCCTGGGCGTGCAGGCCAACTACACGTTCCTGCAGAGCAGCAAGATTGCCGGCACCACCTCGTGCGATCCGGATCACAACAACGGTTCGTGCGCAGCGGAATATGTCGTCACCAATCCGCCGCTGCCGATGGCTGGCCTCTCGCCGCACAACTACAACTTTACCGGCATGTACGAGTACGGCAATTGGTCGGTACGCTTGGCGTGGTCGTGGCGCAGCCGTTACCTGATTTCGCCGGAAGATTCGGGCGATACCTATCTGCCGGTGTGGAGCGCGCCGCGCGGCCAGCTCGACGCTTCCGTGTTCTATCACATCAACAAGAACATGCAGATCGGCTTGCAGATGAACAATCTGACCAACTCCACCACGCGCGTGTTGATGGGTCCGGGCACGTATTCCACGAATCCTGCCGTCGGTGCGGCGATTCCCGGTTACGTGGACTACAACCTGTACACCCGCTCCATCTTCCAGGACGACCGTCGCTACGAACTGGTGTTCCGCGCGAACTTCTAAGTTCACCCCGGCTGGCAAGGCAAGCACTGCACGTTTGCCTTGTTGGTTCCGCCACTGGCATGTCTAGGCATGCCAGTGGCGGGTTTTTTGATCGATCAACGTGCAGGTTGGCGGCTTACGCGCGCAGCTGTTCCAGATACTGCTTGGGCGTGCAGTTGAACTCGCGCCGGAACACGGCATACATGTATTGCAGCGAGATAAACCCGCTGCGCACCGCCACATCCGATAGCGATACCGCCGGATCGGCCAGCATGTGCCGCGCGGTTTCCAGCTTGTGCTCCAGAATGACCTGATGCACGGATTTTTTCAGCTCGCGCTTGAAGTGTTCGCCCAGCAGCGCGCGCGAAACACCCACATAGCTGGAGACCTGTTCGGTCTTGATACCCTTGCACGCGTATTGGCGAATGTAGTGCAACGCACGCATCACATACGGGCTGCGAATGCACTGGTGCTGGCTGCTGGCCTGCACGTTGATGCCCGCCGGCGGCACCAACATGCGTGCGTCGGAGTAATCGCCGCCATGCAGCATCTTGTGCAACAGCCGCGCGGCGGTGCGACCCATCTCTTCCGCGCTTTGAATCACCGACGTCGGTCGTATGTAGCTGAGCATCTGTACGATGGGATCGTTGTCGATGCCGATGATCGCCACCTGTTCCGGCACCGGCACATCGGCCACCGTGCAGGCCTGCAGCAGTTGCCGCGCGCGTGCGTCGGTGGCGGCGACGATGCCGACCGGCTTGGGCAGCGAACGTATCCATTCGACGATTTCGTGCTGTGCGCGGTCCCAACTTTCCGCATTGGTGTGCGAGCCGCGATAGACGACGCCTTTCACTCCGTCCGCCGCGGTGAGATGCCGAAACCACATCTCGCGCTCGTGCGCCCAGCGGTTTTCCGGCGCGGGCGGTTTGCCGAAGAAAGCGAAGTGTTGCAAGCCTTGTTCGATCAGATGCCAATAGGCCAACTGCACCAGCTTCTGATTATCGGTCGCTACATACGGAATGCCGGCCGGATACTGCGATTCGTCCGCATACGAACCACCTACGGCGACGACAGGAATGGACAAAGACGATACCGTGTCGGCCACCATCGGATCGTCGAAGTCAGCAATGATGCCGTCGCCGCGCCACTGGCGAATGCCGGCAATGCGGCTGCGGAAATCTTCTTCCAGATACAGATCCCACTTCACGCGCGTGGAGGTGACGTATTCGCCGATTCCCGCGATGACTTGCCGGTCGTAAACCTTGTTGGCATTGAAGAGCAGCGCGATGCGATGCGGCGGATTTCGCGCCGTTTCGCCGCCCGAGGTACGTGACCGACTCATAGTGCTTGGTTTCCCCTTGCCACGCGACCTTCATCTCCCCGGACGAAGTTCGCGCAAGCGAATCTTCTGCCTGCGAATGGATCGCCCACACGCCATCCATTTCTATCATCCCGCCGCATCGCACGCCATGGCACAAAGGCACGCCAGGCCGGCGAATCGTGCGGCTCTATAACGACCGAATGTCGAGGGTCTGCGCGATCGCCGGGAGATCGTAACGACGGCCGAAATATCTTGCGCAATGGGCCAATGAGGCGGGCTCATCCGTCGGTCGTACATCGATTGAGCGTGACTGCCAACACATTTTTCGACGCACGATGTCATGTCGAACATTTGTATCGAGACAAATCCATTTAGTTTCACTTGAAAACGACGGGGGCGAGTCTACGCTCCCGCAGCCATTCGGCACCCCTGGGGAGGGGAGTTCATTGTGGCTTCCTCGATTCTTTATCTGTCACTGACTACTAACTAAGGGAGTAGCTTCCGATGACTACAGATTCGAAAGGAACACCCGTTTCAAATGGACTTTTCAGCTTCGCACGCAAAGCATGCGGCCTTTCGCTGGCTATTGCGATGGCATTGGGCGTCAACACCGCCGCGCATGCCGCGCAGGTGTACACGCATCACGTGCGCGATGCGGTGAGCAGCAATACGGCGAAATTGGTGGGTCGTCTTCCTGAAAATCGATTGATGAGTTTGGACGTCGTGCTGCCGCTGCGCGACAAAGCAGGTTTGGATGCGTTCGTTGCAGACGTCACCAACCCGGCCAGCGCGAATTATCAGCACTATCTGACGCCACAAGAATTCACCGCGCGATTCGGCCCGACGCAGAACGACTATGACACCGTGGTGCAGTACCTCACCCATTACGGTTTCAAGGTAACGGGCGGCAGTCGCGATGGGATGGACATCCAGATCGTGGGCCCGGTTTCTTCGGTGGAAAAAGCATTCAACGTGACGATGCACACGTACCAGCATCCCACCGAAAACCGCACCTTCTACAGTCCCGATCGCGAACCGACAACGTCGCTGGCGATTGCGCTGTGGCACGTCTCGGGTCTGGACAACTACTCCATTCCCAAACCGTTGTATGTGAAGAAGAGCGACTACGCCGCTGCACACGGGATCAGCCCCGATGCGGTGGTATCGCATGCAACCACCGGTTCGGGCCCCTCGGCATCGTTTCTGGGTAGCGATATGCGCGCCGCTTATTACGGCGGAACCGCGCTCACGGGCTCCGGCGAAAATCTGGGCCTGTTCGAATACTACGGCACCGATCTGGCCGATGTGACCACGTACTATAAGAACGTGGGCCAGACCAACAGCGTACCGATTACGCTGCTGTCGACCGACGGCACCAGCACCGCGTGCACGGCATCGAGCGGCTGCGACGATACCGAGCAAACGCTGGACATCACGCAGGCGATCGGCATGGCGCCCGGGTTGTCCAACTTGACCGTGTACGTCGGCTCCACCGACACCGCGATCATCAGCGCGATGACCACACACAGCCCGCTGCCGACGACCATCGGTTGCTCGTGGGGTTGGACGCCGGACGATCCGAGCACGCTCGATCCGTATTTCGAGAAGATGGCCGCGCAAGGCCAGACGTTCTTTGCGGCATCGGGCGACAGCTCGACGTGGTCGCGCCGCAACGAGGCGTGGCCGGCCGACGATGCGTATGTCATCTCCGTCGGCGGCACCGACTTGACCACCAGCAGCGCAGCCGGCCCATGGAAATCGGAAACGGCATGGGTAGACAGCGGCGGCGGCATTTCGCCGGACAAGATCGCCATTCCGTCATGGCAGAAGATCTCCGGCGTCATCAATTCCAGCAACAAGGGCTCCACCACGTATCGTAACGGCCCCGACGTGTCGGCCAATGCGAACTTCACGTTCTACGTGTGCGCGGATCAAACCACCTGCACGGCGAACGAATACGGCGGCACCAGCTTCGCGGCGCCGATGTGGGCAGGCTTCGTGGCGTTGATCAACCAGCAACGCGTCGCCAACGGCAAGACACGTATCGGCAACTTCAACTCGACCGTCTATCCGGAGAATGAATCCGGTGGTGCGCTCACCAGCACCTACACCACCGACTTCCACGACATCACCAGCGGCAAATCCGGCAGCTATTCGGCTGTAACGGGCTATGACCTGGTGACCGGCTGGGGCAGTCCCAAGTCTGGCTTGATCACGACCTTGGTTGCTTCTCCGTAAATCGGTACGCCGTGACTGAAAAGTGGAGGCCTTATGGCCTCCACTTTTTTATGTGCGCGTGGAATACGACACGAACCGTGCATGTTCGGCACAGCGATACACGGCCGCCAAGGGTGTCTTTGACGCGCGGCGGCGAGTATAAGTGCGAAGTCATCGTTGCCGTGACGGTACAGAGACTCTCGCATGAAAGCGTTTGGCTGCACGATCCTCGCCGCGTTCGTCGGATTCGTCTTCACACCGCTGGCGGCGCACGCGCGAACGTCGAACACGGCCACCATCGTTGCGGGCGATGCGCGTTTCGAATTTCTCACTCCCTCGTTAGTGCGCATGGAATACGCCTCGAAGGGGGCGTTCGTGGACGCACCCACCGCCGTGGTGCTCAAGCGCGATTGGCCGGCGGTGAATGTTGAGTCCAGCAATCAGAACGGTTGGCTGGTGCTCCACACGCAAGGCATGACGCTGCGCTATCGTCTCCGTTCCGGCCCCTTCAACGCCGACAACGTGCAGGTGACCTGGAGCAGACCGGACGGCGCACCGCATGCTTGGCATCCCGGCCAGGTCGACACGCAAAATCTCGGCGGCCTCACCTATTCGCTCGATCACGTAAGCGAAGCCAATCTGTCCCAAGGCAAGCAGGATCTGGAAAGTCCGATCAACGACATCATTCCCGGCATCGAGATTCCGCTGGAGCCTGCCAAACCGGGGTTGCTCAGCCGCAGTGGCTACGCGCTGATCGACGACAGCCACACACCGCTGTGGAACGCGCAAACCGACTGGATCACGCCACGCGCGACACCGTACGGACAGGATTGGTATCTGTTTACCTATGACCACGATTACCAGACGGTGCTTCAGGAGTACGCGCAGTTGTGCGGCGGCATTCCGATGATTCCGCGCTACGTGCTCGGCAATTGGGTCACCGATTTCAATTTCGAATATTTCCCCGATACGGCCCAAGCGCACTCGCCGCAATTCGTGCGCTACAACCAGCAGTATCTCGAAGACGAGCTGTCGCGCCTGCGCGAAAACCATATTCCGTTCGATACGCTGGTGCTGGATTTCGCGTGGCACAACTACGGTTGGCAAGGCGGCTACGACTGGAGCCCGCTGATTCCGCATCCGGCGCAGTTTTTGAAATGGCTGCACGACTACGGCATCAAACTCAGCCTCAACGACCATCCCGGTTACGCGGGTACGGAGGAAAGCATTCTTTCCTTCAACGACAGCCATGCGCCGGAAGTGCTCAAGGCATTGGGTCGTCCGCGGCCGGCAAAGCCGACGTTCGACATGGATGTTTCTGCGCAATGGAAGTTCGCGCCCGACTCGCAAGATCAAGGCATGCGCGAACGCTGGTTCGCCGCCGATTACGACGACCGTACCTGGAGGTCGATCCGTACCGATCAGGCGTGGCAGCAACAGGGTTACCCGAACGACCAGGGCATCGGTTGGTATCGCGCCTCCGTGAGGCTGCCGGCGAAATTGCCCGGTGCGATGTATCTGTACCTTGGCGAAGTCGCCAAAACGTATCGCATCTTCGTCAACGGCAAAGAGGTGGAACACAGCCAGGCGCAGTGGCCGCGCCGTCTTACGTATACCGATATCAAGCCCTACGTTCGGCCCGGCGAGCGCAATGAGATCGCCTTGCGCGTGGAATCGGGCGAGCAAGGCGGCGGCATTTTCCGTGGGCCGGTGGCGATTGAAGACATCCTTCCGCCCAAACGGATCTATTTCGATCTTTCCGACAAAGCGCAGGCGGATATCTTTATGCGCGATCTGCATCAACCGTTGATGCAGGCCGGCGTCAACACCTGGTGGGTCGACGGCGGCGGCGGTGCCACGGATATGCCGGGACTCAACAAGCAGTTCTGGACCAACAAGGTGTTTTACGACTACTCCCAGCAATTTACCGGCGAGCGCGGCTTTATTCTCGGCCGCTACGGCGACTGGGGCAGCGAGCGCTACCCCGGCTTTTTCACCGGCGACACGTATTCGCAATGGCCGGTACTGGCTTACGAAGTCGCCTTTACCGCGCGCGGCGGCAACGTGCTGGTGCCGTACATCAGCCACGATATCGGCGGGTTCCACGGGGCGAAGATCGATTTCGACCTGTACGCGCGCTGGATCGAATTCGGCGCCTTTAGCCCCATCCTGCGCATGCACAGCGCGCACGCCAACCCGCGCGAGGGCAACGTGCGCATGCCTTGGCTGTACGGCGACAAAGGCCTCGCGTTGATGCGCAAGTACTTTACGCTGCGCACGCAACTGATTCCGTACATCTATACCTATACATGGTTGGCGCATACGCAATCCATGCCGCTTCTCCGTCCGTTGTATTTGCAATATCCGGAGCTGGATGAGGCGTACCAGCACTCGCACGAATATTTCTTCGGCGAACAGATGCTCGTCGCGCCCGTGCTCGATGCCAGCGGCAACCGCACCGTCTATTTGCCGCCCGGTTCGTGGATCGGCTTCTTCAACGGCAAACATTACCAAGGCGGCCGCGCTTTCACCACGCACTACGATGTCGATGAAACGCCGGTATTCGTGCGCGAAGGCTCGATCATTCCCGAGCAGGACGTCAGCGACTACTCCGATGCGAAACCCCTCGATACGCT